>PLSZ01000349.1 GCA_003164305.1 Acetobacteraceae bacterium
GCTCGCCGCGAGATCGACGGACAGACCGCCAGTGGCGAAGCCATCCCACAGCCGGTGCGCGACGGCTTCCGGCGGCGGCAAAATCTGGTTGGAAACGCCCCCAATGTGGCTCATCGCCTCCCAAACCGCGAGCCCGGCCAGAGGGACCAGCAACGGGCGCCAGGGCAAAGCACCGCCGGTCATGGCACCCGCACCTGCCAGCGTCCCAGCCGGCCTTCCAGGCGCGTGAGACCCAGGTTCATCGAGAGCCCTATCACCGCGAGCACCGCCACGACGGCGAGCACCAAATCAAGCTGAAACAGCTGTCGCCCCCATGACATCACGTAGCCGAGTCCTTCGGAGGAGGCGAACAGCTCGACGGCGATCACCGTCTGCCACGCATTGGCGAGGCCTTCCCGAAGTCCGGTAAAGATCGACGGTACCGCCGCTGGCAACACGATCTGGGTGACCATCGACCATCGATCGAACAGCAGCACGCGGCCGACTTCCCGCAGCGCCACCGGAACGTCGCGCACTCCCTGGGCCACATTCAGCACGACGGGGATGAAAGTCGCGATACCGATCAGGATCACCTTCAACGCTTCGTCGATACCCACCAGAAGGATCATCAGCGGCATCCACGCGAGCAACGGTACCTGCGCGAGAGCCAGAAACGTCGGGCCAAACAAACTGTTCAGCCGAGAGGAAAGCCCGATCGCTCCACCGAATAGCAATCCGCCGCCGGCGCCCACGAGGAAGCCCTCGGCGACGCGCTGAAGACTTATCAGCGTGGCGTCGCCCAATTCCCCACTGGCAGTGAACTCACGCAGGGTCGCCAGCACCACGCCCGGAGCCGGCAAAATCTGGTCGGGCAACCACCCGCGGCGCGCCATCATGTTCCACAGGCCAAGCAACAGCAGTGGAACGAGAAGGCTGGCGGCCGCCGTTGCCGTGGATCGTCTCGCGTCGCGAACCGTCACTGGGTGGCGTTCCCGGTGGTTTCGACCTCACCGCTGGTGAGCTTTTTGCCGTCCGCGTCGTAAGTCGGCCAGAAATGCTGGAGGTGCAGTTCCTCCAACGCCTGATCGAGATAGCCGCGGGCGGCCCAGCCATCGACATCGACGTCCTTGCGCAGCAATCCGTAATCTCGCGTGCGTTGGGCCTGATCACGATATCGGGCGATCACGTAGGGGTCGATTAACGGCGTGAGCCGGTTCGCGAGCGGCTCATTTTCGAAGTCCGCGCGGTAGCTTTCGGCGGGGAGCCCGGTCTTCGACCAGATCGCGAAAACCGCGTCCCAGTTTTTCTCATCGGCGCCGAAACGAGCAGCCTTGACGAAAGCCCGGACGACTCGCCGAACCACTTCGGGGTGCACCTGCTCGAAGTCCTCCGTAACGTAGATTGAGGAATTGCGCCCGAACGTCGGGTCGTCGCCCTTGGTGCCGTAGACAATCGATACCACGCCCCGACGCCGCAGATCGAACAGTCCCACACTGCCGAACGATCCATCGATATCACCGGCCGACAAGGCAGCGATTGAATTGGCGAAGTCCAGGTTAACGAAGCGAGCATTCTTTTCGGTCAATCCGTGCGCGGCCAGCACCCGATCTGCCGCGAGCTGCAGATTGGTGCCTTTGAACTGCGACAGCTTGTGCCCTGCCAGGTCCTCGATCCGGTTGATCCCAGAGCCAGGCCGCACCGCGAGGTAAATCGTGCCTCGGACATTGTCGGTGAGGAGCCATTTCGTCTTGAGCCCATTCGCGCGGCCGACGATGGCGGGCAGATCGCCCAGTCCCGCCGCGAAGTCCAGGTGGCCGGAGGCGAGCGATTCATTCAACGCCGGTCCCGCGCAGCGGAAAAACGTCCATTCCACCTTGACGTCGGGATCGTTGGCGAACTCGTTCTCGATGTAGTGCTCGGCATGGGCGACGGCAACGATGTCACCGCCGGCGAATTGGCGGTTGTCGACGCCGATCCCCGGGTAGCCGAAACGAAGCACGAGCGGATCGGCCCGAGTGGGTAACGCGGAGAGGAGCAGCGAGAACAGCGCGGCGGTGAGGCGAAGCGTCATGGATCGGCTCCTGGTTGCGGCGCCTCTCCGGGCGTCGAGAGGACAAGAACAGGATTGGCGTGTTTGCACCGACCGCGTTCTGGCGCCGGTCGCGGACGGGCCGGTGGACGTCGATCCGCGCTGACCAGGCGTTGATGGTCTGTAATCACGTTTTCATGAAGTGATCAATAGGAAACTGCTAATAGATAACGTGATACCTATCCGGCGACGCGCTCCTTCGCCGGCGGCGACGGCGCGAGCCACGCGTTCCGCGAAGCTGGATCACTCGCGGTGATGGCGTCGGGCGGGCCGGCGCCGACCAAAGTCTCCCGCTACACGGCCCGCCCCATCGCTGCATCCAGGCCGCGTGCGAGGTCGGCCAGAAGGTCCGCCTCATTCTCAAGCCCGATCGAAAGCCTGATAAGACTGTCGCTGATCCCGGCCGCTCGCCGAGCTTCCATTGTCATGCTGGCGTGGGTCATGGTGGCGGAGTGGGACACCAGGCTTTCAATACCTCCCAGCGATTCAGCCAGTGTGAACAATTCTACAGTTTCGACAAAACGGCGTACCGCGTCGGTACCGCCGATGATTTCAAAGCTCAGCATCGACCCAAAGCCGCTTTGCTGTGCACTGGCGATCTCATGTCCGGGATGCGTGGCGAGCCCTGGGTAATGCACGACCCGCACGGCGGGATGCGCGTCGAGGAAGGCGACGACCGCAGCCGTGATCTTTTGCTGGGTTTCGACGCGTGTGAACAATGTGCGGATACCACGCAACGTCAGAAATGCATCGAAAGGGGAGCCCGTAACACCGGTGGCGTTAGCCCAGTACCGAAGATCGTCGGCGTCCTTCTGGGTCGCGGCGACAACGACACCGCCGACCACGTCCGAATGGCCGTTGAGGAACTTGGTCGTGGAATGCACGACCAGATCCGCCCCAAGGCTGATCGGCCGCTGCAACGCCGGCGACAAAAACGTGTTGTCGACCACGGTCTTCGCTCCGGCTTCCTTCGCGCGCGCGGCGATCTTGCGGATGTCGACGACGCGCATCAGCGGGTTGCTCGGGGTTTCGATCAGGACGAGCTTTGGCGCGCGTGCAATCGCCGCCTCCAGCGCGTCCGGGTCGCTTTGATCGACGAACGCCACGTCGAACTGCCGCTTCGTCCGCCGCGCGCTCAGCAGGCGCCACGTTCCGGCGTAGCAATCGTGCGGGGCCACGATGAGGTCCCCTGGTTCCAGGCTGAACAGCGAGAGATCCACGGCGGCCATGCCGGTGGCGACGACCACGGCTCCGGCGCCGCCCTCCAACTGCGCGATGGTGCCGGCCAGCAGGTCGCGCGTTGGATTGCCCGAACGCGTGTAATCGTACTGCCTTGGCCGTTCGAAGCCTTCGAAGGTAAAATTGGTGGACAGGTAAAGTGGCGGCGTCACGGCCCCAAAGGCGCTATCTTCGCCAATTCCGTTCGCTACCGCGATTGTCTGTGGCGCTCTGTTTCTGGACATTGATGTTCTCCCGCCGCGGTTGCCGCGCGGTGGCCCGCTTACGTCGCGAGTCGCGCCCCGGCAAGGACGGACCGGCGTCGCGGCGTGAAGTGGGGTCCGTCAGGCATGGATCACGACGCCCAGGGCATCGAGTAATTGATCCCTGAGGGATTCGAAACGGCCGTCGGACTTTCGACGTGGATGGGGCAGATCGATGGTCTGATCGAGGATGATAGCGCCTTGCTCCATCACCAGCGCACGGTCCGCCAGAACCAACGCTTCCTCGACGTCGTGAGTAACCAGCAGGACGGTTGGACGGTGGCGCTCCATCAGCCGGAACAACAGTTCGTGCATCCGGATCCTGGTCAGAGCATCCAGTGCCCCAAACGGCTTGTCGGCCAGCAGTAACGCGGGCTGACGGACCAAAGAGCGAGCCAGCGCCGCCCGTTGCTGCTCGCCGCCTGACAGCGCGTTGGGCCATGCATCTTCTCGGCCGGCGAGGCCAACGTCGGCCAGAGCGGCTCGGCCGCGTTGCTCGGCATCCGGCGTGCGCAGCCCAAGCGTGACGTTGTGCAGTACTGTGTCCCAGGGCAGCAGGCGCGAGTCCTGGAACAGGACGGAGCGGTTGTCGGGAACGATGATGGTCCCGTCTCCCTCGACGTCGTCATCCAGGCCCGCCATGGCGCGCAACAGCGTGCTTTTGCCGGAGCCGCTGCGCCCGATCAGCGCCACGAACTCGCCCGGATCGAAATCCAGCGATATGCCGTCCAGCACACGCCGCCCGGAAAAACCGCGCCAGACGTCGCGCAGATGGACGGTCACGCGCCGAGCACCTTCCTGTATGACAGCGCGCGACGTTCCAACAGGCGAACGACTGTGTCGGAGACCAGACCAAGGATCGCGTACACCGCCAGTCCAACCACCATGATGTCGGTTTGGCCGTAGTCTCGTGCGCGGTTCATCAGGTAGCCGATGCCGTTCGTGGTGTTGATCTGCTCCAAGACCACGAGCGA
>PLSZ01000309.1 GCA_003164305.1 Acetobacteraceae bacterium
TATTCGCCGCAGGGCGTGTCCGGCCCGACGCGGGACATCTCCTGATCTTCCGCGGGTAATCCGCGATGATGGTAGGCGCTGTAGGCGGCATTCAGAAACGGTGCTCTATCGACCACGACGTGCCTCCTTACTTCGGACATGCGGCGTACCCGGATACTGCGGGGCGTGCGCGCCGAGGGTCAAGGTGCCTTTCAAGTGGCGACATCAACGCGGCCACTGCTGTTAATTTCAGCGGAAACTGAGTGGTTTCCATGCATTCGCCGGACCGGGGCCGGAAAATGCATCGAGACCGTGCGTCATATGCTGCTCGCCCGGTTGCGCCCTCCGCCGATGACCGGTTACGCTCGCGCATAAAGCGACACCCGGGATGAAACGTCAGTCTCTTCGCATCCGGGTGGTACATGATGAACGTCAATCGTCGATCGGTGCTTCAGGGCGTCAGCGGTCTCACGGGTCTGGCCTCTTTGCCGCGTGTCGCCTTCGGCCAGAGCCGGGCCGAAACGCTGCGCTACGTGACCGGCAACAATGTCAACACGCTCGATCCGACGGTGCCCGGTTCGACCCGCGAATCGTTCGGCCTCGCCATGAACGTGTACGACCGGCTGTTCGCGTTCGGCCGCAAAAAGCTTGGCGACAACTGGGTGTTTGACTCGACGCAAATCCGCGGCGAACTGGCGAAGGGCTTTCAGATTAGCGCCGACGGATTGAAGATCACCGTCATGCTGCGCCCGGACGCAGTTTGGCACGACGGCTCGCCCGTCACCGCCGAGGACATCAAGTGGTCGCTCGATCGGGCCGTTTCAGCGAAGTCCCTGGCCCCGCCACAGTTGTCTTCCGGCTCGATGACCAGTCCGGACCAGTTTCGCATCGTTGACGACCACACGATCGAGGTCACGGTGCCTAAGCCCGACCGGCTGACGCTGGCCAATTTGTGCGTGCCGTACGCGATCATGATCAACAGCAAGCTCGCCAAACAGCACGTCACCGCCGAAGATCCCTGGGCTTTGGACTGGCTGAAATCCAACAGCGCGGCCGGCGGCGCCTACATCGTCGACAGCTTCAAGCCCAACGAAAGCGTCATCATCCACCGTAACGAGGCCTGGAAGGGCGGTGCCGACGGGCGGAAACCGTTCTTCACCCGTATCATCGTGCAGACCGTGCCGGAGCCCGCCACCCGCGCCAACCTGATCGAAAAGGGCGACGCGGACCTGTCGATCGACCTCGCCGCCAGCGACATTCCGACGATGGAGAAGTCGAAGAAGGCGAAGGTCGTTTCGGTCCCGCAAACCAACGGCTTCACCCACATATCGATGAACACTCAGTTGGCGCCATTCGACAACGCCAAGGTGCGGCAGGCCATCGCGGCCGCCCTGCCGTACGAGGACATGTTCAAAGCCGCTCTGTTCACCCGCGGCCGCCGGCTTTACGGTGGGGACTGGAGCGGCTCGCCGCCGGACAGCGACTTCCCGCAACCGATCCCGCTGAAAACCGATCTGGCACGAGCGAAGCAATTGCTCGCCGAGGCCGGGATGCCGGAGGGTTTCAAGACCACGTTCGCGTTCAGCACCGGCCAGGCCGCCACCGCGGAACCCATGGCCGCCCTGTTGAAGGAAGCGCTTGGGAAAGCCGGGATCGAGGTGGAGATTCAGAAGAAGCCCGACGCCGAATTCGCCACGCTGGAGTCCGACAAAAAGCTGCCGTTTTACACCGACGGCGCGACCGCCTGGCTGCCCGCCACGTTTTACTTCTTCTGGCTTTACTTCACCCGCGACCAGCGCTGGAATTTCTCGAGTTGGAAGAACACCGACATCGAGCAACTTTCGACCGCGGCCCATTTCGAGCGCGATTCCGCGAAGTACGACGACGAGTGCAAGAAGATGATTTCGATCTTCGCTCAGAACGTGCCGCTGATCATGCTGTGGCAGCCCAACCACGACGCCGTGATGGCGTCGAACATCGATGGCTACACCTATCAATTCTATCGTCAGGCGGATTTCCGGGATCTTAAGCGGACGTAAGGCGTGCGCGGCACCGTCCTGGCGATCGCGCGTCGCGTCGGACAGCGGCTGCTGTCGTCGATCCCGGCGCTTTTGGGCGTGGTCGTCATCACCTTCATCCTGATGCGCGTCATGCCCGGCGATCCCGCGGTGTTCTTTGCCTCCGGACCGAGTGCCGGCAAAGCCGAGATTGAAGAACTGCGGCACAAGATGGGGTTGGATAAGCCAATTCCGGTGCAACTGGTGCTTTATTTGAAGGACGTGGCGACCGGCGATCTCGGGCGTTCGCTGACCACTGGCCAGCCGGTCTCCACCGATATGCGGCGGCGTTTGCCGGCGTCGCTGGAACTGACCTTCTGTGCGTTGTTCATCGCTTTGCTGTTCGCCGTGCCTTTGGGCGTCGCGGCGGCGTTGCGGCCCGGTTCGCCGGTCGATCATTTCGTGCGAATGTTATGCACTCTGGGCGTCTGCGTGCCCACATTCGTCTCCGGCCTGCTGCTGATCTACGTGTTTTACTACCTGCTCGGCTGGGCGCCCGATCCCACCGCGCGCATCGACATCTTCGCCGCCAGCCCGCCCGAGATCACCGGCTTTTATCTCATCGACTTCGCGCTGACCGGCGAGTGGGCCGGCTGGTGGGCCGCGTTCACTCAGTTGTTGCTGCCGGCCTGCACGATGGCGCTGTTCGTCCTGGCGCCGCTCGCCCGCATGACCCGGGCCTCGATGTTGAGCGTGCTCGGCGGCGACTTCATCCGCACCGCTTCAGCGATGGGATTGTCTCGCGCGCGTATCATCGTGGTTTACGCGTTGCGCAACGCCTTGCTCCCCGTGTTGACCATCACCGGCATCGTCTTCTCCACCATGCTGGGCGCCAACGTCCTGGTCGAGAAAGTGTTCTCATGGCCCGGCGTTGCCTCATACGCGCTGGATGCGTTGCTGGCCGCGGATTACGCGCCGGTGCAGGCGTTCGTGCTGCTGATGGCGACGATTTTCGTAATGGTGAACGTTCTGATCGACGTGCTTTACGGCATCGCCGATCCGCGGATGTCGGTCGAATGAGCGCGACCACGCGCCATGCGGTGTTCGTGCTGCGCGGCAACCCGGTCACCGCGCTCGCCGCCACCGGAATGACGCTGGTGGTCCTGGTCGCGGTGTTGTCGCCCTGGCTGGCGCCGTATAACCCCATCACGTCGGACGTTTCGCACGCGCTGCAACCGCCCTCGGCCGAGCATTGGGCCGGCACGGATCAACTCGGTCGGGATATTCTGAGCCGTATTCTGGTGGCGACTCGTCTGGACCTGTCGATCGCCGTTTCCGCGGTCGGTTTGTCCTTCGTCACCGGCGCTGTGGTGGGCGGCTTCTGCGGCTACCGCGGCGGAAGACTGGATCGTTGGGTTGGCCGCATCGTCGATGTGCTGATGGCGTTCCCGCTGTTCGTGCTGGCGATGGCACTGGTCGCCGCGATGGGCAACCGCGTGGAGAACATCGTCATCGCCACCGCGATCATAAATCTTCCGTTCTACACACGCTTCGCCCGCGCCGAGGTCAACGTTCGCCGCGACGCCGGTTGGGTCGAGGCCGCGCGCGCCTGCGGCGAGGGCCATCTGTCCGTCGTGCTCCGCTTCCTGCTGCCCAACGTCCTTCCGGCGATGGCGGTGCAGATTTCACTCAATCTCGGGTGGGCCATCCTGAACGCCGCCGGTCTGTCGTTCATCGGTCTGGGCGTGCAGGCGCCGACGCCGGAATGGGGCATCATGGTCGCCGAGGGCGCGCGCTTCATCACCACCGGAAAATGGTGGCTGGTGGGATTTCCCGGCCTGGCGCTGATGTTGACCGTGCTGTGCTTCAATCTTCTGGGCGACGGGCTGCGCGATATCCTGGACCCGCGGATGCGCACATGACGCCGCCGCTGCTGGACGTCGATGACCTCAAGGTCAGCTTTTCCACGCGCAATGGCACGGTCGATGCGTTGCACGGTGTTTCGTTCTCGATCGGCGCCGGCGAAACTCTGGGCATCGTGGGTGAGAGCGGGTCCGGCAAGTCGGTCACGTCATTGGCGATCATGCGATTACTGGATCGCGCGGGGCGGATCGCTTCCGGGCGCGTGACATTCCGGGGCCGTGACATCACCCGCATCGGCGCCGGCGAGTTGCGCGGCCTGCGTGGCGCCGCCATGTCGATGATCTTCCAGAATCCGCGCGCGGCGCTCAATCCGATCCGCACGGTGGAGGACCAGATCGCCGACGTGCTGCGCGCGCACCGAAAGATCGGCATGGCGGAGGCGAAGGCCCAGGGATTGGAGTTGTTAAGGGCGGTGCGGATCAGGGACGCGGAGCGGCGGCGGTACGCGTATCCCGGTGAACTCTCCGGTGGCATGTGCCAACGCGTGATGATCGCGATGGCGATCGCCTGCGAACCGGCTTTGTTGATCGCCGACGAACCAACCACCGGGCTGGATGTCACCACGCAGAAGATCGTCATGGATCTGCTGTCCGGCATCACCGCCGAACGCGACATGGCGATGATTTTGATCACCCACGATCTCGGGTTGGCGGCGCGGTATTGCGGGCAGATCGCGGTGATGGAACGCGGTCTGGTGGTCGAACGCGGCGCGACCGAGGCGTTGTTTCAATCGGCGCGGCACCCCTACACGCGGCGGCTGATCGCGGCCTCTCCGACCCGGCATTCGCGGTTGGAGGACCTGGCGGACGGTGCGCCGCGTCCGGTGGTGGCGGCACCGCAACGGCCGGCGGGCACCGGATTGTTGTTGGACCTGCGCAACGTGGTGAAGACGTTCGCCGGCGGCGTGAAGGCCGTCGATGACGTGTCGTTCAGCATCGCGCCCGGTGGCGCTTTGGGGTTGGTCGGTGAATCCGGCTCGGGCAAGACCACATTATCGCGGATGATTTGCCGCCTGATCGACATCGACGCCGGCGACATCATATTCCTCGGCGAATCGATTTCGCGCGTGCCAGCCAGGGAGTTTCACCAATCTCCCCTTCGTCGCGACATCCAGATCGTGTTCCAGGATCCCAACGACAGCCTCAATCCGCGCTTCACCACGTTCGACAGCATCGCGCATCCGCTGCGCCGACTCGAAGGTTTGCGAAATGGCGGCATTCTGGACAGTCGGGTGAATGAAGCGGCGTCGCGCGCCGGTCTGCCCGCCGATTTGCTGGAGCGTTTTCCGCACCAACTCTCCGGCGGCCAGAAAGCCCGCGTCGGCATCGCGCGCGCCATCGCGCCGCGGCCGAAACTGCTGGTGCTGGACGAACCGACCGCCGCGCTGGATGTTTCCATTCAGGCGGTGATCTTGCAATTGCTCGACCGTTTGCGGCGCGAGGACGATATCGCGTTGCTGTTCGTCAGCCACGACCTGAACGTCGTGCGCATGCTGTGCGACGACATCGTCGTGCTGCGCCAGGGCCGCGTCGTCGAAGCCGGCCCGGCGCGCGCCGTGTTCGAGCATCCACGCGACGACTACACGCGGGCCCTGCTGGACGCGATCCCGCATTTCGAACCGCGCGCCGCGACGCCGGAACTTCGCGCCGCCGCTTTTCCGGCATACGATGTGCAAGGCTTCAAATAACTCCGGGAGACGGACCATGACCACACATGTGCGATGCGGTACCCTGTTCGCCGGCGATGAGACCGCGGCGAAAAGCGACGTCACGCTTGGCTTCGGCGATGACGGCAAGATCGCGTTCGTCAGCGACACCGCCGGCGCGCCGCCCGTCGCCGTGCACGACACGGTGCTGGATTATTCCAACCTGTTCGTGATGCCCGGTTTGCTCGACGTGCACACGCATCTCGCTTACGGCAACGCCAAAAGTGAGGAGGACATCGACCTCTATCAGCCAATGGAGTTCCGCGCGCTGCGGGCGTTATTCTTCGCCCAGAAAGTGGTCGCGGCCGGTTACACGTCGATTTGTGCCCCGGGCGATGCTGGCCAGATCAGTCTGTCGGTGCGCAACGCGATCAATTTCGGCCTGTTCGAGGGCCCGCGCGTCACCGCCGCCGGCCGTTATTTAACCACACGCCAGGGACTGACCGATTGGTATCCGACCTGGATCGGCGTGCCCGACACGTCCATTGGCCGCCTGGTCACCAATAAGGACGAGGCGATCGAGGAAATCCGTGTTCAGGTCAAGAACGGTGTCGATTGCATCAAGCTGGCGATGGACGGCGTGCAGACCCGGGAAGACGGCACGCTGGTCGCCGCCTTCAATCAGGACGAATGCACCACCATGGTTACCGAAGCGCATCGACAGGGTAAGCGTGTCGTGGTGCATGCACGCGGCCGCGAGGCCACGTTGTATTCCGCCCGAGCCGGTGTCGATTTGATTTTCCACGCGACGTATCTCGACGACGAGTGCATCGATGAGATGTTGAAGTCGG
Source organism: Acetobacteraceae bacterium (assembly GCA_003164305.1). The sequence goes on from PLSZ01000309.1 coordinate 6,396, forward strand.
GCTGCGCGATCGGCCCGACCATGACGTTCCCGCGCAACATCATCGACTTCACCCAGGCGCACGAACCGGCCGCGATCAAGGGCCGCATCTCCGACGTCGCGCGCGAATACGCCATCGCCTGCGAGAACATGCATAAAGCGCGCAAGGCCGGCATCCCGATGATGACCGGAACCGATTCCGGTTTCGCCGTCACGCCCTACGGCGAATGGCACGCGATGGAACTGGAGATTTTCGTGCGCGACCTCGGCTTCACCCCGGCGGAGGCGCTGCGCTGCGCGACCTCGGTCACCGCGCGCTTCATGGCGAAGGGCGGCCAGGTCGGCGTGCTGGAAAGCGGCCGGCTCGCGGACTTCATCGCGGTGGATGGCTCGCCGCTGGAAAATATCGCGATCCTGCAAGATAAGACCCGGATCCGGCACGTACACATCGGCGGCAAGCGGATGCAGATCCCAGAGCGTGGTTACGATCCTCGGCAGGTGACCGATCGGGCCTGGGCCAACTGGACCGATCTCTACACGCAGGAACGGGTGCGCGCGCTGTATCCGTCGCGGGTGCGTCTGGCGGCGGCGGAATAACGATGGCCGCTGCTCGCCACGCCGAGATCGCGGGGGCTGGTTTCGCCGGCCTCGCCGCCGCGACCGCCTTGTGCCAGCGCGGCTGGAGCGTCCGGGTGCACGAAACCAGCCCGACGCCGCGCGCGTTCGGCGCCGGGATTCATATCTGGGGCAATGGGATCCTGGTGCTGCGAGCGCTCGGCGCTTACGCGGCGGTGGCGGAAGGGGCGCCGCGGCCGCCGTGCTATGAAACGCGCACCAATGACGTGCGGACCTCGGCGGAGGCGCTGAATCTACCGGGCAAGGACCCGTTCATGAGCGTCACGCGGCAACATCTTTACGCCGCGATGTACGACGCCGCGCTCCACGCCGGGGCGGAGATCGTAACGGATTCGACGGCCGCGGGCGCAACGGGCGACGGCGTGCTGATTCTTGAGGATGGATCTCGGTTGCCGGCGGATCTGGTGATCGGCGCGGACGGGGTTCGCTCTCGCGTGCGGGATGCGTTTCAACTGGGCCAGCAGCGCCGTCATTTTGCCGACGGACTGACCCGCGTGCTGGTCGAACGCGGCTCGTTGCGCGGCGATCAGTGGGAGCATGTCATCGATTTCTGGTACGTGAAGGAGCGCACGCTGCGGGTGCTGTGTTCGCCCGTTTCGGATGACGAACTTTATCTCGCGATGATGGCGCCGGTGACGGATACCGAGGCGTCCGCGGTCCCGGTTCGGCCGGAACCCTGGCTGGCGTGTTTTCCGCAACTCGAGCCGGTGTTGACACGGCTCGGCACGCGCGGCCGTCATGACACCTACGAAACGGCCGCGCTGGATCGTTGGTCGGAAGGCAAGGTCGCGATTCTCGGCGATGCCGCGCACGCGATGCCGCCAACTCTGGGACAGGGGATGAACACCGCGATCAGCAACGCCCTGGCCCTCGCCGTGGCGCTGGATGAGCGACGCAGCGTGCCGGATGCCCTGGCATTGTGGGAAAGCCGGGAACGGCCGCTGACCGATCACACGCAGCGCCGCGCGGGGGAGATCGTGGCGGCGCGCTCGCTGGCCGGCGGCATGGACTGGGACGACGAAGGGCTTCGCGCGGCTCGGCATGTCCCGACGGGGACGGAGGCGATGGCGGACCTTGCCACGGGGTGATGCACGCCGTTTCGTGGCCTGAACCGATCGGAGCACCCGCGTGTCACAACAGATCATCGGACTCCTTGGCGGCATGAGCTGGGAAAGCTCAGCCCAGTACTACCGAATCATCAACGAGCGAGTGCGCGAACGGCTCGGCGGGCTGCACTCCGCCCGTTGCCTGATGTGGTCGTTCGACTTCGCCGAGGTCGAGGCATTGCAGCATGCCGGGCTCTGGGCTGACGCGACATCGCTCATGATCGAGGCCGCCAAACGCCTGGAACGAGGCGGCGCGGATTTCATCCTCATCTGCACCAACACGATGCACCGCATGGCGGATGAGGTTCAGGCCGCCATCGCGATCCCGTTGCCGCCCATCGCCGATCCGACGGCCGAGCGTATCCGGACGGCGGGATATCAGCGCGTCGGGCTTTTGGGGACCGCGTTCACCATGGAGCAGGACTTCTATAAAGGACGCCTTTCGATACGACACGGTCTGGACGTGATCGTACCCGACGAACCGGATCGTCAGGTTGTTCATCGTGTCATCTACGATGAATTGGTCCAGGGGCATGTCTCACCTGCGTCCCGCTAGGCATATCGCGAGATAATCGCACGTCTGATCGCGCGCGGCGCCCAGTCTGTCATCCTCGGTTGCACCGAGATCATGCTGCTGATCGGTCCTGAGGATAGTGCCGTCCCGCTGTTCGATACGACCGCCATCCACGCGGAGGCGGCCGTGGATCGCGCGCTGGCCACGATTGCATAGCGGCGTTGGTCCGCATTGGGTCGAGGCGGGTAGTCAGACCGCCCTATTGACACCACCCCGCGCGGCGGCCTTCGCTACCCACGCCGGATAAGCGATCGCTCAGAACCCGCATCGGCGCGGAAACGCCAGATCGCAGCTCAATTTGAAGGAGGGCAGCGTGACGTTTGACCGTGCCGTGACAAAAGCCTCTCGCCGCCTCGTGCTGACAGGCGCGGCCTCACTCGCGCTCCCCCACGTCGCCCGCGCCGCCGACGCGCTGACCGTCAAGCTCGACTTCCTGCCGTGGGGATTGCACGCGGCGATGCATCTGGCGAACGTCAACGGCTGGTTCAAGGACGCCGGTCTCGAGGTCGATGTCCAGGACGGCCGCGGCTCCGCCAACACGCTGCAACTGGTCAACGCTGGTCAGTTCGATGTCGGACAGATCCAGGTCGGACTGCTGTCCCAGGCGGCGGGCAATGGCGCGACGCTGAAAGCCTTCGCCGGGTTCGGCCGCGCCACCGACCTCGCGGTGATCGTCGCGGAGGACAGCGGCCTGAACAAAGCGCAAGACTTTCGCGGCAAGAGCATCGTTTGCTTCGCCGCCAGTCCGTGGGCTCCGTTCATCGATTTATGGCTGAAGTCCGGCGGGCTGAGCCGAGAAACCACGACCATCATGATGGTCGATCCGGCGGCGTTGTTCGGCACTTTCACCGCCGGCCGCGCCGACGGACTGATGTCGATCCTCGGCAGCGCCTTGCCGGTGGCGCGGAAGGCGCGCCCGTCGAAAGCGTTGATGGCCAGCGACGGCGGGATCAATCTTCCCAGTTATGGGTTGGTGGCGACCGACGCGGTGCTGGCAGCGAAACGCGACGCGCTGCGCCGCCTTGTTCAGGTGCAGCAGCGGACCTGGCAGTGGCTCAAGGACGGCCATCTGGACGACGGTGTCGCCGCGATCGTGAAGCAGCGGCCCGACGCCCGCCTCGATTCCGAAATCCTGCGCGAGCAACTGCGGCTTTCGATCACGACGTTCGACACGCCCGCCACGATGGGCAAACCGATCGGGTGGCAGGCGGAGACCGATTGGGACGCCGGCCTCGCCACCCAACTCGCCGCCGGGGTGATTAAACCCGGGCTGAAGGCCGCCGATTTTTACACCAATGAGTTGATCGCTTGACCGCCTGCGTCGAGGTTCGCGGCGGCGGCAAGGTTTATCCCTCGAAGCGCGGCGAGGTCGTCGCCCTGCGCGACGTCAACCTCAGCGTCGAGGACGGCGAATTCGTTTCGCTTCTGGGCCCCTCCGGCTGCGGTAAAAGTACGCTGCTGAAGTGCGTGGCCGGACTTGAAGATCTCAGCGGCGGGGAACTGCGCGTCCGCGGCGCGCTCGTCGATGGACCGCCGCCCGGTCTGGGCATGGTGTTTCAGCGCGACCTGCTGCTGGATTGGCGCACCGTGCTCGACAACGTGCTGATCATGGCGGAATTCCAGGGGCTCGACCGGCGCGAGCAGAAGCCGCGGGCTATCGCGCTGCTGGAACGTTTCGGTCTCGGCGGCTTCGTCGATCATCATCCTTGGGAGCTGTCGGGCGGCATGCGCCAACGCGCCGCGATCTGCCGTGCCTTGCTCACCGAGCCTCAATTGCTGCTGATGGATGAACCGTTTGGCGCGCTTGATGCAATGACTCGCGACGACCTGAACGTGGAGCTTACGCGCATATGGCAGACAGCCCGACGTACCGTTTTGTTCGTGACCCACTCGATCGCGGAGGCGATCTTTCTGTCCGATCGGGTGGTGGTGATGACGCCAGGCCCAGGACGGGTGAGGGAAGTGGTGAAGATCGAGTTAGAGAGGCCGAGGCCGCTGTCGGTGCAGGGCACGCCGGAATTTTCGAGGTATCTGACGCATCTACGCGGCGTATTCGAGGAACTCGGCGTCGCGCGCGCCTGAACGGAGGCGCCGCGCAGCCTTGGTCGACCGGGATGCACGGGACCGTGCTGGTGCTCGTTGGGATGGTGCTGCTTTGGGAAGCGCTGGTGCGCCTGTCGCACGTGCAACCGATCCTGGTGCCCGCGCCGTCGCGCATCATCGCCGAGATCGCCTCGTCGCCATGGTTTTACCTGCGCCAGTCTGGCGACACGCTGATCACCACAGTGGCGGGCTTCGCTCTGGCGGTCGTGCTCGGCGTCGGGATGGCGATCGGGATCGTCTATTCGCGCTTGCTGGAACGGGTGATTTACACATTGCTGGTGGCGCTCAACAGCCTGCCGAAGGTCGCGTTGGCGCCGTTGTTCGTGATCTGGATGGGCACCGGGGTCGAACCGAAAATCGCCATCGCGGTGATGCTGGCGATCTTCTCGATCGTGGTGGACATGGTGTTGGGGCTGCGTTCCATCGACCCGGATATTCTGGCGATGGCGTATGTCAGCCGGGCGCGGCCGATCGCGGTACTTTGGAAAATACGCCTGCCGAACGCGCTGCCGACGTTGTTCGCGGGGATGAAGGTCGGCATCAGTTTCGCGCTGGTCGGTGCCATCGTGGGCGAGTTCGTCGCCGGCTCCGACGGGCTTGGCACCACGATCCTGATCGCCGAGGGGCAGTTCGACACGACGCGGGTGTTCGCCGCGCTGGTGATGCTCGGGTTTCTCGGCACGATGCTGTTCTACGCTGTCGAATTCACCGAGACGCTGTTGCTGCCGTGGCATCCGTCGCATCGCGCGCGGCACGGTAACGGGCGCGGTTAGCGCGTCGGCGAGCCCAGTCCGCGGCGGAAGAAATCGGCGAAGGCGACGGCGACTTCCTGGGCGGTGCGCGGGCCGCGTACGTTATACCATTTTGAAATCCAGTTGACCGAGCCAAGGATCGCGAAGCCGGCGAGGTTGACGTCCTGGTCGGCGAATTCTCCGCGCGCGATGCCTTCCTCGATCAGCGATCGCACCCCCTGTTCGAAACGATCGCGCAACGCGACATAACGCCGGCGTTGCGTCCGCGTCAGGTTTTCCAGGTCGGTCAGCAGCACGGCGCCGTACGCCTCATCGGTGATGCCGCGAACATGGCGCACCAGCAGCGTATGCAGCTTGTCGCCCGGCGACAGCGGCGTCGCCAACACTTCGTCAAGCGCGGCCAGGCTGTGTTCCATCGCCTTCATATGGCAATGAAACAGGATGTCGTGCTTGCTTTTGAAGTAGTAATAAAGATTGCCCTTGGTCATGCCGAGCCGATCGGCGATGTCCTGCATCTTAAGCGCCGACAAATGTCGTTCGCGCAGGAACTCCGCGAGGGTGCGCAGGATTTCGTCCCTGCGTTCCTCGACACTCATCGCCAGGTCCCAGCGTTGCCCGCGGGCCTTCTCAGACATTTCCTACCGCCATGGGTCGAGGTGTTACGTCGTCGGCCGCCTTGTGATCAGGACGGTCTTGTCGATCCGGTACACCGTCTCGTCGCGCTGGTTGAGCAGATGATCGCGGAACACAACGATGCCGCGTGTCGGGTTGGAGGTCGATTTCTTGTGCACCACCTCGACCTCGGTGCGCACCGTATCGCCCGGCCGCACCGGCGCGAGGAACTGGCCCTGATCGACCGCCAGCAGCCCTTCCATCGTGGTGCGAAACAAACTCTCCGTCATGCCCGTCGAAATCGCCATGATCATCGAACTGGGCACGATGCGTCCGCCGTACCGCGTTTTCTTCGCGTATTCCTCATCGATGAACAGCGGCACGTGGTAACCGACCAGCGCGCAGAACAGCGACAGATCGCCCTCGGTGATGGTGCGGGTATAGGTTGGATAGCGTGCGCCGACCTCGAACTCCTCGAAATACTTGCTCATGCGGAACGGCCGCGCAGCACCGCGACGGCGGAGATTTCGATCAGCGCGTGTTCCCGCAGCAATCCGGCGACCTGCACGCCGGTGGAGGTCGGGCGCGCGGTCTTGAAGAATTCCCGCCGCACCGCCGCCGTGCCGCGATAATTCTCCGTCGTGGTGTAAAAGTCGGTGGTTTGCACGATGTCCTCGCACGATCCGCCGGCCGCGTTCAGCAGCGCCTCGAATTTTCGGAAAATCCGCCGCGTCTGTTCGACGATGTCTCCGGGCGCGGTGATCTCGCCGTCGTCGCCGGTGCCCGTGGTGCCCGACAGCCACACCGTGTTCCCGACACGCAAGGCGGGCACGTAGGTATAACGGTCGGACCAGGGACCGTTCGTGACGGCTTCGCGATCGTCGCTCATGGTGTCACTCCTTGCGCGGCCGGACACTGTAGACGTGAAAGCCCTCGAGCAGCGTTTCGCCTCGCTGGTCGCGGATGCTGGTGGCGAACCGGACGAATTCGCGTTTGCCTTCGTTCCACATCCGCTCCACCACCAGGCGCGGATGGATGGTGTCGCCGACGATGGCCGGGCGGAGAAACCGGCTGCCCTGCTCGACGAAGATGAAGCCATTCAGTTTCGGCGACGCGGGCGACGCGCCAAGCGCCGTCATCGCCGCCATCAGCAGGCCGTGCGCCAGCGGCTTCTCGAAGCCCATCCGGCGCGCGTACTCGACATCGTAATGGATCGGGTGGCTGTCACCGGTCAGTCCGGCGAAAAACAGAAAATGCGCGTCGGTGAGGGTCTTCGACGGAGCGTCGATCACGTCGCCCACATTGAACCCGTGACCCGCCATATCCGTCCGTTCGCTCCTGAATCGTTCATTCATCATAGGCCAGCGGGCACGCATGAACCAGCCAGCGCGTGTTGACCCGACGGTCAAATAGTAGCGGAGCCACCCCCGGGCCTGTCAACTCACGCTTTTGGAATTTAACGGCTTGACGGCACGCGCGAGAGACCGCAGTGTTTTGACCACCGGGTCAAAACCCAACGGGTCAGAACAAGGTCGCGTACGCTCCCATGGACGCGGCCCCAACGGACCATCGAGGAGATCGATGATGGCCAGACTCACGCTCGCCCTGCTGTCCGCCGTGCTTGGTTCGGGCCTGATGGCCGCGCCGGCCAACGCAGAGACGGGAATAACGGACAAGGAAATCGTCATCGGCGCGTTTGGCGTGTTGACAGGCCCGGTCTACAACTATGGCAAGACCGCGTTCGACGGCGCCGAGATGATCTATAACGAGACCAACGCGGCGGGCGGCATCAACGGACGGCAAATTCGTTTCGTGCGGGAGGACGATCAGTGCAAACCCGACGTCGCCGTGCCGGCGGTGCGCAAGCTGATCTACGACGACAAGGTGTTCATGATCAACGGCGGCGCATGCTCCAACGCGTCGCTCGCCGCGATGCCGGAGATCGTGCGCGCTGAAATCCCCTGGGTGATCACCGACTCCACGGCGCCGCAACTGACCGATCCGCCAAACCCCTATATCTTCACCACGTTCCAGGCCGGCTGGATGGAAACGGCGGCGCAACTCCAGCACGCGCTGGAAATCGGCGCCAAAAAAATCGCCATTGTCCGTCAGCACGATGCCTGGGCCGACAGCCGCTACCCGCCGCTGATCGATGCCATGAAGAAACGTGGCCTCACGCCGGTCGCCGATGAGGAAGTGGCACCCGACGTCGCCGACACCACCGCCGTCGCGTTGCGCGTGCAGGCGTCGGGCGCCGACACCGTTCTGCTGCTGCTGTTCCCGCAGGCCGCCACCGTGTTCATGCGGGACACTTATAAGATCGGCTACAAACCTTTGGCGATCGGCGGTTCTCCTCTGGGCGACGTGGAGGACATGCAAAAGGCCATCGGCATTCCCGGCGCCACCGCGAAGTTCCAGGGCCTTGCGCCCACCAAGGCGCTGGACGATCCGGCGGTGCAAAAATACCGGCCGATGCTGAAGAAATATTTTCCCAACGCCGAGCTGACGCCGTGGCACCTCGTCGGCATCGCCACCGCGCAGTTCGTTGTCGAAGCGCTGAAAAAGGCTGGTCCCGACGTGACGCGGGCGAAACTCGCCTCGGTGATGTCCACGCTGGCGATGACGCCGGACGTTTACGCCGGGCCGATCAAATGCACGCCGGAAGATCACCAATGTTATCGCACGGTCGCCTGGTACGGCATGGTTGACGGCAAGATGAAGCAGGTCGGCGAAACCACGCTGCCATGATGGCCGATCAGTTGGACCGTGCTGGCATCGCCCTCGCGTTCAATCGGCGACAACGCGATGGTGAAAGTGATGGTCCGGTCGAGCCGGACCATGACGTATTGACGACAGACTGACGGAGCCCGGATCCTGTTTCCTTTCCTGCTGATGAGCGGACTGACGACCGGCGGGATCTACGCCATGGTGGCTCTGGGCCTCGTCGTGGTTTACCGCTCGACCGGGCATATCAACTTCGCCCATGGCGAGTTGTACATGATTGGCGGGTTTCTCGCCTACAGCTTCATCACGCAACTTAACATTCCCTATGTCGCCGCGCTGCCGCTGGCGGTCGCGGCGACCTTCGCGTTGGGCGCGGCGACCGACCGGCTGATCTTCCGGCGATTGGAGCACAGTCACGAAACGACTTTGGTGCTCGCCACCGTCGGCTTGTCGTTCATGCTGAAAGGCATCAGCCGGTTTTTCTGGGGCGGACGCGGCGAGTATCTGACCATCCCGCCGATCGTCGATCCAGCGCCGATCTTCGTGTTTGGCATTCCGGTGCTGGCGCAACAGCTTGTCGTGCTGGTCGCGGCGATCGTCATCATGTTCGCCTGCCTGCTGTTCTTCCGCCTGACCATCGCCGGCAAAATGATGCAGGCGGTGGCGGAAAACCCGCTCGCCGCCTACCTGACCGGCATTCGTGTCGAGCAGGTGCGCACCTGGACCTGGGGCGCCGGAGCCGCCATCGCCGGCGCCGCGGGCGTGCTGATCGCGCCGTTGTCGCTGCTGACGCCGGACATGGGCTTCAGTCTGCTGATCAAGGCTTTCGCCGCCACCGTGCTCGGCGGCCTGGGTTCGGTCGCCGGGGCCATCGTCGGCGGCTTTTGCGTCGGCCTGATCGAGTCGCTCGCCGGCGGTTATGTTTCCAGTTCCCTACAGGATGTTTCCGCGTTCATCATTATCATGATCGTGCTGATCGCGCGGCCGACCGGCCTGTTCGGCGCGTTTCGCCTGCGCCGCGCATGAACGCCTTCACGCGCCTCGTCGCGGTTTGTTTCGCGCTCGCGGCGCTGCTGCCGTTGATCTCCAACCGCTACACGCTGTTCATCGGCGACGCGATGCTGGTGCAGATCATCCTGGCGATCGGGCTCAATTTGCTGGTTGGCTACGCGGGCCTGCTGGCGTTCATGAACGGCGCGCTGTTCGGTGTCGGCGCTTACGCATTGGCCGTGCTGCACGACGGGCAGCACTGGCCATATTGGCTGGCGCTGCCCGTGTCCGGCGTCGTCGCGATGGTCATCGGTGTCGCCATCGCGCTGCCCGCGTTGCGGTTGTCGGGGCTGTATCTGGCGCTCGCCACCGTCGCCTTCGCGCAGTTCGCGCTGTGGGCATTTACCCACTGGGACAGGGTGACCGGCGGGCCGTCCGGCCTCAAGGTGACGCCAACGGATTTTTATCCATTTCCGGTGTCCTCGGAGACCGGGCAATTTTATCTTTCCCTTCTCGTCGCGGCGGCGATCTTCTGGCTGACCCGCAATCTGTTGCGATCGCGCATCGGCCGCGCGTTCGTGGCCATCCGTGAAAGTGAAACCGCCGCCGAGGCGATGGCGATCGATGTCACCCGCACCAAGACATTGGCGTATGCGCTCGCGGCACTTTACGCCGGCATCGCGGGCGGGTTGTTCGCGCCGCTGTTGGGGCTCGTGGTGCCGGAGAGTTTCGATCTGTTCCAGGTCGTGTTCCAGTTCGCCATGGTGGTGGTCGGCGGCATGGGCTCGCTGGCGGGGTCGGTGTTGGGTGCCGCGCTGATGGTGTGGCTGCAGGAAGGATTGCGCGCCTTCAAGGACCTGCAGGAGATCGCGTTCGGCGGCCTGATCCTGTTGACGGTGCTGTTTCTGCCGGGTGGTGTCGCGGGTTTGTTGCGCGCGCGGTTCGGTTGGCGAGAGCCGCTGCATCGGCCAACGCAGAGGCATCAGCCGCATGCCAGCGCTTGAAACGCGCGCCGTTTCGATCGCGTTTGGCGGCAATCTGGTGCTCGACCGGGTCGATCTGGCGGTGGCGGAGGGCACGATTCACGGCATCATCGGCCCGAACGGCGCCGGCAAGACCACGCTGCTGAACGTGATCACCGGGATCACGCCACCCAATTCCGGAGAAATCCTGTTGCACGGCCGGTCGATCGCCGGATTGAAGGCGCATCGGATCGCCGCCGCCGGCATCAGGCGCACGTTCCAGACCAGCCTGCTGTGCAAAGGCATGACCGTGCTGGAGAACGTCATGGGCGGCCTGCACGCCAAATTGCGCGCCGGCGCGCTGGCCGCCGCGTTCGGCCTGCCCGCGGTCTGGCGCGATGAGCGGGACGCCGCGGAGGCGGCCCATGCCGCGCTGGCTTATGTCGGCGCCGATGCGCTGGCGGAACGTGACGCTGGTCAACTTTCGTTTGGGCAGCAACGCCTGGTGGAGATCGCCCGTGCTTTGATCGCGGAGCCGCGGGTGCTGCTGCTGGACGAACCCGCCGTTGGGCTCAGCCCGGACCGGGTCACGCATCTGGACGCTCTGCTGCGGCGCATCCGCGACGAACGCGGCGTCACCATCGTCATGATCGAGCATGTCATCCGGCTGGTCGTCGATGTCTGCGACCGTATCACCGTGATGAATCTCGGCCGTCCGATCGCCGAGGGCACCGCCGCCGAAGTCACCCGCGACGCCGAGGTCATCGAAGCCTATCTGGGGTCTGGCGCGCATGCTGTCCATTCGGGCGCTTGAAGTCTGGTACGGCTCGACGGAGATTCTTCGCGGGGTCTCCTTCGATGTCGCGTCCGATCGCGTGGTGGCGCTGTTGGGCGGCAACGGCGCCGGCAAGACGACGTTGCTGCGGGCGCTGAGTGGCATCGTCAAACCGCGCGGCGGCACGATCGCGTTCGACGGCGCGCAAATCGCCGGCCTGAAGCCTCGGGCGATCGTCAGCCGCGGACTGGCCCAGGTGCCGCAGGGGCGCTTCGTCTGGCAGGGCATGACGGTGTTGGACAACCTGCTTCTGGGCGCCGTCACCCGCCGCGACAAGGCGGAGATCAGGGCCTCGGTCACCGACGCCTTTACACTGTTTCCCACGCTGCATCGGCGCCAGGCGGATCGCGCCGGGCAACTCAGCGGCGGCGAGCAGCAGATGCTGGCGGTCGCCCGCGCGCTGATGTCCAAACCGCGCATGTTGCTGCTGGACGAACCGTCGGCCGGTCTCTCGCCGCGCATCATCGGGCAGATGGTGGACGCGTTGCGCGAACTGCACGCGCGCGGTCTGGGGATGCTGCTGGTGGAGCAGAATGTCGGGCTGGCGGGCGCGCTGGCCGACCAGGCGTATGTGCTGGCCAATGGCGCGATCGCGTTCGAAACGGACGGCGCCAGCCTGGCGTCCAATCCGCGGATCATCGCCAGCTATCTGGGTCAATAAGGGAGGGTCCGCATGTTGTGGGTTGGCATCGATGTCGGCGGAACTTTTACTGACGGGGTCGTGTATGACGATGCGACCGGGCGCTTCAGCTATGCCAAGGCGCCGTCCACGCCGGGCGCGCCGGGGGAGGGCGTGCTGGCGGTGCTGGACGTGTTGGGCTGCCAGGACCTGACCTCGGTCGCGCGGGTCTGCCACGGCGTCACCATCGGCACCAACGCGATCCTGGAGAACAAGGGCGCCGAGGTCTGGATGCTGACCACGCGTGGGTTTCGCGATGTGCTGGAGATCGGCCGCACCAACCGTCCGGTGCTCTACGATCTTCGCACGTTGAAGACACCGCCGTTGGTCCCGCGCACCCGCACGCTGGAAGTGACCGAGCGGCTGATGTTCGATGGTTCGGTGCGCACGCCGATCGATCCGGAAGACATCGACGCGCGGCTGGCCGAACTGCCCGACCGGCCGGACATCGCCATCGCGATCTGCTTCCTGCACAGCTACGCCAACAACGCGCACGAGCAGTTTGTCCTGACCCGCGCCGAGGTCGCGCGGCCCGATAGTTTCGTTTGCACATCGTCGGACGTGCTGCCGCAATTCCGGGAAGTCGAGCGATTCGGGACCACGGTGCTGAACGCCTATATCGGCCCGCTGATGCGGCGTTATCTGGATAATCTGAGCACGGCGCTGCGCGGGCGATCTTATGCGAGCGAGTTGTTCATCATGACCTCCAACGGCGGCGTTTCCACCGCCGGACGGGCGAAACGGCTGCCGGTGTCCACCGTGCTGTCCGGTCCCGCCGGCGGCGTCGCGGCGGCGGTGCGATTGGGCCAGCAACTGGGGTACGGCAACCTGATCACCTGCGACATGGGCGGCACCAGCACCGATGTCTGTTTGATCGAGCAACTGCGCATTCCGGTCACTGATCAGCAGCGCATCGGCGATTATGCCAACCGCATGCCGCAGATCGCGATCAACGCGGTGGGGGCCGGGGGAGGCTCGATCGCGTGGTTGGCTCCCGGCGATATTCTGATGGTGGGGCCGCGCAGCGCCGGCGCCGCGCCAGGTCCGGCGTGTTATGGCAAAGGAGGCACCGAGCCGACGGTCACCGACGCCAATCTGGTTTTGAATCGATTGTCCCCCGCCGCGCCGCTCGCGGGCCGCATCGCTTTGGATCTGGGCCTCGCGACCGAGGCGGTGACGCGGTTGGGGCAGTCGATCGGGCTCGACGCGTTGCGGTTGGCGGATGGCATCGTGCGGATCGCCGTGGCGCGCATGGTGTCGGCGATCAAGGAGATCTCGATCGCCAATGGTCACGATCCGCGCGATTTCACGCTGCTGGCCTATGGCGGCGCGGGACCGATGCACGCCGCCGCCATCGCCGACGAACTGGAGATGACGCGCGTGCTGGTGCCGGTGGGACCGGGCAATTTCGCCGCGTTCGGCTCGTTGATTTCCGATCTGCGCCGCGATTACGCGCGGACGCGGACGGTCAATCTGGCGACCGCGTCGTGGCCGGATATCGACGCGGTGTTCGCCTCGATCGAAGACCAGGCGCGGAAGGATTTGCTGGCGGAAGGCGTGCCCGGGGAAAGAATCGTTTTGTCGCGCGCCGCCGGCATGCGGTATCTGGGGCAGTCGTGGGAACTGCATGTCGAACTGCCGGCGCCGGTTGATTCCGTTGAAGCCATGCGGGCGTCGTTCATCGACGTGCACGACCGGCGGTTCGGTCACCGCGGCACCGGCGGCGTGGAGGCGGTGACGTTCCGGCTGACCGCGCGCGGGGTGATGGACAAGCCGGAGCCGCCGCCGTGGCCGTCCGGCGGCGTTCTGGGCGACGCCGCGCTCGGCGCGCGGCCGGTATGGTTCGACGGCGGATGGGTCGATACGCCGGTGTACGAGCGGTCCCGGTTGCCGGCCGCGGCGCGGTTGCCGGGACCGGTGGTGATCGATGAAAGCGGGTCCACGACCATCGTGCCGCCGGCGTGGTCCGCGCGCGTGCTTGACCATGGCGATCTGTTGCTGGAAAGGAATGACGCATGATCGATCCGATCACGCTGGAGGTGATTTGCGAAAGCCTGATCGCCATCGTGCGGGAAATGCGCGCCACGATCATTCGCGCGTCGTATTCCTCGGTGATTTACGAGTTCGACGATTTTTCCTGCGCCATGTTCGGCGCCGACGGCCAGATGGTGGCGCAATCATGGGATCATCCTGGTCACGTGCTGCCGCTGCCCTGGGGCGTGCGCTGCGCGCTGGAGGATTTCAAGGGCGATCTGCATCCCGGCGACGCGATCCTGCTGAACGATCCGTATCGCGGCGGCACGCATCTGAACGACGTGACCTTGCTGGTTCCGGTGTTCGATGAGGCTGGTGACCTGATGTTCTTCCCGGCGGTGCGCGCGCACTGGGTCGACGTCGNNGTCGGCGGGATGGTTCCAGGCAGCTACTCGGGACTATCGACCAATGTGTATCAGGAAGGAGTGCGGATTCCGCCCATCAAGATCATCTCGCGCGGGCAGGTCGATCGCGCGGCGATGACGTTGCTGATGGCGAACATGCGCGTGCCCGAGGAACGCGAGGGCGATTTTCATGCGTCTCTGGGCGCCTGCAAGGTCGCGGAACAGCGCATCCGCGTCGTGGTGGCGAAGTATGGCATGGAGCGCGTGAAGGAAGCGGTGCGCATCAACCTGGATCGCACCGAACGCCGCCTGCGCGACCGCATCCGGGAATTGCCCGATGGCGACTATTTGTACGAGGATTATCTGGAGTTTTANNACAATCAGGGCCGGCTCGATCCGGTGCTGGCACGAATCAAATTGACGGTGGCGGGGGACCAGATCGTCGCCGACTTCGAGGGCACCAATCCGCAGGTGCCGGGCGTGGTGAATTGTTCGCTCGCGGTCGCCGGCGCGGGCGTGTTCGTCGCTGTCAAGGCGACATTGGATCCCGGTGGCGCGGTGAATGAGGGCGCGTTC
>PLSZ01000651.1 GCA_003164305.1 Acetobacteraceae bacterium
TGGTGTTCGTCTGGTCGAACCTCGTGGACGGCGAGCCGCACTTCACGCTGTCGCAGGTGGCGCTCAACGACGCGATCATGGTCGTGGCCTTCGCGCCCATCGTGGCACTGCTGCTCGGCCTGTCCTCGATCACGGTGCCGTGGGACACGCTGCTGTTGTCCGTGGTCCTCTACATCGTCGTGCCGGTCGCCGTGGCGCAGCTATGGCGGCGATCTCTGCTGGCGAGCGGCGGTCCGGCGGCGTTGTCCGGCATGCTGCGGAAACTCGCGCCGCTCTCGCTGTCGGCGCTCCTGCTGACTCTCGTGCTGCTGTTCGGCCTGCAAGGCGAACAGATCACCCGTCAGCCGCTCGTCATCGTCATGCTGGCGGTGCCGATCCTGATACAGGTCTATTTCAACGCGGGCCTGGCCTACTGGCTCAACCGCCAACTCGGTGTCGAGTGGTGCGTCGCCGGGCCGTCCGCGCTGATCGGCGCCAGCAATTTCTTCGAACTTGCCGTCGCGACCGCGATCGTGCTGTTCGGCTTCCAATCGGGCGCGGCGCTGGCGACCGTGGTCGGCGTGCTGGTCGAGGTGCCGGTGATGCTGTCGGTCGTCCAGATCGTCCGGCGTTCCCGTGGATGGTATGAGCGAACATAGGCAACGATTTTTATTTCATAATTCTCGAGAAGCGCACAAGCCCAGGCCAGGGCCGACAGCGGTTGTCATTTTGCCGATCCACCTCCCCAGTTCGTCATCCTCCTTCCCCGACCTGATCGGGGGATCAGTCAAATTCCGCACAACGTTGAATGGCCACGCATTTTCGGACGGGTGCGTGGCCGCCGATCCTCCGGCCAGGCCGGAGGATGACGGGAAACGCGAACGGTTCCGCCAAAATGAGAACTGCTGCACGGCCGGTGCTGCTTCCGGCGGCGGTCACTCTCCCCCGACGACCCGCTCGATCCGCCGGTCCGGGATCAGCCAAAGCGACGCCAGCAGCACGTACGCTCCGCACGCCACCCAGTGGTTGACGAACGCCAGCCCGATCCCCGCCAGGCAAATAACGACCGAGATCTTGCCTTTCACGTCCCGCCCCAACGCATCAGCGAGACCATGGTCGGCACCGTTGGCGCGAACGATGCATCCCTGTAGAATGAAATACGCGACCGCCGGCGTCAGCATGGAAAAACCATAGAGCGCGACCGGCAGTTCGGCGAAGTCGTTCTCCCCCATCCAGCCCGTGCTGAACGGAATCAGCGACAGCCAGAACAGCAAATGCATATTGGCCCACAGGATCGCCCCATTCACCCGACGGCACGCGTGCAACAGATGGTGATGGTTGTTCCAGTAAATGCCAACGAACACAAAACTCAGCACGTAACTGAGGAACGTCGGCAGCAACCCCGCCAGCGCCTGCCACGTCGCGCCATGCGGAACGTGCAACTCCAAGACCATGATCGTGATGATGATCGCGATCACGCCATCGCTGAACGCGGTCAGCCGTTCTTTATTCACCCTGGCAGCAACACATGCTTCGCCCGGGCCCCATCCCGATCCGCCGCCTCATACGCTTCCACCGCGCGCGCCAGAGGCCACGTCGTCACGTCAAATGGCCTCAATGCCCCCGCCTCGAATCCCGGTCGTAACGCATCCATGATCGCCGCGATCTCCGCCCCGTTCAGTCCCAGCGAGTCCACCCCGATCAAATGTGTCCTGTTATGATAAAAGTCGGTCAGGTCGAAACTCACCCGCCGCATGCCCCGGCTGACGATCGCCAGGTGTCGGCCGCCCACGCGTAACGAGGTCAACGCTGGCTCGAACAGCGCGCCGCCCACGGTATCCAGCACCAGATCGGCGCCCTTCCCACCCGTCAACGTCCGCACCGCCGCCGGCATGTCCGGCGCCTGGGTATCGATCGTGCCAGCCGGGGCCTCGCCTTTCGCCCTGAACGCCGGAATGACCCGAGCCCCTTTCCACGCCGCGATCTGTGTCGCCGCCCGTCCGACCGCGCCGGCCGCCCCGATGATCAGGATCGTCTCGCCCGCCTGGATCCGCCCCTCGGTCACCAGCGCCGACCACGCGGTGATGAACGGCACGCCGACCGACGACGCCTGCTCCATCGACAGCCCCGCCGGCTTCTCCGACACCCAATCCGCCGCGATCACCGCGTAGTCCGCGTGCGCCCCGTCACAGGCGATGCCAAACCGAGGCCCACTGCCCCACACCTCCAACCCCGCCGCCGCGTCGCCACCGACCACGATCCCCGCGTAATCCCGGCCCGGCGTACGCGGTAATGGCGTGTGAAACACACCCTCGACGTTACGGATGTCGCTCGGGTTGATCGCCGACGCCTTCACCTGGATCAGCACCTCGCCCGGACCCGGCATCGGCACGTCCCCCTCCTCCACCGTCAGCACCGATGGCGGGCCATACCTGGCGAATCGCAGAGCCTGCATCTTCATCACGACTTCCGTTGCAATTCCCCCGACCGCACGCTGGCGATCGCGTTGTTCAATATCCCAATGATCGCCTCGTCCCCCAGCGATCGCGCCAGCAACGCCAGCGAACCGCCAAGCAACGCCGACGCGATCGCCACCGGCGGCACGTTCTGCCCCATCATATACTCGATCGCCTTATCCACCACCGAACCGGCGAGGCTCAGTTCGTGAGGTGGTTCCTGCTCTGCTGCCATGGGAGTCTCCTTCACGCCGCGATCGGCGTTGGTTCGTCGGCTTGCAGCGCCCACATCTCCGCGTAAAGCCCGTCGTGGGCGAGTAACGACGCGTGGGTGCCGCGTTCCACGATCGTGCCGTCATGCAGCACGACGATCTCATCGGCGTCGATCACGGTGGATAAACGATGCGCGATCACCAGCGTCGTGCGATGGCTCATCACCGCCCGGAACGCGCCCTGGATTTCCTGCTCGGTGCGCGTATCCAGCGCGCTGGTCGCCTCATCCAGGATCAGAATGCGCGGGTCCTTCAATATCGTCCTGGCAATCGCCACCCGCTGCTTCTCCCCGCCCGAAAGCTTCAACCCGCGCTCCCCTACCATGGTGTCGTAGCCCTCGGGCAGCCGCGTCACGAAATCGTGCACCTGCGCCAGCCGCGCCGCCTGCTCAATTTCTTCCTGTGAAGCACTCGGCTTTCCGTAACCGATGTTATAGCGGATCGTATCGTTGAACAGCACCGTGTCCTGCGGCACCACGCCGATCGCCGCGCGCACGCTGTCCTGCGTCACGTCGCGAATGTCCAGCCCATCGATCAAAACGCGCCCTCCGGTGACGTCGTAAAACCGGAACAACAGCCGGCTGATGGTCGATTTGCCACTGCCCGTCGGCCCCACCACCGCCAGCCGTTTGCCCGCCGGAATGGAAAAGCTGACGCCATGCAGGATTTCCCGGTTGGGCCGGTAGCCGAAACGCACGTCCTCGAACCGCACCTCGCCCCCCGTCGCGATCAGCGGCGGCGCGCCCGGCTTATCGACGATCTCCGCCTCGACCCCCATCAGCGTGAACATCTGCTCCATGTCCACCAGTCCCTGCTTGATGGTCATGTAGACCATGCCGAGGAAGTTCAACGGCTGATACAATTGAATTAAGTACGTGTTGATCAGCACGAAGGAGCCGATGGTCATCTCCCCCGCCGCCATCGACTGAGCCGCCATCAGCATGATCACGGTCAGGCCGGCGGCGATGATCAGCGCCTGGCCCAGGTTGAGCATGTTCAAGGAGACCTGGACGCGTACCGCGGCGCGTTCATAGCGAGCCAGGGCTTTGTCGTAACGCGCCGCCTCATGCGCCTCATTGCCGAAGTACTTGACGGTTTCGTAGTTCAGCAAACTGTCCAGCGACTTGCTGGAGGCTTCGTTATCGCTGTCGTTCAGCGTGCGGCGAAACCGGGCCCGAGCCCCCGCCAGCATGCTGGTGAACCCGACATAAACCGCCACCGCCAGAAACGTCACGGCCGCGTATCGCCAGTTGAACATCCGCCAGATGATGCCGGTGACCAGCAGCAGCTCGACCGCGGTCGGCAACACGTTGAATACCGCCAGCCGCAGCACCGACTGCATGCCCAACACGCCGCGGTCGATCACCCGAGACAGCCCGCCGGTCTGCCGGTCGAGGTGAAACCTCAGGCTGACCCGATGCAGATGCTGATAGGTTTGCAACGCCACCATCCGCACCGCCCGTTGCGACACCGAGGCGAACAGCGCGTCCCTGATTTCCCCGAACCCCGCCGCGCCGACCCGCGCGACGCCATAGCCCAGGATCAGCAGCACCGGCAGCGCGACCGCGAGACTGCTCGGTTTGGTCAGCACGTCGATGGTCCGGGCGTACAGGATCGGCACATAAACCGCCGCTCCCTTGGCCGCGATCATGAACAGCACCGCCGTGGCCACCCGAAACCGCGCGCCCGGATTGTCCCTGGGCCAAAGGTAAGGAGCGAATGACAGGATGACCTGAAGCGTCGAATGTTGCCGCGGCTGCGTGCTTGGCGGCAGCCTGGCCGCGCGGGCGGTTCTTCTCATGCCCCCGATGTGGCACGCCCCGCCACCGATTCCAAGGATTCCTCCCCGCCCCTGTCGTCCTCCATCGTCATGGTCCCGCTCGACGGGACCATCGCTCAACCCAAATTGGCGCCGCCGAGAGACCCGATAACCCCAACGCCCACCCCTATTCCGCCGCCAGAACCTTCCGTGGCGGCGTCTGCACCACCGGCGCCAGTTCAGCCGCCCCAAACGAATGCGCCCTTCTCTCATTCCCCACCGGCCGGTACACCGTATCCCGCATCACCGGCACCCGTCCGATCCCGCCGATCAGCCCTTCCATCGCCTCGGGCGGAAACTCCTGCCCATGCTG
>PLSZ01000635.1 GCA_003164305.1 Acetobacteraceae bacterium
CGAGGCCGCCGCGCGCGCCACGGCCAACGGGGCGCACGGGCAACGGCACGTGGTCGACGGCGCCATTACCGAAACGTCAGAACTCAGGAGGTGAACTGAAATGCCCATGCTTCCCTCGCGCCCTTGCGTCGAACCCGGTTGCCGCGGTTTGGCGATCTCTGGATCGTCGCGTTGCGCTGAACACACCCAGAAACAGAAGCGGCTCTATGAGTCGGAACGCCGCGAGCGCGGCGGCACGACGAAGCAGCGCGGCTACGCCGGCGACTGGCCGAGGCTGCGTCTGCAGGCATTCGTCCGCGATGAGTGGCGCTGCCGCCAGTGCGGCTGGGAACCCAATGTCGTTCGCGAATGTCGCCTGGCCGGCGTCGACGCGCCACCCGCGGACGTTATCCAGCGCGAGCTGGCGGCGAACCTCGCGCGCGGCGAGCCGTACCTGATCGGCGATCACATCAAGCCCAGCCGTGGCGATTCGGCCAAGCACCACGACCTCGACAACGTGCAGACGCTGTGCGATCGCTGCCACGGGCACAAGAGCTCGCTCGAACGGCAGGGAATTACGCGCGGCGGCCCCACGGAAGGGCCAGGCGAGGACCCGACCGGGAGGGCGACCGAATTACCTGGGCCTCGGGCGCGCTGACACGCGCGTGCCAGCCGTGAGAAAATCCGCGAAATTCGGAATTCGTGTTTTTCGCGATTATGAAACAGCAAGAGCAGCACTTTCAACGACTTAACCTTTCGAAAGGTGCGCGAGTGGTGACAGAATTTGTGCAAAAAGTTCGATCCGGTGTTCGCAAACGTCTGATACTAAAGGAGTTATCGTGCCAAAAAAAGGCGTAGCTGCTCAAGCTGTTGAAATGACGCAACTTGAGCCTGGTTTGGCCGCAAACGTGCGCGGAGTGACGCCGAAACCGCGTCGGCTTCACTGGAAGAGACGGCTCTTGGAGATCGTGACGCAGTGCGTCGCCTGGCCTAATATGGCCCAGATCAGGTTCAATCTGAACGCCTACGATCTGCTTGTGCAGCGGGAGCTGCCCATGGGACGGTTCGGCCGGATCCGCGGCGGCAAGTGGTGCTGCGCGTGGCACCAGGACCTGGCGGCGTTGCGAAAAGGCAGGCCGTGGGGTCCGGTGCTGCCGCGGGTCCGCCGCGACGCGGCGACGGGGATTTGAAAGGAGTCACACGATGGCTGACGAACAAAAACCGGACTACGCTTTGCGCCTACTGGGCAAGCTCGTTGTCGTGGAGCAAACGACACCGGGGCAGCCCGAGCCGTTTTACCACCAATTTAGAACCAGCGAGGGCGCCTTCGCTTTCCTGCGCGACGTGGCCGGCCCGGACGCTGAGCGGATCCTGCAAGAGTTCCTGGACGCTCGGCAGAAGTTTTCCTCTGGCTTGTCGGCCTGAAAAAACAGGATCGCCCGGCCTCGTTTCGGGTGTATTCTGGTTTGGACAGCAGGCTTCGCCGCCTTGGCGATCTGATCGGCATTAACACCCCGATCGGTCTCGCAGCGGAGGGCAAGCCGCAACGGAATGCATCGGGAAGCCCGCAGCGTCTAACCCTGAACGGAATCCCGGCCCTCCACCGTCGCCGCCGTCACCAATCGAAATTATATCTGGGGGTCCGTCTCATGACGATCCAAGAAACCGCGCTGGCCGCGCTGAAAAAGCGCGCCGACGCCTATTACAAAGCCGCCGCGGAAGGCCGGTCCAACTCGGCCGAGCGGGCGGAACTGCAGAGCGCCATCGAATCGTACATCACGACAAAGGGCGCGACGGCCGGCCAAGGAGGCCACATGGCGACGAAATCTCTTCAATCGCATTTGGAGGCCAATGAGAGCTTCCGCCAGTTGAAACAAACCGGCCGCGGCTCCGCGGTCCTGCGCCTCGAAGGCGCCGACGCGGACGCGCTCCTGCAGCGCAAGGACGCCATGACTGGGAGCGCCTTCGGCTACCAGACCACGGGCGTTTTGCAGATGGAACGCGCGCCCGGAATTACACCCGAGCCGCGTCCGGTTCTGCGAGTCGAGGATCTGCTCTACCATCGGCCGACGGCGCTGGGAATCGTCGATTTCGCCCGCGTGTCCACGCCGATGACGCCGGCGAGCCCGCAGGTTGAAGCCGCGGTGAAGTACGAGGACGAGCTGGGGCTCACGTCCGTCTCTGAGAAGATTCGTACCATTGCTGCCTGGTGCGGCGCGTCGAAGCAACTGCTCGAAGATCTCGGTGAACTGGCCCATTTTCTGGAAACGTCGCTCACGTATAGGGTGAACCAGGCCGTCGAAATCCAGATACTTTCCGGAGACTCGACGGGGGAGAATTTGTCGGGTCTGATTCCGGCTGCCACTCCGTTCAACTCCAGCCTACTGAACGGCGCCGCGGGCTGGTCGAAAATCGACATTCTGGGGCGCGCAGTGGAGCAGATTCAAGCTGCGAATGAAATCACCCCGACCTTCGCGGTCGTTCACCCCAATGACCTCTGGTCGATGCGACTTTTGAAAGACGCGTTTTCGCGCTACATTCTTGGACCGCCAGCGATGGTGGCACCGGCCCGCATCTTCGACTTGGATGTTGTGGCGACAACGAACATTACGGCCGGCACGTTCTTGGTGGGCTCGGGGAGCCCGATCGCATCGGAAGTGCGCGACAGAAGTGAGCTGATTTTTGAAATTGCGCGCGAACACAGCGACTGGTTTAGTCGCAACCTGATCGCTTGCCGGGCTGAGCGGAGAATGTGCCTTTTGATCCGGCGCCCTGGGTCGTATGTGAGTGGCACTTTTTCGTCTTCGCCATCGACCTAACGAGTTCGCGCCGCTCCTCCTCCGCTCGGGGCCGCGGGTCTCTGGCGTTCCATGATGGCGGCGCCGCCGGGTCGTTTCAATCGCATGGGCGGCCCGGCTTTTTTGGTTCGATTCGTCCGCCGGCCTCTCCGCGTGTTGCCTTGCACGCGGTCTTCACGGCGGCGATCCGGCGGCCCGTCGATGCATGATCGACAGTCGCCACGCGGGGGGTCCTGTTCCCCCCCGCAGAGCTTCGCCCGCGTGCCTACCCTCGCGGGCGATCGCGGGCCGGCAGTGTCATGGCTGGCCGGCCCGCACTTCTTGCCGGGCTCTCCAGCCGGCGCGGGGCGGCGAGTCAGGTCGTCGCCCCGGACCTTCCGAACAAATCGCGATAAGATTGATCTTGGCTTCACGCGGCGAGACTATCGAGGTGCTGACGTCCGCCGGCTTGCCGCTCACTCCCCGATTGTTCCTTCACCCCGGACAGGTGCGACGGCTCATGAGAGACGGCGCCGCCCACGTGCCGCGGGGGCACGCGGAGTACTTCTCTGTGCGCGTCAGCCGCGCCGTCACGCGCGGAACGATTCTCTATCACCTGGGCGCGCACGAGGGCCGCGACCGATTGCCGCG
>PLSZ01000014.1:0-3149 GCA_003164305.1 Acetobacteraceae bacterium
GCAAGGTGAAGAAGGGCGACGTGCATCAGGCGGTGATTGTGCGCACGTCGTATCCAGTGCGCCGGCCCGATGGCTCGGCGATCCGCTTCGACCGCAACGCCGCCGTGCTGATCAACAAGCAGATGGAGCCGATCGGCACGCGCATCTTTGGCCCGGTCGTTCGCGAACTGCGCGCGCGCAAGTTCATGAAGATCATCTCGCTGGCGCCGGAGGTGCTGTAACCATGGCCGCGCGTATTCGTAAAGGCGACACGGTCGTCGTGATCAGCGGCGTCAACAAGGGCCGTCGCGGTGAAGTGGCGGTGGTGATGCCGAAAGAGGAGCGGGCGATCGTCTCCGGGGTCAACCTGGCGACGCATCACGTTAAGCCGAGCCGCATGGGCGACCAGGGCGGCATTCAGCGGCGGGAAGCGGCGATCCATTTGTCGAACCTCATGCTGATCGACCCGAAAACCACCAATCCGACCAAGGTCGGGTTCCGGGTTCTGGACAACGGGACCAAGGTCCGCGTCGCCCGGAAGACCGGCGAAGTGATTGAGAGCTAGGGCCATGAGCGGAACGAAGAAATCAGGCGGCAAGGCGGGCGCCAAGAGCCCGGTGAAGAAGCAGGCCGGCGGTCGCGGCGCGCAGGGAGCTCCCCCGCCCGGACGCGAGGAACGCCGCGCGGCGCGCATGCAGGAGACGGGCGGCGTCGCCGATCCGAAAGCCTCGTCGGGCGAGATGACGCGCTTCCACAAGCGTTACATCGACGAAGTGCGGGCGAAGCTGACGGAAGAGTTCGGCTACAAGAACCCGATGCAGGTGCCGCGGCTGGAAAAGATCGTCCTCAACATGGGTGTGGGCGAGGCGACCGGCGACCAGAAGAAGCTCGACGCCGCCGTCACCGAGATGACGCTGATCGCGGCGCAGAAGCCGGTGAAGACCGTGGCCAAGAAAGCCATCGCCGGCTTCAAGATCCGCAAAGGTCTGCCGATCGGCTGCAAAGTCACGCTGCGCAAATCGCGCATGTATGAGTTCATGGACCGGCTGGTGACGATCGCGCTGCCTCGCGTGCGCGACTTCCGCGGCATTCAGGGCAAGGGCTTCGACGGTCGCGGCAATTTCGCGATGGGTCTCAAGGAACAGATCATCTTCCCCGAGATCAACTATGACCGCGTCGAGGACGTGCGTGGGATGGACATCCAGTTCGTCACGACGGCGAAAACCGATGCCGAGGCGAAAGCTTTGCTGAAGCTTTTCGATCTACCGTTCGCTAACTGAGTTTTATGGAAAACCCCTGGGTCCCGGAATCATTCCAGGGGCCAGTAGGTTCCGGAGGTAAAGAAGACAGGATGGCCAAAACTTCGCAGGTCAACCGTAACAAGATGCGTGAGCGCATGGCGGCCCGTGACAAAAGCAAGCGCAAGACGCTCAAGGACGTCGTCATGGACCGCACGTTGCCGGTCGAGGATCGTTTCAACGCGTCGTTGAAGCTCGCGCAACTGCCGCGCAACGGCGCGCAGGTGCGCGTGCGGCTGCGCTGCGAGCTGACCGGTCGCGCGCGGGGCAACTACCGCAAATTTAAGCTGTGCCGCATCGCGTTGCGCGAACTCGCCAGTGCCGGGCAGATCCCCGGCATGGTCAAGGCCAGCTGGTAAGAAGGGAACGGACACATGTCACTATCCGATCCCCTGGGCGATATGCTCACACGGATTCGTAACGCGCAGCGGGCACGTCACTCGATGTGCATGTCGCCGGCTTCGCAACTGCGCGCCAACGTGCTCGGCGTGCTGAAACGCGAGGGTTTTATCCGCGGCTATTCGGCCGAGGAACTGCGGCCTGGCGTCGCGCGGTTGAAGATCGAGCTGAAATATAACGAGGGCGAACCGGTCATCAAGGAGATCANNGGCGTGATGAGCGATGCCGAGGCCCGCGCCGCCAATGTTGGCGGCGAAGTCCTCTGCCGCGTGTTCTGACGGAGACGATTGATGTCACGCGTTGGAAAATATCCGGTCGAACTCCCCGCGGGCGTGCAGGTCGCGATCGCGTCGGGCATTCTGACCGCGAAGGGCAAGCTGGGTGAGATGACCTTGCCGTTGACCGACCTCATCGAGGCGAAGGTCGAGGGCAACAAGGTCTCGGTGGCGCCGCGCCACGGCGATACGAAGTCGCGCATGATGTGGGGCACCACGCGGGCGCTGATCGCCAACATGGTGAAGGGGGTTTCCGTCGGCTATGTGAAGTCGCTGGAAATCACCGGCACCGGCTATCGCGCCGCCGTCGCGGGGAAGAACCTGGAGATGAACCTCGGGTTCTCGCATCCGGTGGTCTTTCCGGTTCCGGAAGGCATCAAGATCACCTGCGAACGGCCGACTTCGATCAAGGTCGAAGGCATCGACAAGCGGCTGGTCGGTCAGGTCGCCTCCGAGATCCGCGCGTTCCGTCCGCCCGAGCCGTATAAGGGCAAGGGCGCGCGGTATACCGACGAGACGATCCGGCGGAAGGAAGGCAAGAAGAAATGAGTGCGAAACAAACCCTTCGCGACCGCCGCAAGCAGCGTCTGCGGTATCAGCTTCGCCAGAAGTCGCACGGCCGTCCGCGTCTGTCGGTGTTCCGCGCGGAGCAGAACATCTACGCGCAGGTGATCGACGACGCGCAAGGCCACACGCTGGCGGCGGCGTCGTCGCTGGACAAGACCCTGCGCGAGTCGTTGAAGACCGGTGCCAACAAAGAAGCCGCGACGGCGGTGGGCAGGTTGCTCGCCGAGCGGGCGCTGGCGGCCGGCGTGACGCAGGTCGTGTTCGACCGTGGCTCGTATCTGTATCACGGCCGGGTCAAGGCCCTGGCCGATGCCGCCCGTGAAGCCGGGCTGGACTTCTAAAGGATCAACGGAATGGCACGCGAAGCAAGAGATGGCGGCCGGGACCGCAACCGGGGTCGCAACGAGGATCGCGAACCCGATGATGGGATCATCGAAAAGATGGTCTCGATCAACCGCGTCGCCAAAGTGGTGAAGGGTGGACGCCGGTTCGCGTTCGCCGCGCTGATGGTGGTCGGCGATCAGAAAGGCCGCGTCGGCTACGGCGCCGGTAAAGCCAGGGAAGTGCCGGAGGCGATCCGCAAGGCGACCGAACGCGCCAAGCGCGCCATGATCCGGGTGCCGATGAAGGA
>PLSZ01000014.1:3158-3400 GCA_003164305.1 Acetobacteraceae bacterium
TGGTCAAGGCGGCGTTCGACGCGCTGAAGCATTGCGCCAGTCCGCGCTCGGTCGCCACGCGCCGGGGCAAGAAAGTGTCGGAGATCTTCGGCCGCCGCGACGCACCCGCGACGGGCACGGCGGCACCGACCGAGGAGCAGCAGCCCAATGCCTAAGGTTCGCGTGACCCAGACCGCGTCCGCGCTCGGACGCAAGCCTGGCCAGAAGGAGACCTTGGTCGGCCTCGGCCTGAACAAGATCCG
>PLSZ01000171.1 GCA_003164305.1 Acetobacteraceae bacterium
CCGTTCGGCCCTTCCGGATTGACGTAGATCAGCCCCATCTGAACGGCGGCGAGCGGATTCTCAAGCTGACGATCACCGTGATGGCGCTCGTCTCCCAGCCACTTGCTTTCAGGCCCCCAGTCGATGTCCTCCTCGGGCTCCCAGACGTCCTCACGCCCGCCGCCGAAACCGAACGTTTTGAACCCCATCGATTCGAGGGCAACGTTCCCGGTGAGAACCATCAGGTCGGCCCATGAAATCTTCCGGCCGTACTTCTGCTTGATCGGCCAGAGCAAGCGGCGCGCCTTATCAAGGCTCACGTTGTCCGGCCAACTGTTCAAGGGCGCGAACCGCTGCGTGCCGGAGGATGCACCGCCGCGGCCGTCGTGGATACGGTAGGTGCCCGCGCTGTGCCACGCCATCCGAATGAAGAACGGCCCATAATGCCCGTAGTCGGCCGGCCACCAATCCCGTGAGTTCGTCATCACGGCGTGGAGATCCTTGATCAACGCATCCAGATCGAGGCTCGCGAATTCCCTGGCATAGTCGAACGCCTCGCTCATCGGGTTGGACAAAGCAGAGTGCTGACGCAGAACGTGGAGGTTGAGTTGGTTCGGCCACCAGTCGCGGTTGACCCTGGCCAGAACGGTCGTGTGTCCCTCATGCCCGCCTGTCACCGGGCACTTGTTTTCGGTTGACATGATTCTTTCTCCCACAGTCCGCGATGAACGACGGCGTTCTTACCATAGCACCATGGACTGACCGGACTAACCCACCCAACGACAATACAGGCGTCCCGCCGCCTCCCGGTAACCGGGCATGCGCCTCGTGACCCTGTCGCCCCGCGGAGGCCACTAAGCGATCTTTAAACGACCGGCCATCTTGACCCTTGCATCGCGGCCCATCCACTATCCCGAAAAACCAAGAGCCCACCGGGAGGCGGCGCCGCAGCGCACGGAGGCACTTGATGGTCGAACGAGCACCGTTCCCGACTGCCGCTTATAAAAACGCCGAACCGACGAACTGTGTTCGGCCACAATGGCAACCGTACAGACGAAGAACGGACGCGGTGCCCGGCCGTCGGCAGGTGGCAACAGGCAGGCTGGAAACGGGCTGAACGGATCAGCCCGCCTCGCCGGCGGACCCGAGAGGCTTCGCGCCAGCTCTCGGCTGACGCCAGGACCCCACGCCTATCTTCAATACCCCAAAAGCCTGAGAGAGAGCGATGCGATGACAAAACCATTCCATCTTGCCTGGTTCACCAACTTCACGCAGGGCGACTGGACCAATCCGGTGTCCGACGGCACCGGAGCCTGGGATGGGAAGTTTTTCATCGACATGGCTCAGGCGATGGAGCGGGCATGCTTCGACTATATCATGCTGGAAGACACGCTGATGGTGTCGGAGGCGTATGGCGGCAACTCGGCGGCGACGCTGAAATACGCGTTGCAGGTGCCGAAGCACGATCCAATTCCCCTGGCCGCGATGATTGCCGCAGCGACGTCGAAACTTGGCGTGGTCGCGACGATGTCCACCCTGGCGTGGCCCCCGTTCATGCTGGCGCGCGTATCGACCACTCTGGACCATATCGCCGGCGGACGATTTGGTTGGAACATCGTCACCAGCGGTGAGGACACGGCGGCGCAAAACTTTGGCCTCGACGAGCTGCCGCCGCGCGAAACGCGATATGCCATGGCGGATGAATATGTCGATCTCGTCTGCCAGTTGTTCGATTCCTGGGAACCTGACGCGGTGGTCAAGGACACGGCGACCGGAACTTACGCCGACCATACGAAGGTGCACGCCATTCATTTCGAGGGCAAATTCTTCAAGTGTCGCGGTCCATTGAACACCGTGCGGGCGCCGCAGGGACGGCCGGTTTTCGTGCAGGCCGGAGGATCGCCCCGCGGCCGCGCGTTCGCCGCCCGGCACGCGGATTCAATCATCGCGGTCGGCAATGGCATCGAAGGGATGAAGAGTTATCGTGACGACGTCCGCCGGCACGCGATCGCCGCGGGCCGCGATCCCGACGATATCAAGGTGTTGTTTCTCGTCTATCCGATCCTGGGGGAGACCGACGCGGAAGCGCATGCGCGGCACCAGCGGATGATCAATACGCCGGGGTTTATCGAGGCCGCGCTGGCGGCCGTCGGAACAGTGACCGACATCGATTTTTCCGGATTCGATCTGGACCAGCCTTTGCCGCCGCTCACCACGAATGGCGAGCAAGGCTCGCTGGATAAGTTCGCGCAGTGGGGCAGCGGGAAGACGTTACGACAGCTCGCACAGGAGCGGTTCGACGCGGGGATCGAACTGATCGGTTCACCCGATACCGTGGCGGAACGGATGGGCGCGGCGATGGAGGCGATCGGTGGCGACGGGTTTCTGATCAGCACGCCGTTTCAGCGCATCAGCCGGCGTTTCGTGACCGAGGTGTGCGAAGGACTTGTCCCCGCGTTGCAACGGCGGGGCCTCGCGCGGACCGCTTACACGAAGACGATGCTACGAGACACGCTGCGAGAGTTTTAAGTCACGGCGCCACGCTGTGCCCCCGTTCGTCAACGCGAGTCAGAAACTCCCGCGCGCGATCCGTCTCCGGCCGGCGGAAGAATGTCTCAGGTGGCGCATCCTCGATCACACGCCCGGAGTCCATGAACAGCAGGCGGGTGCCCACCTCACGGGCGAAGCGCATTTCGTGTGTCACCACCAGCATTGTCATCCCGTCGCGCGCGAGCCCGCGGATCACCGTCAGCACCTCCCCCACCAGTTCCGGATCCAGGGCGGAGGTCGGTTCATCGAACAGCATCAGGATCGGTTTCATCGCCAGAGCCCTGGCGATCGCGACGCGCTGCTGCTGGCCGCCAGATAATTGTGCCGGCCGTTTCGCCGCGTGCTCTGACAGCCGGACCTGATCCAGCAGCTCGGCGGCCAACGCGCGCGCCTCGGTCTTCGGCAGACCGAGCACGCGATGCGGTCCGATCGCGACGTTATCCAGCGCGCTCAGATGCGCGAACAGATTAAAACGCTGAAACACCATGCCGATGGACTGACGCTTGCGCGCCGTCGCGACGGAGGAATCCGGTACCAGGTGACCGTCCCGCGTCTCACCCGCCATGTTGACGCCGTTGACCACGATTTGCCCGGTCGTCGGCACCTCGATTCGATTGATACACCGCAGCAACGTCGATTTTCCCGCGCCGCTGGGGCCGATCACCATGACGATCTCGCCCATTACGACGTCAAGATCGATCCGGTCGACAACAGGGATATCGCCGAACACCTTCGACACTCCGCGAATGCGCAGCAGCGGCAGGTCGTTCACGCCAACCGCTTTTCGACGTACTCGGAAAACTTCGCCAGAACCGAAATGATGATCAGGTAAAACACCGCGAGTTCCGCGTACAATTCGAACGGCGTGAACTTCGCCGCGATGATGGCCTGCGCCGAGCGGGTCAGTTCCGAGATCGAGATGACCGAAAGCAACGACGAACTCTTGACCAGCGTTATCACCTCGTTGGTCAGCGGCGGCGTGATGCGGCGCAATGATTGCGGCAGCAGGATGAACAGCACCGACTGACGATTGGTCATGCCGATCGATTTCGCCGCCTCCGTCTGACCGGCATCGATGGATTGCAGGCCGGATCGGACGATTTCCGCGATGAAGCCGCCGGAATTGAAGGCCAAAGCGACCACGCCGCTCCAGAAAGCGGACAACTCCAGGCCAAGTTGTGGCAAGGCGAAATACACCAGAAACACCTGTACCAGGGCCGGCGTACCGCGCACGAAATAGACATACGACCGCACGATCCCGCGAACGAACACGTTTTCCGCCAGACTGAGCAAGCCGGCGACCGCGCCCAGTACAGTGCCAAACAGCATGGCGAGCGCCGACAGCTCCAGCGTCACCAGGGCGCCCTGGCACAAATACGGCACCGCGTACCAAACGACGCCCCAGTCGAACGGGTTCACCCCGTGGTTCCGTTAAGGAAGAGTGTCGGGCACGCTATCTGGCGTTTCAAACGTCGCGCCGAACCATTTCGTTTGCAGCGCCGTCAGTTCGCCGCTATTCTTCATGGCGGTGAACTCGTCGTTGACAAATTTCTGAAATGCCACGTCGTCCTTGCGGAATGACATGCCAACCCAGGCCTTGATGTCCTGAATACCGCCGACCTGTTTGAACAGGCCCTTCTGCTGCTGCATCACCACCATCAGGGTCGACATGGAATTCACCACGCCATCCAGACGCTTCGTCATGAGGTCCGCGTAGGCCTCGGGGTAATGTTCGTAAAGCTTGATGTCTGCGAAGCCCGGCTTGCCTTGAGCCTTGAGAATCTCATCGAACTTCCTGGCCACCTGCGCGCCGGCCGAGCCCAGTTGGGAGCCGACTTTCTTGCCGGACAGGTCGGCGGCGGATTTGACCGTGTCGTCGGTGGCACGGATCAGCACCACGTTCGAGGCTTCGGCGTAAGGTTGGGAGAACAACACCTTCTCCGCCCGGTCTTTCGTGATGGTCATGCCGGACAGGATCGCGTCGAACTTTTTCGTATAAAGGGCCGGAATGATGCCCGACCATTCGGTATCGACGAACTTCACTTTCACGCCAAGCTTGTCGGCGAAGTGCTGGCCGATATCGCAGTCGAACCCGACGATCTTGCCATCCTGGATTGACTCGTATGGGACATAGGCAGCCTCCATGCCGATCACCATCTCGCCGCGCTTCCTGATCTCGTCCAGCGTATCGGCCCGCGCGGACCAGGCCACGCATAAGACCACCGCGGCGGCGACCCAGGTTCCCATTCGCATCTGAACTCTCCTTTATCACGGCCGCCGGCTTCGCCTCGCACAGCGCACTTTCCCTCGTTCAAAGCATTAGCAATCCGCGGGCCAGGTGGGAGCATGGTGTCCACGCTGGATGCGCTTCGATCCCCGTCGCTATCGACCTGACCGGGAACCGACATCGTGCATAAAATTCATCCAAAAGTGATTCGCTTTCGGGCAGTTATCCACGCGAGGCGCGACCATCCGTTCCCTGTGGCAGGCCTGACCGCCAAAACCCCTGGCATGGCGCTTGCTGATCAATTCTGCCTCGTGGTGACACGAACCAACGGAGAAGTTGACATGATCCCAGCCGCTTCCGCTCCGCCCGGTAGCTTCGACATCGTTCTCCTTGGCGGGAGGGTGATCGATCCCGCCTCCGGCACCGATGCGATTCTGGATGTCGCGATCAGCGACGGAAAGATCGCCGCCGTTGGCGCCGACCTTCCGATGCCACAAGGGACGACGGGGATCGACGTCAGCGGCGCGATCGTCACGCCCGGCCTGATCGATACGCATGCGCATGTTTATGAGCACGTGACCGGGGATTTCGGCCTCAATGCCGATCTGGTGGGCGTGCGCGGCGGTGTCACCACGGTCGTCGATCAGGGCGGGCCGTCGGCCCCCACGTTCAACGGCTTCCGCGAGTTTATCGTGGAACCTTCCAAAACGCGCGTCCTGTGCTTCATCTCCTCCTATCTCGCCGGCGGGTTGCTCGGTCATAAATACGTCGATTTGTACGGACCGTCCGGCATCAACGTCGCCGCGATCGTCAAATGCGCGCGGGAAAACCCCGGTCTGATCAAGGGGATAAAGGCGCATGCCGAGCCGGGCGGATACTCGCGCTGGGGCCTCGAATCGCTGAAACTCGGCAAGCAGGCCAGCCGCGAACTTGGCCTGCCCATCTATGTGCATCTCGGAACGTTATGGCCGCAAAAGGCTGGTGCCGTCGTCGATCCGGGAGAAATCATCGATCAGGTCGTGCCGCTGCTCGACGAGGGCGACGTGCTGGCGCACCCGTTCACGCGCTATCCGTCCGGCTTCGTCGCCAAAGACGGATCGATCCATCCGCTGATCCGCGAGGCGCTGGACAAGGGCGTGACGATTGACGTCGGTCGCGGCGCGCATTTCAGCTTCGACAATGCCCGCGCGGTGCTCGCGGCGGGTATTCTTCCGCACACGCTCGGTGCCGACCTGCATGGCTACAACATCAAATATCCCGATGGCGGCCGGTGGTATCGCGGCATGTTCTCCGACACCGAAGAGATGGAGCCGCCGGAGGATGCGTCGCTGCCGTTCTCCACGCCCTACGGCCTGCATCACACCATGAGCGAGATGCTGACGCTTGGCGTCGGCCTGTCCGACGTGGTCGCCATGGCCACCTGCAACGCCGCGAAACTGCTGCGCATGGAAGACCGGATTGGCGCGTTGCGGCCGGGCATGGACGCCGATATCTCGGTGTTCCGCCTGCTGGATGGCGAATGGACGTTGCGGGATTCAAACGGCGTGGAGGTCGTCGCGCATCAACTGTTGCACCCCGAGCGCGTGGTGCGTTCCGGCGAGGTGATCACGGTCGATAGCCCGTTGCTGCCCGACCTCGGGCAACTTGCCGCGTGATTCCCTTAAAGGACACGATCCGACAGACCGGCGGCGTCGCGAACCGTGCGCAGTGAATGCGCCCAATCGAAATTGCGCCAGACGGCCGCGAGGTTCGCATAAGGCGGAGATTGCGCGAACAATTGAAACGTCAGGCGATGTCCGGCGTAATCCGAATTCAACAGGTCACGCGCGAAGGCCAGCAGCTTGCGTCTGTCGTCCGCCTGCCAGGTTTCGCTGATCGTGTAAAATTTCTCCAGCCACGGTGCGGTGTCCGGATCGCGGAAGGACGCCGCGTCCGGCGTCACGCAAATCTGTCCGCCGCACAGTTCGCGCGCGATATGCATCATATGATGCAGCTGCGACGAAGCGAGCACGCGTCCGGTCATCAGCAACGATTGGTTCGGCATCAGCAAGCCACCGGGACTGCGCGTCGCGGTGGCGATCGCCGCGGTCAGATGCGCGTTGATCCCCTCACGGTAGCAGGCCAGAAGCGCGAGTTTCTCCTGCACCGCCTGTTGATGCTCCAGCCCGGTCTGCCGTGCGTTGAACAACGCGGCGCCGATCATGAAATCGGCCATGCGGATATTCCGCTGCACGTAAGCGAAGGCGCTGTAGCGATGCAGCGTGGCGCGAATGAAGGTCGCCGCTTTGGTATGCCGATAGAACAACACGTCATCCCACGGGATCAGCACGTCGTCGAACACCAACAGCGTGTCCACCTCATCGAAACGGTTCGACAGCGGGTAATCCTCGGCCGGCGCGCGTCCGGCGAAACCGGTGCGGCAAATGAATTTCAGGTTCGGCGCGCTGAGATCGCAGATAAAGCCGACCGCGTAATCGGAAAGCTGTGAATCGCCCCAGTTGGCGATCGTCGGTTTGGTAAAAGCCTGATTGGCATAAGCCGCCGCGGTTTCGTATTTCGCGCCGCGCACGATGATGCCCGCGTCGGTCTCGCGCACCACGTGCAGCAGCATATCGGGATCCTGGTCTTGTGGCCGCTTCGAGCGGTCGCCCTTGGGATCCGTATTGGCGGAAACGTGAAACGGATCCTGCTTCACCACGCGGTCGACGTGGTTCCGGATGTTGGCCGAGAACCGTGGATTGACCTCGTTCAGCACGTCCTGGCCGTCATAGAGCGCCCACATCTCGCCCACCGTTTCGTCACCGACACGGGTTACCACGCCGCCGATGTCATCGAGCACGGCATCGACGGCGGTGCGCTTGGCTTGCCAATCCTGTTCCGTCAGCGGCAGTTTCGTGCCGATCGCGCAGACGTCGCCGGTTTCGTCGGTCCACGTCATCGTGGCCGCGGTCCGCGCGTCATGCGCCATGTCGTAAATCCGGGCACGAACATCGACCAGCGGTTTGAACATCGGATGCGTGGTAACGTCCGCGACCCGCTCCCCGTTGATCCAGACACGGCGGCCGTCGCGAATGGAATCCCGGTATTGCTGGCCGGTTCGAATCATGTCCGTTTCCCCGTGTTATATTGTGCTTGCGCGCGAAACCCTCACGGCTTCGGCAAGCCCAGATGGTCGCGAAGCGTGGTGCCTTCGTAGTCAGCTCGAAACAATCCGCGATCGCGCAATTCCGGGATGACCAAATCGACGAAATCATTCAACCCGCCAGGCAGAGTCGCCGGCTGGATCAGAAACCCGTCCACCGCGTAATGATCGAACCAGGTCTGCATATCATCGGCGATCATCGACGCCGTGCCGATCACGGTACGCTGGCCGCGCGCGCCGGCGAAGCGCTGGTACAACTGCCGGATCGTCAGTCCCTCATCACGGGCCCACCCGAGAATTTGCCGAAACGCGGTCTGCCCGGCGTTGGTGCCATGACGCTCGACCTCGTTCGGTAACGGCCCATCGATGTCGTACGGACGCAAATCGAATTTACCGAGGCTGTAGCCCAGAAGTTCCAGACCGACATCCGGATGGATCAAGGATTGCAAATGCGCGTGCTTGTCCCTGGCCTCGGCCAGGGTGCGTCCAACAATCGGATTAAGTCCCGGCATCACAACGAGATGACGGCGCTCCCGACCGAATTTGTTCATCCGGCCCTTCAGGTCCGCGTAAAACGTCTGGGCTGGCTCCATGAAGGTCTGCGGCGTGAACACCGCCTCCGCCGTGCGTGCCGCCAACTCACGACCGGCTTCTGAGGAACCCGCCTGAAATAGCACCGGCTCCCCCTGCGGGGACCGCGCCACGTTCAGCGGCCCCTTCACGCGAAAATGCTGACCTTCGTGGTTCAGTTCATGCAATTTCGCCGGATCGTGATAAATCCCGGTGCCGCGGTCGCGCACGAACGCGTCCGCGTCCCAACTTTTCCACAAGCCGCGCACGACGTCGGTGAATTCTTCCGCCCGGTCGTAGCGAACGTCGTGCTCGAAATGCGCCTCCCGGCCGAAGTTGAATGCCTCCGACTGGTTCGATGACGTGACGACATTCCAACCGGCGCGGCCGCCGCTGATCAAATCCAACGAGGCGAACTTGCGCGCCACGTTATACGGCTCGTTATAACTGGTGGTGGCGGTGGCCACCAGGCCGAGATGCGTCGTCAGCGGGGCGATCGCCGACAGCAGCGTCAACGGTTCGAAATACGCCATGTACTGCGGCCAACGGCGCAACGCGTCCGGCCTTCCGTCGCGCACCGCCAACGCGTCGGCCAGAAACATCAGATCGAATTTGCCGCGCTCGGCGGTTTGGGCCAGTTCGGCGTAGTGCCGGAAATTCGTGCCGGCATCGATTTGAGCGCTTTCGTCCAGCCAGGACGCGACATGATGTCCCGTGGGATGAAAGAACGCGCCCAGATGAAGCTGCTCGCCAGGACGCGCCGCGGTCATGCGGTGATCGCGTGCTTGCCGGCCAGAGCGCCGCCGCGCAGCGCACCCGCCCGCGTGTCGCCCCACTGCACCGCGTGCCCCTCGGGCAGCAACCGGCTGAACGGGGTCGACAGCCAGATGCGCAACAAAACGCGTGACGCGTCGCCTTCATTTTTGAACGCGGTGCGCCCGTGATAGGTTACATGCTGGGTCATGAATTGCAGGTCGCCCGGTTCGAAGGGCGCGAACAGGCAGAGTTCCTCGCCGATTTCGTGCAGCAGATCCATCGCCGCGTTCTGCGCCTCAGTTAAAGGCGGAACTCCATCGATCTCCTGCGCCTGATTGATATAGGTGCGGGAATACTGGCTGGTGAATCCGCCATCGGCGGCGCGCGCGAACACCGGCATCGGGAACACGCGGTCGGGACGATCTCCCTCCTCGTCTTCGGGTCGCATGCGCCAGAACGGCTCGTAAAACACCCGCAACAAATCCGGCCGGCGACGCGCCATCTCGTTATGGATGGCGACGCTGGACACGATCTTCGACACACCGCCTTCGATGCCGTTGCTGACGCAAAGCAGCGAAAGCAAATCGCATTTATCGGTATGAAAACGCAGCGCGCCCGTGGATCGCGCGACGGTTCGCGCCGAAATCAGCTTGCCCACGCCACTGTTGTAATCCAACGCCGCGCCAGTGCCGGTTTCGTCTTTCACCTCCGCCAACACCTCGCCGGCCGAGGTCTGATAGACCGGCGTGCCGAGGTTGACGCAAAATCCCCAGAACAGCCTCCGCAGCATGTCCCGCGGCATCCGATCGACCGGCACCCCTTTGATCCGCACCACTCCTGGGCCGTATTCCAGTTGCCGCGCGGTCCAGGCCAACAAGGGCGCCAGTTCCGGAATCTCGAAGGCCCATTTGCCAAATCCTGGACAAGGCGCATGGTTCGCCAAATCCGCCGCGCGAATCAGCGCCGCGATCTCAGCCTCCGTCAGGCGCCGTCCCCATGCCTCCGACGCCTCCAGTTCCGCGCCGCGCCATGCCTGGTTCGTTTTGATCGGAGCAAGCTCATCCATTCAGGCCTCCATTCGGCTGAGGAAACGATCCACCCGGTCCGGCACGGCGGAGGAGAAGAAATCCCTGGATGACGCGCGGTGCGCCACCTTGCCATGATCCAAAAATACAACCTCGTTCGCCGCGCGACGGGCGAACCCGAGTTCATGCGTCACGACGATGCTGGTCAAGCCCGCCTCGGCCAGTTCGCGCATCACGATCAACACCTCGCCGACAGTTTCCGGGTCCAAAGCGCTGGTCGGTTCGTCGAACAGCATCAGCGCGGGATCCATCGCCAGAGCGCGCGCGATCGCCACGCGCTGCTGTTGACCGCCCGAAAGTTCATCCGGATACGCGTCCGCCTTGTCAGGCAGATGCACGCGCCCCAGCAGATCGAGGGCCAGCGCGCGGGCCTCCGTCCTGGGCCGGCCCAATACCTTGGTCGGAGCGAGCATGATGTTGTCCAGCGCGGTCAGATGCGCGAATAACTCGAAGTTCTGAAACACCATGCCGATGCGCTGACGCACGGCGGACGCATGGCCGCGGGTCAGACCTGAGATCTCCTGACCTTTGAATAAAATACTGCCGGATGCGATCGGCTCCAGCAGGTTAAGGCAGCGCAACAACGTCGACTTGCCGGAACCCGACGGTCCCAGCACCACGAGGCAATCGCCCTCCCGCACCGATAGATCGACGCCGCGCAGAACATCGGTGTCACCGAAACGTTTCCAGATCGCCGCGGCGTTCAGGAGATCCGTCATCGTGCCGCCTGCGCGACGGGCACGGCGACGATGCGCCGGCGGCGAGAAAAGCCGCGTTCGATGCGCATCTGTATTTGCATGAAGATCGTGGTCAGCACGAGATAGTAGACACCCGCCGCGAACAGCGTTTCAAAATAGCGGAACGTGCCGGAAGCGTCTTGTTCCGCTACCATCAGCAATTCCTTCACACCGATCACCGAGACGATCGCGGTGACTTTCAGCATGCTGATGAACTGGTTGCCAATCGGCGGGATGACGATCCGCATAGCCTGCGGCAACACGACCCAGACCATGATTCGCCACTCGTCCATGCCCAGTGCGCGGGCGGCCAATCGCTGGCCGCGGCCAACGCCAAGTATGCCGGCGCGCATGATCTCGGCCATATAGGCGCCCTCGTTCAGGCCGAGGGCGAGCACGGCGCAGGTGAATCCGGACATCACCAATCCGAACGCCGGCAAAACATTGAAGGCGAAGACGAGTTGCAAAAGCACCGGGGTGCCGCGGAACAACCAAAGATACCCGGTCACCGCGTGATGCACCGCGCGATACGGCGTTTCCCGTCCGACCGCAAGCAGCAGTCCGATGACGACGCCAACCGCGAGGGACGCGAGGCTAAGACCAAGCGTGATCAGCGCGGCATGGGCGAATTCCGCGCTGACGAGGTAACGCAGGAACAGCGCGGGGGAGAACAGCGACACAAGCGCCTCAATACGCCGCGCTGCTGGGTGGCATCTTCCATGTCGCCAGCAGCTTCGCGTAATCGCCATCCGCGACGACCGCCGCCATGGCTTTTTGCAACGCGGCGAACAGCAGCGGATTGTCCTTACTGACCGCGATGCCGACTTTGGTTTCGTTATCGAAGGGATCGCCGGCGGCGGCATAGGTGTCCGGCGTCGCCTGCATCAGCGCCACGGCGGTGGGAGTCGAAACGATGATCGCGTCGGCCCGATCCTGCGTCAGCGCCAGTGCACACGCGGTCGTGCCGGCCAGCGACAACATTTCGATCTTCGGCTTGCCGGCGGCTTCGCAGGCGGCACTGGTTTTGTTGGCGGAGGCCTCGAACACGGTGCCCACGGGAGCGGAAACACGATGACCGCACAGCGACATCTTATCACTCAGCCCGGACGGATTGCCCTTGCGCACCACGACCTGATTGCCAACCAGCAGATAGGGCACGAAATCCGCGACCTCTTTCCGCGCATCGTTGATGTACATGCCACTGATGATGGCATCGATGCGCTTGCCAGTCAGGGCAGGAATGATGCCCTTGAAGTCGATGGGTAACGTGGTGAAGCTGAGTTTCAATTGCTTCGTCAGCAACTCCGCCAGATCGACGTCGAAGCCGATCGTCTTGCCGTCGATGACGTATTCGAAGGGAGGAAATGTCGGGGACATGCCGATCGTCAGGGTGTTTTCGCTGACCAATGGCAACGGTTGCGCAACGGATGGCGAGGTGGCGAACGCGAGGACGAGAAGGCCGAGAACAAGACGAGGCAGCATGGAAGAACTCCGGTTCTGAGGGGGTACTCAACTCGCTCGCCGCGCGATCATATCGATTTCGATCAGGCCGCCGCGCGCCAGAGTGGTGACGCCGACGGTGGTCCGCGCGGGCAGCCGGCCCGTCGCGAAGTAGGTGCGATAGATCTCATTGAACGGGCCGTAGTCGCGCTCAAACACAGTCAAAAACGCGCGCACCATGACGACCTGTTCCAGTCCCGAACCAAGTCCGTTCAACACGCGCTTCAGGTTGTCCATCACCTTGTGCGTCTGCGCCGCGATCCCCTCGGGTATCGGGCGTGAGTCATCGTCCGGATCGGTGGCAAGCTGGCCGGTGATGAACAGCCAGCCGTCTTGCTCGACCGCGTGGCTGTAGGGCGCGACCGGCGCCGGGGCACCGCTGATCATGTGAAACAGGGGATCCATCGTCAGACGACCTCTTCCTCGACTTTGTTGACCATGCGCAGAAAACGGCGCGTCCGGTCCTGGGTTGGCCGGTCCAGCACCGCGCCCGGGGGTCCCTGCTCGACGATCGCGCCATCGTCCATGAACAGGATTCGATCGGCGACCTCGCGGGCGAAACGAACCTCATGCGTGACGATGATCATGGTCATGCCGGCTTCGGCGAGGCCGCGGATCACGGTCAGAACTTCGCCCACCAGCTCCGGATCCAGCGCCGACGTGGGTTCATCGAACAGCATCACACTGGGCGCCACCGCCAGGGCACGCGCGATCGCGACACGCTGCTGCTGGCCACCGGACAGGCGATGCGGCAAATGATTCGCGTGCCGGGCCAGGCCCACGGCATTGAGCAGACGCGCGGCGACCGCGCGCGCCTCCTCCGGTCGCTGGCGATAAACCGTGACGGGCGCTTCGACGATATTTTCCAGCGCGGTGAGGTGCTCGAACAAATTGAAGTGCTGGAACACCATGCCGACGCGCGCGGCGGCGCGTGACTGCGCCAGCCGCTTGCGCACGGGCCGAACACCGCCGCCAGGCAAGGGTTCATAGCCGACAAGCTTGCCGTTGACGGTGATTTCCCCCCAGTCCATCGGCTCCAGATGATTGATCATGCGCAACAGCGTGCTTTTGCCGGAACCACTGGGACCCATGATCACCACGACCTCGCCGGCGTTCACCGTCAGGTCGATGCCCTTCAGAATCTCCCGGCCGCCGTAGGTCTTCTGGACATTGTGACAAACCACGCACGGTCCCTCGGCGCCGGCGATATCGCGGCAGAGTTCGCCGATCAACGCGGGAAGGCGTTCACGCCCGGTCTGGATCGGCGTGTTGTCCGCCGCCGTCTTCGGACTTAAGCGCAGGAAGGCGCGGAGGCGTCGCGTGAACCCATCGTTCTCCTCACGCAAGAAGTCGAAATGCCGCTCCAGCGCGATCTGGCCCACCGCGACGGCGGAGGTCATGATCAGGTAGATGAGACCGGCGGCGGTGAAGACCTGAAAAAACAGAAAATTCTGACCGACGATCTGTTCCGCGCTGAAGGTCAGTTCATTTACGAAAATCACCGACGCGATCGAGGTCCCTTTGATCATGCTGATCGTTTGATTGGCGACGCCGGGCAGGATCGATCGCATCGCCTGCGGCAGAATGATCCGCCGCAACGTCAGCAAAGGCGGCATGCCGAGCGCCGCGGCGGCGATGCTCTGGTTGCGGTTGACCGCCAAAATGCCGCCGCGAATGATTTCGGCGCTGAACGCCGCTTCGTTGAGGGAAAACCCGGCGACGGCCGTCGCAAAGGTGCTGAGCGTCAGGCCAACCGACGGCAGAACGTCAAAAATGAACACCAGTTGCAGCAGCAACGGCGTGCCGCGGACGAACCAAATATAGAACCATGCCGCGCCGCGCACCGCGGCATGACGGGACAGCCGCGCCAGCGCCAGAACCAGTCCAAGAAACAGGCCAAGGACCATGGCCAACGCGGCTATTTTCAACGCGAGCAGGGCGCCGCGCAACAGGAACGGCGAGACGATGTAAGTGAGGAAAGTCATGCTCTCAGCAACGCGGCACCACCCTCAGAACGGTTTCGATTTGTAATCGTAAGCGGGATTTGGCCTGAATTCAGTGATCACACTGGCGCGCGCCGCCTTCAACGCCGTTCGGATTTCCGCCTGATCCGCCATGGACGCGCCGGATTCCGCCGCGGCGGCCACGAACATATCGACGAACTGGTCGAATGCGTGTTCGGTGACCAACTGGCCTTTATGTGCCGCCTGCAACGAGGTACCGCGATCCGGCATCCGCGCATCGCCGAACGCCGTTCGCAGGAAGCCCAACTGACCGGTTTTCATGCGATCGATATCGACCCCCATGAAATATTCGCCGAGGTAATCGTCCGCCAGAAGCCGTTCGTAATGCAGATCGATCAGACGCGTCAGTCCGGCTTCGCCACCCAGACGAGAAAAGAGCGTTGACCCTGTGTCCATGTCTCGACGTTCCTTATTGCGTCAGAATGTCCGGCGGCAAAGCCCAGGATGGGTCGAGTTTGTATTGTTGAAAGATGTGTGCCAGTTCGCCGTTGGCTTCGGTCGCCGCGATCCCGTCGGCCAGGGCTCGCGCGAGTTCCGCGTTGCCTTTCGCCACGGCGACGCCGACTTTAATGCCCGGAAGGAAACTAAATCCCGCTTCCAGTAGCGGCTTCTGTTCGGCGATCGTTTGAGCGATCATGGCGTTGCTCAGCATGACATCGACCCGTTCTGTCTCGATCATCTGCCAGGCCTGGGAGCGGTCCTGAAACGTGTTCAGTTCGATCGCCTGCTTGCCGTCGGCGACACACTTATCGCTGATTTTCTGCAGCATGACGATTTCGACCGTGCCAAGCCCGGCGAGCGCCTTCGTGCCGCACAGTTCGTCGAGCGAATGGAGGTTTTTCGGGTTGCCCTTATGCGTGATGGCACGATCCGCCATGGTGGAATACAGCACGAAATCCACCATTTTCGCGCGCTCCGGTGTATAGTAAAGTACATCCCACATGACATCGATTCGACCGCCCGCGACGGCGGGCAGCAAGCCGGACCAGACGCCGGTCACGAACTCCACCGGCAATCCGATGCATTTGAACACAGCGCGTGCCAGGTCCGCGTCGGAACCGATGATCTGCTCGGGATTTTTCGGATCGCGGAAATTGAACGGTAACGAGACACCGTCCTCGCCGATCCTGATCGTCTTGCCGGCCAGACCAGGGTAGCGAGTCGCCACCTTATCGGGTTCGCACGGTTTGACAGCGTCCGCGCGCGCGGGGGCCGAGGCACCGATCGTCACCATCCCGAACAGCAACGCCGCAAGCCAGGTCATCAAACTTTCACGCATGCGATCGCTCTCCGTTTCGCTGCTCTGACAATAGGAAAATGCAACTCGTGTGCCAGCAGCCCGGCGGATGCTTAGTCGCAACGGAACATCCCGCGCCGGATGCGGCAATGGACACCTTGACTGCCATCCACGACCTGCGTGACCGCGAAATCCGCCGCGACGCTCATCAGCGAGTAAGCATCGTCGCGGCTCAACCGTTGACGGTCCGTCAACAGAGTCAGCATGTCCAGGCTCGCGTCGCGCATCGCGACGTTCAGGTCTTCGTTGAACCCGTGCACGATCCAGTGCAGCGGCGTCTCCAACAAGGGAGACGGGAACTGGAAGTCCTTGCGCACGCGCACTTCGAACAGGACATCGAGCGAGGCCTCGATCGCGGTGCCGCTGATCTCACCGTCGCCCTGCGACACATGCGGATCGCCGACCGAAAACAGCGCGCCGGGGACCTGCACCGGATAATACATCGTCGCACCGGCGCCGATGCGCCAGTTGTCGATGTTGCCACCATGTTTGCCGGGCGGAATGCTGCTGACACGTCCCTTCGCGTCGGGCGCCACGCCGGCGGTGCCCAGATGCGGCCGGGTCGGAATGCGAATGCCGGCCAGCGCGGGTTGGCAGTCGCAGGTCGCACAATCGGTGATGCGGCCGGGGACGAGGTATTTCTCCTTCACATCGTAAGCGAACATCGCCGTCGCCTGATTCGCTTCCCGATGCAGCCGATAAATGGTGACGCGTTCCCGCTCCTCCATCTCGCGGTACAGATGGCCCCAATGCGCCGCGAGATTGGACCCGTAATCCAGCCGCGGTGTCATCTCGTGATAGCGCACCTCCAGCATATCGCCGGGCATCGCGCCTTCGACATAGACGGGACCGGTCATGATGTGCACGCCAGGCGCGCGGTCATGTTCGGGAATCGCCGCGTAAAGTTCACGGATGGATGCGTCCATCATCAGATCGGGTGCGTCGCCGGCGTG
This sequence comes from Acetobacteraceae bacterium, assembly GCA_003164305.1. The sequence goes on from PLSZ01000171.1 coordinate 16,821, forward strand.
ATGCGTAACGGCCTCGGCACGGATCAGGTCTCCGCTGTTCACTCGCAATGCCGGCGCGAGCGAGGCGTCGAAGTAACCCCAGTGCACGTTTTCCGCGCGCGCCGGAAGATGATGCAACGCGGTCATTCGGCGGCGGCGCGCAGATGGTCCTCGTCTTCGCGCCGCCATGTCGAGCGATACCGTTCGACCAGCCACTTATTGAATTCGCGGTGGGTTTCTTCCTGCCAGGAGTAACGCCCCCGAATGGCATAGCGTGACCGCAATCCTTTTTGCACCAGCGTATCAACATGCCGATCCTGGGCGCCGATCTTAATCGACGCCTGCACATTGATTTGCCGCCGTTCCTCGAACAGCGGCTCATCCATCGCGCCCGGTGCGTAGAGCACGCCGGATTCCGCGGTCGTTACCTCGGCGGAGTCGGCGTGCAGGATGAAATAGCTGATCTGGTCGGACCGAAATCCCATCGTCAGCGTTGGCGGAACATTGGCGAAGATCACTTCATTGCGCTGCTTGTCCGTCAGTCCCGGAAACAATTTCAGGATGCAGCGTTGCAGCGGATTGACCGCGCCGTCCATGTGCGTCGTGCCGTTGTAACGGAAATAGCCGGCGGTATCGGCCGGCAGTTCCGGGAAGCGGGCCAGCGCGCTGGGGATGACGTCATGCATGCCGCGATGCAGGCGATTGGCGTGATAGCCGTCGTTGTTGTTTTCGAACATGACCTTCCAGTTCCAGGGATAGGTCGTGGAGCCGTCGGGCCGCGGTCCGTCCGCCAGCTCCGCCTTGTAATTCTCGATCGCCAGCCGCAACGTTTCCAATCGGGGCGCCAACGGCCTGGCGTTCTGGTCGAAATTGATAAAGACAAAGCCCAGCCAGATTTCGAGTTTAAATGCCGGGAGGCGCACCTGCTTCTTATCGAAGCCGCAGGCGCGCTCCATCGCCGGCGCGCCGATCAATTGGCCATCCAACGAGTAGACCCAATGGTGGTAGGGACAGAGGAAGGTCTTGGTGCGGCCGTGGCCCTCGGCGACGAGCATGGCGCGGTGCTGGCAGACGGTGGAGAAGGCTTTCAGCACACCGTCCCGGTTGCGTACGACGACGATGGGTTCGCCGATATGGCTGGTGGTGAAGAACTCGCCGGGCTCGCGCGCCCAGGATTCACGGCCGACGCAGAGCCATTCGTGATTGAAGATGGCTTCTTTCTCGAACTCGTGGAATTCGGCGTCGGTGTAGCAGGCAGGCGGCAGCATTTCCGCCTGATCGACGGCGGCGATCGAGGAGTCGAGGCTGGCGAAAAACTGGTCGTTCAGCGTGCCTGATTTCACGGCAATCTCCCGGGTCAGAGCGGCGACGGGGACAGAATAGGCTGCGGCCGAAGATCAGACCAGACAGAAATGCATCCAAGCAAGCGACATTCTTCCAATCCGGCCACATATGCCGATAAAATAATCATCTATCGTTCAACTGATAACCATTTGCCCTGTATTCGTCACTCGCCGGCGGCCATGTCCTCGGCCAAGGAAATCCCCCCCGCGGACGGCCGTCGCGCATGGGCACCCGCGAACCGGCGCCAGGCGATGACGCCCACATCGGTCTTCGAGAGTCGTTCTGACCCCGGCACGAGCGCCTCGACCATCACCTTGTCCTGGTCGGAGAAAATCCGATCGTGCGTCCAGCCGCGCCAGAGATAGTAATGCACCCGATCGACGATCTCCCGCCAGCGACCGAGACGGCGCCAGTTGTTGATGTTGAAACAGCGTGTCGTTCCGGCATCGATAGGGACGGCCCATTGCACGAGGCAATATTCGCCGCTGAGGCGGCCAACGACGACGAGGCCCGGCAACCGCACCTCCGATTGGTTACGAATACCGTAGACCAGATGCGCTTTCGAATTCGCGAAACCTTGCACGTTGCCGCGGCCGGTCGGCTTCATCACGCGCCACCACTCGTTGTTGGGGAACGAGCCAAGGCCGGGGTAGTCCGCTTTGGTCATGCCACCGGTGCGCTTGATGGCGATGCCTTTGTCGCCCTCCAGCGGCTTTGGATCGAGCGTGAGCGCGAAGGGCAGCACCGGCTGAAACATCAATTCGGGTGAGCCGCGATGCACGAATTGCGCGTGGTGATCCTGTGGCCAGTTGTCGACCAAAGCACGCCAGTTGCATTTATAATCGGTGTACATCGAGATCGAAAAGAATTTGTCCTGCTGGCCGATGAACTCCGGCAGGTCCTCCTCCAGGGCAGACGGTTCCATCGCGCCTGGCCAGATCCAGATCAGGCCGGCGAATTCGCGCACCGGCCAGGTGCGCACGCTGACTTTGCGGGTCAACGGCGAATCCGGACCTTCCATCAGCGCGGCGAGCAACTGCCCCGTGGCGCCATCGAACGTCCAGCCGTGATAGGGACAACTGATCGAGCCGCTGCCCGCGTATTCGCATTTTCCCGCCGACAGTTTCACGCCGCGGTGCGGACAGCGATCGTCCAGCGCGAACAGTTTGCCGCCGTCCCGAAACAGCACGATGTCGCGGCCGAGCAGCCGGACAGCTTTCGGTTTGCGCTTCAGGTTGCCGGCCGTGACGATCGGGTACCAATAATTCTCAAAGCCCAGTTTGGGAATGCCGAAGCGGCGGTATGGCATTTCGCCGGGATCGTCGTCTTCATCCATGGCCGTCGTCCTTCAGAACGCACGCAGATTGTCGCGGAACAGGTCGTGGCTGTACGCCGCTCGGGTCAGCCCGCGCCGTTGCAGCGTGGGAACCAGACCATCGGTGATCTCGATGATCGCCTTGCGGGTCAGCGGGTCCTGGATCAGCAACCCATCGCCGCCGATTTCCTCCATCACCGAGGCCATCTCGCTGGCGATGCTGTCGGCCGTGCCGATGAAATCGATGCCGCCGCTACCGGGATCCAGCAGCATCTGACGCAATGTGCGTGTCCCATCGCCGGATAAATGCGCCTCGAACGACGCCCGCGAGGCGTTGATTGTAAGCTTCGGCAGCGGCGCGTCGAGGTCGAACTTCGCGCAATCGATGCCACTCAGATACGACATCGCGGCGAGTTTCGCGTCCATCTTATCCGCCAGGCCGGCGGCCATGCGTGAATGTTTTTCGCGCGCCTCGTCGATCGTGTCGCCAAGGATGACGGACGCGCAGTGCATGACCTTGCAGTCGCGGGGATCGCGCCCGATTGGTGTCATCAGCGCGGAAATGTCGGCACGATATTGCTTTGCCGCCGCGATCCGCCGGTTCTTCGCGATGATCAGGTCAGCGTGTTTGGCGGCGAAGGCACGGCCGGCGGGGGAACCGCCGGCCTGGCAGATCACCGGTCGCCGCTGCGGTCCCGGCGCGGTGTTCAACGGCCCGCGGGATTTATAAAACCGGCCTTCGTAATGAATCGGATGGATTTTCGTGTGATCGGCGAACACACCGGTTTCTGGATTGGCGACAATCGCCCCGGGTTCCCACGATTGCCAGAGCCGGTCGCAGATTTCCATCCACTCGTCGGCCATTTCATAGCGCAGGTCATGTTCGTAATGCCGATCGAGGCCGAAATTCTGCGCCGAGCGGTCATTGTGAGCGGTGACGACGTTGAGGCCGACGCGCCCCTGGGTCAGATGGTCCAGGGTCGCGCCCAGGCGAGCCGCCAGATAAGGCGGATAGAAACTGGTGGTGATGGTCGCGACAATGCCAATCCGTTTGGTTACGTAACCAAGCAGCGGCACCAGCGGCATAGGGTCGCTTTTGGGTACCGAAAACGCATTGCGCAAGGACCATTCCGGTGAATCCTGAAACGCGTCGGCGATGAACGATCCATCTTCCAGAATCAGACAATCGAAACAGGCCCGTTCCAGTCCGCGCGCGAGGTCCATGTACAGGTCAGGCTTCATCCAATCGGCGCCGATGGTCCCGCCCCAGGCCTGATGCCAGTTGTGCGGCGAGTAACCCTTTCCGATGAACCATCCGAGATGAAACATGCCGCCTCCGGTTGAAGATGATTCCGGACGTCCCGGCCCTCGTGACGCAATTGGCGTGCCAGACAGGCCGGCCTCTTCTGGCACACCGATTGCGTCAGGTTGACCCTGGGCCACACCTGATGGGGACCCAGGCCAGCCACCAAAGGATCGCCACCGTGACCGCTCCGCATTTCCTGACCATCGCCGAAGCCGCGGCGAAAATCCGTTCGAAGGCGCTTTCTCCCGTCGATCTGGTCCAGGCTTTCATGACGCGCGTAAAAGCGCTCGACCCACAGCTGAACAGTCACATACTGGTGCTGGAGGACACCGCGCTGGCGGACGCGCGAAAGGCCGAGGCCGAGATCATGGCCGGCGGCTGGAAAGGGCCGTTGCACGGCATCCCGATCGGACTGAAGGACATCTACAATACCAAAGGCGTCGCGACGACCGGACACTCCGCCTTGTTCAAAGACCACGTGCCGGCGGAGGACGCCTTCACGGTGAAATGCCTGCGCGACTCAGGCGCGGTGTTCACCGGCAAGCTCTCGACATGGGAGTTCGCCATCGGTGGCAGTTCGTTCGATCTGCCCTGGCCGCCCGCGCGCAATCCGTGGGATCTGACGCGCGATCCATCCGGTTCCTCGTCCGGGTCGGGCGCGGCGGTCGCGGCTGGGTTGTGCATGGGGGCGATGGGCTCCGATACCGGCGGCTCGATCCGCGGGCCGGCGGCGTGGTGCGGGATCGCCGGCCTGAAGCCGACCTACGGCTGGTTGAGCAGGCGCGGCATCCTACCGTTGTCCTTTTCGCTCGATCACGCTGGACCGATGTGCTGGACCAGCGAGGACTGCGCGCTGATGATGAACGCGCTGACGAAATATGACCCGCTCGATGCCGCGTGCGCCGATGTGCCCGCACCTAATTTCGCCGCCGCGCTCGGCGGCGACCTCAAGGGTCTCCGGGTTGGCGTCGTGCGGCATTTCTTTGAAAAGGACCTGAGCACCGATGACGAAACGATCGCGGCATTGGAGAATTCGCTGATGGCGTTGCGCGACATGGGCGCCGTTGTGTTCGATGTCACGCTATCTCCGTTTGGCGTTTTCGCCGATACCGGCAGCCTGATCTCCCGCACGGAGTCCTATGCGACCCATCAGACATGGCTGCGCGAAACGCCGGAACTTTACGGTGCCTTCGGCCGACAGCGGCTGATGGCCGGCGCGTTCGTTTCGGGCGCCGATTACGTCAACGCGCAACGGCAACGGGCAAAGCTGGTCGCGGAGGTCGCCGCGGTGATGAAATCCGCCGACATTTTGGTATTCCCCACCGCTCGCTGTCCGGCCCGCGAAATCGGCGAGGATTCAATGGCGAGCGGATTCCAGCCGTTCTTCAATCGCGCGTTCAACGTGACCGGATTCCCCGCCCTGTCGATCTGCGACGGCTTCAGCGCGCGTGGCCTGCCGCTGGCACTGCAAATTTGCGGCCGGCCGTTCGAGGACGCTCAGGTGTTGCAGGTCGGGCATGCTCTGGAGAACACGTTGGGAACGCGCGGGCGCCGCCCGGCCTTCGCCTGCTGATTGACGTTTCAAGGAGAACTCCATCATGGAAGATTCGACATTCGACGCGCGCCTGATGGCCGCCGGACTGAAACCATCCGACGCCGATCTTCCGGCGTTGCGCGCGCTTGTCGCGGACCTGGATCGCGCCGCGATCGCGATGCGCGCGCCAAGGCCATACGCCAAGGAACCGCTGAGCGCGTTTCGCCTGCCACGCGGTTGACCCGGTCGCACATCCCATGCCGAAACCCATCGTCATCCCCGCCCGACGTGGCAAGGCCGCCTTCGTCTCACGCGGACAAACCATCACCGTCATCAACACCCACGGTGAACAAGTCATCGACACCTGGGCTTTCAATCACACCGACCTGACCGAGTTCATGTCGATGGAGCACAGCCGCGCCACGCACCATCACATGATCCCGCGCGCCGGGGACGCGATGCTGACCAACCATCGGCGGCCTGTCCTGACGATCCTCGAGGACACGTCCGGCGGGGTTCACGACACGCTGATGGCCGCCTGCGACCGTTATCGTTACGAAGAACTCGGCTGCGCCGAATACCACGACAACTGCACGGACAACCTCGCGGCCGCCCTCGCCGAAATAGGCCTGGTGCCACCGGAAACGCCGAGTCCGTTCAATTTGTTCATGAACATCCCATGGACCGTCACGGGCGATTTATCGTTCGATCCGCCGGTATCGACGCCTGGGTGCTTTATCCGGATGCGGGCCGAGATGGATCTGATCGTGGCTTTTTCGGCTTGTCCGCAGGATATTCTGCCGATCAACGGCCGCGCCGGTAAGCCGGTCGAGGCCCACTTCGTCATCGGCGAATAGCCCCGCGCAGCCAACGCAGCATCGCGCGCCACAGCAGTCGGCCAAGAGAAAGACGTTCCGGCGGCATCAGCGGGGCACCACGCAACCGAGCCGCCAGATCGCGCGCGACGGTGTCGGCGATGTCCGCGACAAACGCACGCACCACGGGCGCGCGGGCGAATTGCGCCAGAGGTCCGCGCAACGAATAATCGATCGACAACGTTGCCTCGGTGGCGTCCGCGTCAGCTTCGCGCAATGTCAGCAGTGCACGGCCGCTCAATCGCGTGCCGGTCTTCGAGTCGGAACCCTCGCCTGATAATGCCGCGCGGTGGGCGCCTTCGTCGAAATCCATGATGCCGTCTCCTGCGAACAGGGTTTCGATCGGTCCCAGCGCGGCGCGTATCTCCCCGTGCAGCCGGTCGCCGTCCATGGCGGTCAGCCGCGCGCCGGGGATGCAGGAGGCGACCAGAGCGGGATCGTGAAGCGCGTCCCACACGGCCCGAAGCGGCATATCGATGCGTTGGACCTGAACAATCGCCGCCGAGGGCATCTCTCGCGCTCGCGAAACCATCGGCGCGGCGACGGTTTGTGTCACCACCGGCGGCGGACCGGGGGACGCGACAACGGCCACGGCCGGCACACCTTCGGCCAGGACACGCCGAATCGCGCGGACGATCCCGGCATAGCCCGTGCAGCGGCAGAGATTGCCCGAAAGTTCCAGCCTGATCGCCGCCTCGTCCGCATGAGGCAGGCGGAGCACGATGTCGCGCGCGGTCACCAGCATTCCGGGGGTGCAATAACCGCACTGCAACGCGTGCTCCGCGGTGAAAGCGTCCCGCAATCGAGCGATCGTCGGGTCGTCCTCAAGGCCTTCGATGGTGACGATCGCGGACCCCTCGCAGGCCACGGCGTAGGCGATGCAGGACCGCGCCGGCGCGCCGTCGATCAACAAGGTGCAGGCGCCGCAGACGCCGTGCTCACAGCCGAGATGGGTGCCGGTCAACCCACGGTCCTCGCGCACGAAGTCGGCCAGATGCGTGCGCGGTTGGACCTCCGCCGTGACTGGCGTGCCGTTCACCATGAGTGAGACCCGACTCATGCGCCCGCCTCGGCCAGGGCCCGGCGCAGCGTGACAAGCCGCATCTGCCGCGACACGGCATCGTCGGCCACGGGCAGCGCACGCGCGGCTTCTTCGATTGTCGCGGCGCCGTCCCGCAACAGCAAGGGCTTGCCACCAAGCGCACCGATCACGATCCGCCGCGTGCGCGGGGAAAGCAGTACGGCGGCCATCGCATGAGCAAAGTCGCCTGGTTTCCGGCAGGCTTTCACGTAGCCCCAACCCGCGGCGTCGCCCACCCGCGGCACGCGGACCGCGCACAGGATCTCGCCTGGATTGAGCGCGGTACGGAACGGCCCAAGAATGAAATCGGCGACCGGCAGGGCCCGCGTTCCGTTGGGACCACGCAACAGCACCGCGGCATCCAAAGCGGTCAGCACGGTCACCCAATCCGCCGCCGGATCGGCGTGGCACAGGCTGCCGCCGATGGTGCCGCGATTGCGCACCGCGCGGTACGCGATCCCGCCCGCGACCCGCGCCAGGATGTCCCCGCCGATGTCCGGCACGCCGCCATCGGCGATCGTCGAGTGGGTCACGCCTGCGCCAATGGTCACCGCGCCCGCGTCATCCGTGACCCCGCCGAGTTCCGGCAAATGGTTCACCCGCGCCAGCGTCCGAGGCCGCGCCAGCCGCAGGTTCAACATCGGCCCAAGTGACTGGCCGCCGGCGAACGCGCGCGCCCCGTCGTTGGCCAGCAGGGCGATCGCCTGTTCCAGGCTCTCGGGGTGCGCGAAATCGAAGGCGGCGGCTTTCATTTTCCGGTGCGCGCCAGCAACGCGGACAGCACGCGATGGGGCGTGATCGGCAGCTCGGAGATTTCCACGCCCAACGGCGAGAGCGCGTCGTTGACCGCGTTGGCGATCGCGGCGGGCGGGCCGATCGCGCCACCCTCGCCGATGCCCTTCTGTCCGAACATCGACAGCGGCGAAGGGGTCGTCATGTGTTCGATCCGCGGCTCTGGCACTTCGGTCGCCGATGGCAACAAATAATCCGCCAGCGTGGAGCCCAAGGGCTGGCCCGCGTTGTCGTACGGCATTTCCTCATAAAGCGCCGTGCCGATGCCCTGCGCGGTGCCGCCGATGATCTGGCCATCGACGATCATCGGATTGACCAGGGTGCCACCATCCTCGCAGATCACGTAGTCCAGGATACGAATGGTGCCGAGTTCGGTATCGACCGAAACGACGGCGGCGTGCGCGGCATAACTGAAGGTGCCGCTGTCGCGCTTCGTTTTGTAGCCGGAGGTCACTTCCAGGCCGCCGGCGGCGACGTCGCCAGGTAGATCTTGCGGCCGTAAATACCAGGTGCGCGCGACCTCGGCGATCGGCACGCTGCCCGCCGGACCGGTCACGCATCCGTTGCCGACCCGCACCGTGTCGATCGGCGTCTGCAACAAATGTGCACCGATGACGGCTATGCGCTCGGCCAGATCGCGGCACGCCGTGCCGACCGCGCCACCCGCCGTCACCATGCAACGCGAGCCCCAGGTGCCCGTCGAATACGGCGTCAGCGCGGTATCGCCGTGCACGACGCGAATGTCGGCCAGAGGCAACCCCAGAACCTCGTGCGCCACCTGCGCCAGCGTGGTCTCCAACCCCTGTCCGTGGCTTTGAATGCCGACGCGTAATTCCAATCCGCCATCCGGAGTCATCCGCGCCGTCGCCTGCTCGAAACCGGGTACCATCGGAATGCCCCAGCCGGCGTAGACCGAGGTTCCGTGCGCCGCCTGCTCGCAAAAGATCGCGCTGCCGACGCCGATTCGCAGTGGGCCGGTTGTCTCGGTTTGGCGACGCCGCACGCCAGGGATGTCGATCGCCTCGATGGCGCGACGCAGGCATTCCCGGTAATCGCCGCTGTCAAAATGCTTCGCGGTGATGTTGTCGTACGGCATCGCCTCGGCCGGCACGAGGTTGCGCGAGCGGACCTCGTGCGGTTCCAGTCCGGCCTCGCGGGCCACGGCGTCGAGGCAGACTTCCAGCGCGAAGCAAACGCCGGCCCGCGCCACGCCGCGATACGGCAGGATCGGCGGCTTGTTGGTGGCGGCGGAAAATGTGCGGCACCGATACGATCGCATCACGTACGGACCGGGCAGGATCGATGCCACCTGGGCCGCCTCCAGGCAGGCGGAGAACGGATAAGCGGAATACGCACCGGCATCGACCACCGCCTCCGCGTCGATGCCGATCAGCGTGCCGTCCGCCTCGGCGTGCACGGTTATATCGTAGTCGTGCTCACGGCAGTTCGCGTTGCCGGTGAGTTGCTCGCGGCGATCCTCGACCCAGCGTACGGGATGGCCGAGCTTACGGCACAGCCACGCCGCGCAGACTTCCTCCGCCAGCAGGATACCCTTGTAACCGAAGCCGCCGCCGACATCAGGCGCCACGACGCGGATACGCGACTCGGGCAGGCCGAGACAGCCAGCGAGGCCGGTACGCACGATGTGCGGCATTTGCGTCGATGTGTACACCAGCAATTGCTCCAACCTTCGGTCCCACGTCGCGACCACGCCGCGGCCTTCCAACGGCGACATGCATTGCCGCGCGGTGCGCAACCGGCGGCGCACGACGATCGGCGCCGGCGTGTCGAACCGTTCCGGCTCGATCGCGACGAAGGTTTCGAGAAAGACATTGTCGTCCCAGTGCTCGTGCACCCTGACGTCGCTTTTGAGTGACGCGCGCATGTCGACGACAGCCGGCAATTCGTCAAAATCGACTTCGATTTTGTCCACGAGGTCTTCGGCCTCGGCGCGGCTGGCGGCCACGCAGACGGCGATCGGTTCGCCGACATGGCGCACCTTGATATCGGCCAGCACCGGTTGCGCGGATGGTTTGAAGCCGGGCAATCCGGACACCGCGACGATCGGCCGGACCGAAGCGAGATCGGCGGCGGTGAACACCGAGACCTCGGCACCGACCGGCTTCCGGATGGCGCGAATGCGGGCATGTGCGATTGGGCTGCGCAAGAAGGCCAGATCGCGCATGCCGGAAAGCCGGATATCGGCGAGAAACTCACCCTTGCCGCGCAGGTAGCGATCGTCTTCCACGCGCGTTACGGATTGGCCGATACCTTCGCCCACCGTTTGCCGCATGACGATTCCCTTCCGCCTGCCTACCGCGCGTCCCGGCGCCGCCGATCCTGCCTACGTCGAGCGTTGCATGTCGCGTGCCATTTTTCGCGGCGACTTCTGCTCGGCAACATTTGGCGGAGCGCGACGGGGCAGTGTATTATCGGACGCGGCGGGAATGACCGAGTCGGTGCGGAACTCGACAGTGGCGTCGATCACCACTCTCCGGGGGTCCGCACGATGCTCGTGCGCGACCTCACGCCATGCCGTCCATCTGATGGGGTGATGTCTCGTGGAAAATATTGCGAATTCAGAACGTAATACAACAAAACATTACCGCCATGGCCTTAATTCCACAACCGGGCAGAACAAGGCACCTAAGCTCTCGCGCACCCATGCGCCGGCCGGCCTGGCGCCGGAGGAGTGGCAACGGGGCCTGCGCCGCCAGTTCGGCCGCGAGCAGGAATTTGGGCTTGAAAATCTCAGCGGTGAGCCGTTTTTCTCCGAGTTTCGGGTCAGCAATCCGGTTTCGAAATCCAGCTATCGCGTGGCGATCAGGGGCATCGGACCGGGTCGTAATTTCTGTTCATGCCCCGATTACGCCACCAGCGATCTGGGCACCTGCAAGCACATCGAATTCACGCTTGGCCGGCTGGAGAAAAAGCGCGGTGCGAAAACGGCGTTCAGGCGTGGCTATCGGCCCGCGTTTTCCGAGCTGTATTTGCGTTATGATGGCAAACGCACCGTGCATTTTCACGCCGGAACGGATTGCCCGCCAGCGGTGGGCGAGGCTGCCGCCGGTTTGTTCGACACCGGGCACGACGGGATGCTGCCGGACGAGCGCCTCGGCGACCTGGAGCATTTCATGTCCACGGTGTCGAACAGCGGTCATGAATTCCGTGCTTATGACGATGCGCTCGATTTCGTCGCGGGACGGCGGGACGCGGCCCAGAGGGCGGCGAAGCTCGAACAGTTGTTCCCACGCGGCGCCGCCGATCCCAAACTGTTGGGTCTTCTGAAGGTGCCGATGTATCCCTATCAGGCCGAAGGCTCGCTGTTCTCGGTGCGATCAGGCCGGGTACTCATCGGCGATGACATGGGACTGGGCAAGACCATCCAGGCAATCGCCGCGACCGAAATACTGGCGCGGCATTTCGGCGTCTCGAAAGTATTGGTGATCTGCCCCACCTCGCTCAAATATCAGTGGCAAAGCGAGATCGCGCGTTTCTCCGGGCGAGAAGGCAAAGACGCGGCACGCGTTATCAACGGCGGCCGGGCGCAGCGGCGGAAGGACTTTGCCCAGGACGATTTCTGTAAAATCACGAATTATGAGAAGCTGAGCCCCGACCTGGATCTGATCGCCGCCTGGGGACCCGAACTGGTCATCGTTGATGAAGCACAACGGGTGAAAAACTGGAACACGATCGCGGCACGCGCCTTAAAACGAATCGATAGCTCCTATGCGATCGTGCTGACCGGGACGCCGTTGGAGAACAAGCTGGAAGAACTGATTTCCATCGTCCAGTTCGTCGATCAGCATCGGTTGGGGCCGACCTGGAAGCTGCTGCACGAGCATCAGGTCAAGGACGAAGCCGGTCGCGTCACCGGTTACACGGGGTTGGAGAGGATCGGCCAGACGCTGGCGCCGGTCATGATCCGCCGGCGCAAATCCGAAGTGCTGAAGCAATTGCCCGTTCGGACAGACCAGAATCTGCTGGTACCGATGACCGAGATGCAAATGCTGTATCACCAGGAAAACGCCGACGTGGTGACAAAAATCGTCCAGCGCTGGCGCAAGACAAAGTTTCTGTCTGAGATCGATCAGCGGCGGCTGACCTGTGCCCTGCAGAACATGCGCATGTCGTGCAACAGCACCTGGCTGCTGGACCACGAGACCGACCACGGCGTCAAGGCTGACGAACTGGCGGCGCTGTTCGACGACCTGTTCGCCGACCCCGAGGCCAAGGCAGTTGTGTTTTCGCAATGGACGCGGACCC
>PLSZ01000043.1 GCA_003164305.1 Acetobacteraceae bacterium
GGCGACGCTCAACGCCGCGTTGCCGCCGACCTGGTCGCACGCCAACCCGATCGACATCGTCGGCGACGCCGGAGCGGAACGCTATCAGGCCGCGTTGTCCGCGCTGCTGACCGATTCCGGGATCGATACGATCCTGGCGTTGAACTGTCCGACCGGCGTGTCTTCCCCGTCCGAGGCCGCCGACGGCGTGCTCTCCGCATGGGCGAAACGACCGAAATACATGCCGCCCAACCTGATCACCTGCTGGCTGACCTCGTGCGGTGCCGACGCCATTCGCGCGCGGTTCGGGGAGGCCGGGATTCCCGCCTTCGACACCATCGAAGGCGCCATCGGCGGCTGCGCCGAACTGGCGGAGTTCGCGCGCAACCAGCGGCTGATGTTGCGCGTTCCGGCGCAGGGCGAGGGCGCCGAAGCGGCGGTCGACATGCCGCGCGCGCGCCAATTGATCGCGGCGTCGAAAAGGCCGTGGATGGATTCGGCGGACGCGAAACAATTCGTCGCCGCGCATGGCATTCCGGTCGTGCCGGTGCTGTCCGCCGCGACGCCCGAGGAAGCCGGACGCGCGGCCGAGGAAATCGGCGGCTCCGTCGCGTTGAAGATCCGCTCCAGCACGGTGATGCATAAATCCGACGTCGGCGGGGTCGTGCTCGATCTGTCCGGCGCCTCCGCCGTCACCGCCGCCGCGCGCTCGATGCTGGACCGCATCGAAGGCGTCGAAGGCTTCACCGTCGAGGCGATGGCGCAACGGCCCGGCGCCTTCGAATTGATCATCGGCGCCAGCGTCGATCCCACCTTCGGTCCGGTGATCCTGTTCGGCCAGGGCGGTATCGGGGTCGAGGTCATCAACGACTCGACCCTCGCCTTGCCGCCGTTGGACCTGGAACTCGCCCGCATCATGATCAACCGCACCCGGGTCTCCCGCCTGCTGCGAGGGTTCCGCGGCCGTCCGCCGGTCAACATGGACGCGCTGGCCGGCGCTTTGGTGTCGGTGTCGCGGCTGATGCTGGATCATCCGGAAGTCATCGAGTTCGACATCAATCCGATCCTCGCCGACGCCGAGGGCGTCATCGCCGTCGATGCCCGCGTCAAACTGGGCGATCCCGCGACGCGTCCGCAATCCGCGATCGTGCCCTATCCCAGGCAACTGGAAACCACCGAGATCCTGCGTGACGGCACCGAAATGTATTTGCGCCCGATCCGCCCCGATGACGCGACATTGATCCAGCGCATCCTGGAGTCGGATTCTCCCGAGGACATCCGCGCCCGCTTCCATGGCGCCATGCGCGATTTCAGCGGCGCGCTGCTGATCCGGCTGACGCAAATCGATTACGATCGCGAAATCGCGTTGATCGGCTTCCGCGATGGCGACGAAATGCCGCTGGGCGTCGTCCGGCTTTACGCCGATCCCGACCACGTCAGCGCCGAATTCGCCATCCTCGTGCGCAGCAATTTGCATGGTCACGGACTGGGCACCGCGCTGATGCACCGGATCATCAGCCTGGCGCGCGCCGTTGGATTGAAGCAACTGGTCGGCTCGGTCTTGCGCGACAATGCGCGGATGTTGCACCTGGTGCGGGAACTGGGGTTCGTGGCGGAGAACGCGCGTGGGGATGAGGTGACGATGGTGCTGAAGTTGTAGAACAGGGGCTTTGTCCAAAGATGGGCGCTCCTCATCGGCATAAGAGGGAGAGGAATGTGACTGTTTCGCTTTTGCACGATTTTGTCCAAGAGGTTCACGCGCCTTTGGTTTTCATGTGGCTGGGCGTGAGGAGATTGACTCCGTTCGACGATCGAGTCCGTTTGAGCGCCTGAAAGCATTACCACTAAGACACTAAGGCTCCGGGTGGGGATAAACGCTCAGATTCGGCCATGATCATTTAATGAATCAATTATTAAATTATTGAATCGCTGCACAATACCGGATCAGGTGAGCCGAACGATTCATTTACCCCCTCCGCCCCTACGTGTCGGGAAGAACTTAGTGTCTTAGTGGTTTAGTGGTAATACTTACCGGCGTTGCCAGGCGGCACACCATCGATGGTCCGGCACCAACCCCATCCGCACGCTTGAATCCGCGCCCCTCGGATTTCAACGTCAACGGATGACGGGAAAGCGAAAAATTCCCTCCCCCCCGGCAACCGAAGCCAAGGTCTTGACCCGGCCATCGATCTCGGCACGGTGGACGCGAAACGACACCAGGGAGAGAGCGGACAATGACCCGCTACGTGGGCGCGATCGATCAGGGCACGACATCCAGCCGCTTCATCGTCTTCGACCGCTCCGGCGCCACCATCGCGATGGCGCGACGAGAACATCGCCAGATCTTTCCCCAACCCGGTTGGGTCGAACACGACCCCGAAGAAATCCTGTTCGCCGTTCGCGCGGTCATCGAGGAAGCCCTGCGCGACGCGTCGTTGACGGTGACAGACCTCGCCGCCGTCGGGATCACCAATCAGCGCGAAACCACGGTGCTGTGGGACCGGCACACCGGCCGCCCAATGCACAACGCTCTGGTCTGGCAGGACACGCGAGTCGATCCAATGGTCGCGGAGTTCGCCCGCGACGGCGGCCAGGACCGGTTTCGCGAGCGCACCGGTTTGCCGCTGGCCAGTTACTTCTCAGCCCTGAAACTCCGCTGGCTGCTGGATCACGTTCCNNACCAACGCCAGCCGCACGCAACTGATGAATCTTTCGACCTTGGACTGGGATGACTCATTGCTCTCGGCGTTCGATGTTCCGCGTTCGGTGTTGCCCCGGATCGTTCCGTCATCGGAAGTCTACGGCACCGGTCTGGGTGTGCTCGACGGCGTCCCGATCGCCGGCATTCTGGGCGATCAGCAGGCCGCTCTGATGGGCCAGGCCTGCTTTGAGCCGGGCGAGGCCAAGAACACCTACGGCAC
>PLSZ01000645.1:0-1842 GCA_003164305.1 Acetobacteraceae bacterium
CAGCCGCCCTGCACGTCCTTGGTCAGTAGCGCGGGCATGTTCACATCGGCACGGCCGGCGAGGATTTTTTCCTCGTCCTCCAGGTGTTCGTCAGGGCGCGTGGACCCGGCGGCGGTCTTGCTTTCGGGCTCGTCGTTCTCGAGGCGTGGGTCGGGCACGGTCGATCTCCCTTGGCTTACGTCAACTGACGGTATCACCTTTGGATGGTGCGATGCAACATGCATCGCGCGGCTTGCGTGAAATTCCGAATTGGCGAAGCATCCCCCGGCACGGCACTTTGACGGGACGTACGAATGAGCCAGGACGGACACGCATGGATCCATCAACGCATCGCGGGAATTCCGCGGGTAAAGCTTGCTCTGACGCCCACGCCGATCGAGGAAGCGCCCAACCTGTCCCGCGCGCTGGCCGGTCCCAAAGGCGGGCCGCGGATTTTCATTAAGCGCGACGATCTGACCGGGGTCGCGTTCGGCGGCAACAAGCTGCGCAATCTTGAGTTTCGTCTGGCGCGGACGATGGCGGAGCAGCCGGATACCGTGATCGTCGGGTTGGACATTCAGTCGAACTCGGCGCGGCAAACGATTGGTGCCTGTAACAAACTCGGGCTGTCGACCATTCTGGTGCTGGAAGGACAGCGGCCGGAGGTCGTGCAGGGCAATCTGCTGGTGGATTATCTTCTGGGCGCCACGGTGGTTTTCGCGCCGACCCGGCAGGCGCAGCGGGATGCGCTGGATGAGCACGCGGCGCGGGTGCGCGCGTCCGGTGGGAGGCCGCACATCCTGAATGACAACCCGATGTTCGACGTCGCCTCGGCGTTGGCTTATCTGGAGACCACGCTGGAAATTCTGCGGCAACTGGAGCGGGCGGATGTGCGGGCCAGCGCGTTTTACATGTCGTCCAGCGGTAAGGGGCAGGCGGGCCTGGTGCTCGGCAAACGGCTGACCAACACCGGCGTCGCGATGCATGGTGTGACGGCGACGGACGAATTTCACATTCCGTCGCGCACCGCCGGGATCGCCAACGAAACGTTGCGGGTGCTGGGACTTGAACCGACCGTCACCGAGTCCGAAATCCTGAATGACACGAACTTCGTCGGTCAGGGCTACGGCATTCCCAGCGAGGCCGGCGTCGAGGCGACGAAACTGTTCGCGCGGACCGAGGGCGTGATCCTGGATCCGGTCTATACCGGCAAAGCCGCCGCCGGAATGATCGCCCATGTTCGCGAAGGCCGTTACGGACCCGACGACACGCTGGTATTCGTGCACACTGGCGGCACGCCATCGATCTTCACCTGGAACACGTTATGGATCTGACCATGAAACGTCGCACCGCGCTTTCGTTATTGGCCGCCGCGCCCGCGACTTCGGCGTTGCGGGCGTTCGCGCAGGGCACCGTCGGCGCCGGACTGACTTACGGCATGAGCACCGGCGTCGTGACGTTGGATCCCGTGCACGGCTCCTACACCGGCTATCCGGGTGGCAGCGAGGCGGCGTTGTGCGTTTACGATGGGTTGCTGACCTTCGCGCCGGACATGAAAATCGTTCCGCAACTGGCGGAAAGCTGGAGCATGGCGGACGATCTGAAGTCGTGCACGCTGAAACTGCGCGGCGGGGCACGGTTCCACGACGGCACGCCGGTCGATCCCGCGGCGGTGAAGTTGAACATCGAGCGGTTGATGGACAAGCAACGCAACCCGACCAACCGCCCGCTGTGGGACCCGGTGGCTGGCGTGGAAACGCCCGACGGGAACACGATTATTCTGCGACTGTCGCAGCCGTTTCCGCAACTGGCGAACTCTCTGGCGCATGTCTCCGGCGCGCTGGTGTCGCCGGCGGCGATCGA
>PLSZ01000645.1:1882-28128 GCA_003164305.1 Acetobacteraceae bacterium
TGCGCACCAGCGCGGCGGACATCGTTGACAGCGTGCCGGTGGCGTTGACCGCGCAGTTGAAACAGGACCCCGAGGTGACGCTGATCGCCACGCCCGGGTTGCGGCCGATCGGGTTCGTGATCAATTTGACGCGCCCCGATTTGAGCGATCTTCGGGTGCGGCAGGCGTTGAACCTGGCGGTTCCGGTCGAGACGATCGCCAACAAGGTGTTCTTCGGGCACGCGCGCGCGCCGGACTCGCCGCTGGCTTTCAATACCGAAGGATACGCGTCCGTCGCGAAACTGGTGCATGATCCGGCGAAGGCGAAGGCGCTGCTGGTGTCGGCGGGTTTCACGAGTGACAAACCGCTGGAACTGGCGATGTTCGTCTCGCAGGGGCTGTTCCCCGGTGACGTGTCGGTCGGCGAAATCGTCGCCAACGCGCTGACCCAGGTCGGCGTGAAGGTGGAAATCACCAAGATCGAGGCCGGGTCGTACTGGGACGCGATGCGGCAGGATCAGGCGAACATCAAATGGGATATCGCGATGTTCGGCTTCAATCCGGCGAACGCGTCCGGCCTGTATCATCTGGCGTCGCTGTTCAAATCGAACAAGGACGATACGGCGCGGCCCGACGTGTGGAATTTGGGCCGTTACCGTAACGCCGAGGTCGATCGTCTGCTGGCGGAAATCGGCGCCGAACCCGACCGCGCCAAGGCGGCGGCCGACATGGCGAAGGCACAGGCGCTGATCTGGAACGAGGATCCCTACATCTGGCTGCAGATCAACGAGAACGTCTCAGCCGTTCGGAAAGCCGTCACCGGGGTTGAGGTCTGGCCCGTGCTGTTCACCAATGTCCGGCACGCCGCGGCCTGACCTGAGCCGATGCTGAGCCTCGTGCTGTGGCGGCTGGCGCTGATCCCGCTGACCGTACTGGGCGTCGTCACGATCCTGTTCCTGATCTTCAAGGCGGTCCCCGGAGATGAGGCGACGATGGTCGCCGGCGCCACTGCCACGCAGGCCGAAATCGATGTGGTTCGGCATCAACTGGGCCTCGACCGGCCGCTGTTCGTGCAATACGCCGATCGAGTCCTGGGACTGGCGCGCGGCGATCTGGGCTATTCGGCGACCTTCCGCGGCAATCCGCTGCCGCGCATCCTGGAGCGGGTGCCGGCGACGTTGTTGCTGACCGCGTCGGCGATTCTTCTGACCGTGGCCGCGGGGATCCCGGCCGGCATCCTCGCCGCGTCGTGGCGGGGACGCTGGCCCGATATCGCGGTGTCCGGCGGCGTGGTGGCTTTGCTCGCGGTGCCGAATTTCTGGCTGGGCATGATGCTGATGGCGCTGTTCTCCGTGCGGCTCGGATGGCTGCCGAGTATCGGCCTGACCGGACCGGCCTCGCTGGTGATGCCGACGGTGGCTCTGGCGGCGCGCCTGATCGCGCTGGTCGGCCGATTGGTGCGCGGCACCGTGATCGAGGAACAACGCAAGGATTACGTGCGCACCGCTTATGCCAAAGGCCTCGCGACGCCGCGCGTGTTATACCGCCACGTGCTGCGCAACGCGCTGGTGCCGATCGTCACCGTGGTCGGGCTGCAGACCGGATACCTGCTCGGCGGATCGGTGGTGGTGGAGCGATTGTTCGCCTGGCCCGGCATCGGCGATCTGTTGCTGACGGCAGTCGGTCTGCGCGATTTCACGCTGGTGCAGGGCATCACCATTTTGTTCGTCGTCGGTTTTCTGCTGATCAATCTGCTGGTGGAAATATTGTATCGGCTGATCAATCCGAGGCTGCGTTGAAATTCGGCTTCCTTTCGTTCGGCGCGACGTTGCTGATCGGGTTTTCGCTGGTGGCGCTTCTGGGCGATCGGATCGCGCCGTACGATCCGTCGGAACAGGATTTGCTGGCGATCCTCGATCCGCCCTCCGCCGCGCATTGGTTCGGCACCGATGAGATCGGCCGCGACATCGCCTCCCGCATCATCGCCGGGACTCGCATTACGTTGCTGATCGCGGTCGTTTCGGTGGCGTTGGCGGGCGTGGCGGGGATCGGTTTGGGGCTGGCCGCCGGGTATCGCGGCGGCGCGGTGGATCGCGTGCTGATGGTCGCGCTCGATCTGCTGATGACGGTCCCCAGCCTGGTGCTGGCGATCGCCATCATCTCGGCGATCGGCGCCAACGCGTCCGGACTAATTACCGCGATCACGGTCAGTTTCATTCCGTCTCTGGCGCGGCTGGTCCGCGCCCGGGTGCTGGAATTGCGAGAACTCGACTACATTGAAGCCGCGCGCGCCCTGGGGATGCGGCATCCGCGCATCGTGCTGCGGCACGTGTTTCCCAACGCGGTGTCAGTCATCGTCATCGAGTTAAGTTTGATGGCCGGACAGGCGGTGCTGGTGGCGACGGCCTTGGGCTTTCTCGGTCTTGGGGTGCAGCCGCCGGCGCCGGAATGGGGCGCCATGTTCGGCGCCAGCCGGCAGTATCTGGAGGTCGCGCCCCATGTCGCCGTGGTGCCAGGCCTGGCGGTCAGCCTTCTGGTGCTGGCGTTCAATCTGTTCGGCGACGGGCTGCGGGACCGGCTCGATCCGGCGGCACGGGCACGGTAAGCTGTTTCTGAAGGAGACCACGACATGGATTTTGGGGTGATCGATTGCCACGCGCATATTTTTCCGCCGCTCGCCGGGGCCTGCGGCTTTCCGGACGCGGCCACGCATCTGTTGCACCAGCAACGCGCGATGCATGAGCACGGCAACCAGCCGTACCGCCGTGCCAGCGACAACTCGATCGTTACCGAACGCGGATTATGGTCGGCCACCGACTCCTCGGTCGCGGGCCGGCGGGACGGGAAGTTTCGCGTCGGGCGCTGTGGCCGGTTCGAATGGGAGATCGATGGCGAAGCGCAATATGTTCAATTCCTGCCGCCGTATATGGCCGATATGTCCGCGCCGGCGGAGGTGATCGTCCGGCAGATGGACTACGCCGGAATTACCACAGCCGTCCTGCACAACGATCACATCTATGGTGATCTCGCCGAGGATTTCTCCGCCGCCGCCAACGATAACCCGGGTCGCTTCATCGGCCTCGCTCAGGTCCAGGAATCCTGGGCCTGGCAGGACAGTGAAATCGCCCGCATGACCCGTCAGGTCGAGCAACGCGGCATGCGGGGACTGTATTTTACCTATAGCGGCCTGTTCCGTAACGGTTATGCGAAGCGGCCGAGCGACCCGGAGTACGACGCGTTCTGGCGCGAGGTGACGCGGCTCGATCTGCCGGTGTTCTGGGTGCATCGCGACGGCTCCCCGTTCGGCCGTTACGAGGACGAACTGGCCGATCTGGAGCTGATTTTGCAACGCCACCCAACGATCCGGAGCGTGCTGGTACACGGGCTGCCAACCGCGCGTTACGCCGACGGCGACGACCGGTTGACCTTGCCGCCGGTGGTCGAACGGCTGATGACGGAAATGCCCGTGTCGGCGGAGTTGCTGTATCCGATCTCCTGGGGCGGCCGCTTCGAATATCCTTACGCGAAGTCGATGCACCATTTCCGGCATCTGGTGGATCGTTTCGGATCGGGACGCTTCACCTGGGGTTCCGATATGCCAAATGTCGAGCGTTATTGCACTTATCGGCAGACATTCACGTATGCGTGGGAGCATGCCGATTTCCTCAACGCGGAGGACCGGCGAGCGATCTTCCGGGAAAACACGCTGGCGCTGTTCCGCCGTCCCTGAATCTTGGGACGGTAAGGCAACTTATCGGCCTCATGTGAGTTGCAGTCGTCATGGTACAGCAACCTCTGGCTTTCGTCGCGGAACAGACCCAATACTGCCGGCGTTGCGATTTATGGCGCGATGCCACGCGAACGGTTTTCGGTGAAGGTCCGCTGGACGCCGCCATCATGCTGGTCAGATTGTCACGGTCCATCCGTCGCATTTGCCGCGCATGCCAGACCCCGCGGTGAAATTGAAAGAGCACGCCCGCTTTGTCGCGGACCTGCGCGCCGCGCTCGCAATCACTGGCCAGCCAGCGTGAGCCACAACGGCGACATCCGGATCGGTATCTCCGGTTGGACCTATGCGCCGTGGCGCGGCGCGTTTTTTCCCAAAGGACTCGCGCAAGCGAAGGAACTTTCCTACGCCAGCCATACGTTCCGCGCGATCGAAATCAATGGCACGTTTTACCGCCTGCAGCGCCCATCCAGTTTCGCGAAATGGGCCGAGGCGACGCCCGACGATTTCATCTTCACCGTGAAAGCCCCGCGCTTCATCACGCACGTGCGGCGACTGCGCGAAGCCGAAGCCCCGGTGGCGAATTTCCTGGCGTCGGGCGTGTTGCGGCCTGGCGCCAAACTCGGTCCGATCCTTTGGCAATTTCCGCCGAATTTTCAGTTCGACGCGGCATTGATGCGGGGATTTCTGGCGATGCTGCCGCATGATACCGACGCCGCGCTGAAACTGGCGCGACGGCACGACGAGCGGGTGAAGGATCAAACCGGGCTGACAGTCGAAGCGCACCGCGCGGTACGTCATGCGGTCGAGATCCGGCATGAAAGCTTTCGCGATCCCGCGTTCGTCGATCTGCTTCGACAACACCGCGTCGCTCTGGTCTGCGCGGATACCGTGAAATGGCCAAGATTGATCGATGTCACGTCGGATTTTATCTATTGCCGGTTGCATGGCTCGCGGGAGCTGTATCGCAGCGGGTATAACGCGGCCGACCTCGACTGTTGGGCCGGGCGGGTGCGCGGTTGGGCGGCGGGAAAGCGCGTCGATGGCGATTACGTGGGACCCGTCAGGGCCAGCGGTAAGCCGCACGACGTGTTCTTGTTCTTCGACAATACGGACAAGCCGCGGGCGCCGGATAACGCCAGGTCATTGATGCGGCTTCTGGGCCAGGTGGCACCAGCCGTCGCTACGTGAAACATCAAGCTCTGGCTTGGCAATTCTCCGATCCTGGACAGGAAGACATGGGAACTTCGACGATCGCCCAGGATTCTTCCGCTTGTCGCTTCCGAGGACGAAGCGGCAAGCGGAAACACCCGAGATGAGATACCATGAGTGGACAATCCACCCGGGGCCGGCAGGGCTTCGCTTCAATGGATGAGGATCGGCAGCGTGAAATCGCCTCGAAAGGCGGCATGACCGTGCCGGACCAGGAGCGCGGCTTCTCCAAGGATCGTGAACTCGCCGCCGAAGCCGGGCGCAAGGGCGGCCAGGGCGTCGCGTCCGAGGATCGCACGTTTTCCCGGGATCCAAATCTGGCATCCCAGGCGGGACGCAAAGGCGGTGAGGCGTCGCGCGGCGGCAATCCAGCGCAAAGCGGAATGCAGCACGGCAATGATACGCTCCAGGCGAATGCACAACAGGGGCATGCCCAGGAAAATCAGGGCGATCAGCGCTGACGCGGCTCAGGCCTGAGGGGCGAAGCTTTCCGACGGCTGAGCTAACGAAGGAGCGGGGTGCGGGTGGTGGCTCGTGCTCCGTGTTCGTGTTGAGTGACGCGATAAGCTCGACAAGCGTCCTGGTTTCGCCTCAGATGGTGCCAGCGCAGAAGCGAGGGCGGAATGACGCGGGTTGCTGGTTTCCCCGGCGCGACGGTCGCTCTCCCGTGGGCGCATGCGCCGCGGCCGGAGCGGGTTCCGTGAGTGATACGGCCAGAAGCGACCCAGCGGCCGTCCCGCCGCCCGATCCGGTGTTTCCCGATCCGCTGCCCTCCGTCGTGGCACCCAACCGGAGCGGCAATTTTATTGTCCGGCACTGGCGCGGCGAGTATTCGTTGCCGGTTTCGTATTGGTTGGTTGGATTTCTCGTCAGCATCGTTTCGCTGGTGGTTTTGAAGGCCATCGGCCCGGCGCTGACGGCCAATCTCGATTACGACCCGACCCGCATCTTCGTGGAGTTGGCGCTGTTGTGGATTGGCGTCGTCTCGGTCACCACCTGGCAGTTCGTTGGAATTTGGCGCTCCGCCACGCATTATGCCGCGCGGCGGCGGCGAGACGGGCGCGGCACCGTCTGGGCTGTGCTGGCTAAAATCGCCGTGGTTCTTGGGGTGTTGAATTCAACCGTTCAATTCACCCGCGCCGGCGTGCCGCAGTTCCGTGAGACCTTCAAAATGGCGTTCCTGGGCGATCCCGCGATGCCGGCGTATTCCCTTCGGGTGATGCGCGACAACAGCGAGATCGAGATCACCGGCGGACTTAAATTCGGCCTCACCGAAGACTTCGAAAAAACCTTGCGCGAGTTTCCCCGCATCCATGTGGTGCATTTGAACAGCGTCGGCGGCCGCGTCGGCGAGGCGGCGAAACTGTATCACGCGATCAGGGACAAGGGGTTGATCACTTACGTCGACGCGGCTTGCCTGTCGGCCTGCACCGTGGCTTTCGCGGCGGGGCGGGAGCGTTGGATCGCGCCAACCGGCCAACTGGGCTTTCATGGACCAGCATTTCCCGGCTTCAACGCGGCGGGCCTGGCGTCCGCGGTGACGATGCAAAAGACTTTGATGGTCGCGTCGGGATTCGATCCAGCGTTCGTCGATCGCGCCCTCGCGGTGCCGAACACCCAGATCTGGAGGCCCACGCTACAGGAACTCACCGCGGCGCATGTGATCACGGCGGTCTCCGACGGCGGTCAGTTCGCGATATCGGGGTTCGCGCCGGGTATCACGGCTGAGCAAATGGGCGAGCAATACGCAAGATTTTTGCCGGTGCTCGCGGCGATCAAAGCCAGGCTGCCGGACGAATACCGGTCCATTATCAGCTTACTTTACGACGACTATTCCGCCGGCGCGACGCGCGACGCGGTGGTGGCGGACGCGCGCCGGCGGTTGTTCCCTTTGATCGCGCGGTATCGGGCGATGGCTGATGACAGCGTGCTGATCGACGTGGCCGATTTGATCATCGATCAATATACCGCGCTCAATCAGAGCGATCCCGCGCTGTGCTACCAATACGCCAGCACCGGTATCAACGCCGCCGTATTGAAGCAAATGCCGGCGCCGCTGATCAAACGGGAACTCGCGTTGGAACAGCGCATCATCGAAACGGCCGCGCGCCGGGCGCCAGTGGATGAGCAACAAACGAAGGCGCTCTGGCGCGTGGTCGGCATCGCCCTGACCGCGAGCTTTTCGCCCGACCAGATCGCCATCGTTCGCGCGCCGCATGTCGTCCCTGGGCAATACGCCGAGTATTGCGCGGTGACGTCCGGGATGTTGCGGGCGATCGTCGCGTTGCCTCCGTCGGATGCCGGGATACTGTTGCGAAGCATGTTCGCCGGGAAGAATTAAACCACCCCGGCGTTGCTCCCGTGACGGTTTCGCGGCAGAGACGGGGATCGCCTTCTGTTCAAAAGGAAACGCAGCGTGAGTCAGGCAGCCCAGACCTCGGAAGATTTCGCGACGATGCGTCATCGGCTGAGGTCGATTTTCGGCGGTTCGATCGGCAATTTGATCGAGTGGTATGACTTTTACGTCTATAACTTCTTCGCGCTGTACTTCGCGAAATCGTTTTTTCCGAACGCCGGCCCGACGGTGCAATTGCTCAATACGTTCGGCATCTACGCGCTGGGGTTTCTGATCCGGCCGGTGGGCGGCTGGGTGTTGGGTGTTTACGCCGACCGGTCGGGGCGCAAGGCCGCGCTGACATTGTCGGTCACGCTGATGTGCGCGGGATCGTTTCTGATCGCGATATCGCCGACCTATGCCACGTTGGGCGTTGGCGCTCCGGTTTTGCTGCTGGTCGCGCGGCTGATTCAGGGCATCTCATTGGGTGGCGAGTATGGCACGTCGGCGACCTATCTCAGTGAGATCGCGGTGTCGAAACACCGCGGCTTCTACAGTTCATTTCAATACGTCACGCTGATCGGCGGGCAGGTGTTTGGCAGCGTGACTCTGCTGGCGATGCAGCAGGCGTACACGGGCGCGGAGCTGGAGGCGTGGGGCTGGCGCATTCCGTTCGCGATCGGCGCCTTACTGTCGCTGTTCGGCCTGTATTTGCGGCGCAACCTGGAGGAGACGGACGCGTTCAAGAAAGTCGCGGCCACGCAGCGCGGCAATCCGTTGCGGGAGTTGATGAAGCACCCAAAGGAGATCCTGCTGGTGTTCGGCCTGACGATGGGCGGAACGACGGCGTTTTACACTTACACGACCTACATGCCGACGTTCCTGGTCAACACGGTGAAACTCAGCCGCGATCAGGCGACACAGATTTCCTTCATCACGCTGGTGATTTATGCCGCGCTGCAGCCGGTGTTCGGCGCGGTTTCGGATGTCATCGGGCGGCGGCCGGTGCTGATGTGGTTCGGCATTCTGGGCACTCTGGGCACGGTGCCGATGCTGACGACCTTGGGGGCCACGCATAGTTATCTGGCGGCTCTGGGATTGATCATGGCGGCGCTTTTGGTGGTGTCGGGCTATACCTCCATCAACGCCGTGGTGAAGGCGGAACTGTTCCCCGCCGGGGTGCGCGCGTTGGGCGTGGGGCTGCCGTACGCGGTTGCCGCGTCCCTGTTCGGAGGCACGGCGCCGTATATCGCGCTGTGGTTCAAGTCGAGCGGAAATGAAAGTGGATTTTACTGGTACGTGTCCGTGCTGATCTTCCTGTCGCTGCTGGTCTACACGTTCATGGGCGACACGAAGCACTCGTCACGGATCGACAAGGACTAATTCGCGCGAGCCCGACGTGGGCTCATGCCCCGATGCGGGTATGGCCCAGGGCGGCGCGGTTGGCGGCATAGGCGCGGTCATATTCGATCAGTTCGGCGATTTCGGCCGCGGCGGCTTCTCCGTAGAGACGGCCCAGAAGGAACAGCGTGGCATCGATGGCGAGGGAGACGCCGCCGCTGGTGACCACGCCGTTGTCCACGACAGCAGCCTCGATCGGTCGGATGTCGCGGTTGGCGGCAAGGCGGTGGAGCGGCGCCTCGGTCTCCTGGCCCGCGGCGTGGCGGCGGGTGGTGGCGGTGCGGTCGTCCAGCACGCCGGCGGCGGCCAGGATCAGCGCGCCGGTGCAGACCGAGGCGATGCCGGTGGGTTGGAGATCGCCGAGGTAACGCAGCAACGCAAGATCGGCCGCGGCGTCGGGCCACCCTGGGCCGCCGCAGACAATGACCACGTCGCAGGGCGGCGCATTGGCGAAGGCGTGCTCGGCCTGGACGATCAGGCCGCCGGACAGGCGGATGGGGCCGGCGTGGTGGGCGATGGTGGTGTAGCGGACGTTCGGCAGCAGGCGCGTGGCCATGGAGAGCACACCGGCGGTGCCACCCAGATCGATGGGCTCGACGCCGGGGTAGATGAGGATGCCGAAGAGCGAGGGGGCGGTGGGGGAGAGCATGGAACAGTCGTTGGCGGTGAGCCGGCCTGTGTCAATACCGCGGGCTCGTGCTATAAGTCTCGTAAAGCCCGATGCCGTTTAAGAGGCCCGGGAGAGCACGAGTAACAGGCACGCCAATACGAATGCCCGAGACGCCGGAGCAAAGAGCCCGTCACGCGATCGGAGCGCCGCCAGCCAATCCCGTGTCCGTCCCTGGCCCTCTCTCCGCCGCCGGCCGAAGCTCCGCGATCAATTCCGGATGCTTATCCAACAAGTGCAAAAGTTGGATCGTCGGGCCGCTCGGCTCGACCAGACTGCGTTCATATTTGTCGAAAGCGCGGGCGCCGACACGGAACACCGCGCCGGCCGCGCGCTGGCTCAGCCGCAACTTCTGGCGAATGCGCCGAATCGTCGCGGGCGAGGGCAAGCCATCGGCCCGCTCCTTCAACAAACGCAGCGCCTCATCCGCCGCCGCCATATCGGCGCCGACATGCACGGACTCGCCATCGCCGTCCGGGTAGTAACCGGGCAGATCGACGACGATCTCCAGCCCCTTGTAGCGCACGCTGAAAGGCCGCGTGTCCCGGTACAGCGTGCTTCCCGTCTCCGGGCACGGCATCGACGGCGGCAAAGGCTCCCGCGTTTCAGCCATTGTCGTGTCTCCTCGGCATGGTCATCTTTCCTTGAACGACATGACCCGGAACTCGGTCACGACGTCGGCCTGGAATTTCACGTAGAGCACCTGGCCGTCCGCCGGTACGTGGTAAACATCCTGCCAGGTCCTGTGATCGCGCAAAGTGGTCATCGACTTGTAGAACATCGGGCGCCGTATCCCCTGGATGGCCGCCGCGATCGCAGCGCGGCTGAACCCGAGCGACAAGGCGTCCGACAGCGCCGTCCGGGTGATGGCCAAGGTCTCGGGCGAGCCGATCGCGGCCTTGATCGCGTCGAGATCGTGGGTCGGCCGAAGCTTCTCCATCGCGACGAATATGACACCATATTGGTGTCATCGCAAGGGTTTGCGCGCCGGCTGACGGATACGAATTCGTTGCCACCGCCTGACGTGCTTGCCACGGAAATCGCGGACGATCTGGAAGCGGCGCTGGAACAGTTCACCAAGATCGCTGCTCGCCTGGGGAAGGCCGCTGCCGCCGGTTGATCGGCGCGTGGCAATCGTTCAGCCGGTCGTTTCCGCCTCCGCGCCAACCAGCGCCCCAGGAGGCGGGCCCGCGTAGCGGGTGGCCTGATCGGCGATGGCGAAGGTTTCGAAATACGTGACACGCGGCTCGCAGCCATAGCGCGCGCGAATGCCCTCCAGCCAGGGGCCGTTGTAGAAGGCTTTCGCGGCGGCGAGGTTTTCCCAGATGTAGCAGCCGCCGGCCACGCCGCCGTTCACGTCGTGGATGAACTGCTTACGGATGAAACCAGGCACATCGAGAAAATCCGGGGCGATTTTCAGGAAATGTTCCCGACAAGCCTCCCGGCCAATGTGCGCCGGGAGGTCGTAGAGCACCAAGGCAGTGATCATCCTTGCGGTCCCCTCACCAGACCGCCTGGCAGGGCGCCCGTCGCGACGCCGTTGCGGTAGGTCACCTGACCGGCTTTCACGGTGGCGACGTAGCCTCGGGCTTTCTGCATCAGGCGACGGCCGCCGGCGGGCAGGTCGATGACCATCTCCGGACGTTCCAGCGCCAGGTTTGGGAAATCGATGACGTTGAGGTCCGCCTTCATGCCTGGCGCGAGCACGCCGCGATCGTTCAATCCGGCGAAACGGGCGGGCTCGCGGGTCTGCCGGCGCACCAGGTCGGGGATCGGCATGCGGCCGTCCTTCACGTCGCGGCCCCAGTAGCTGAACAGGAACGTCGGGAACGACGCGTCCGAAATGAACGCGACATGCGCGCCGCCGTCGCTCAGGCCCGGGATCACGTGATCGTGGGCGTAGATCGTCTTCACCGCGTCCAGGTTATAGTGGGTGTATTGCACCAGAGCCGTGAAGATGAAGCCCTTCCCGTCATCGTCGATCAGCATGTCGTAGGCGACTTCCTGCTCCGTGCGGCCTTCGCGCGCGGCGATGGAGGTAATCGATTCTTCCTTCGACGGCGTGTAGTTCAGCGGGTTGCTGAAACGGAACATCCGCTTGTAGCCAATGCGGTTCAGCAACGACCAGGTGTTGAACTCCTGGGGGTCGTCGGACAGGATCTTCGCCCGGATCTCCGGATCGCGCATGGCGGCGACTCGTTGCTCCAGCGGCAGATGCGCGATCGAGCGATAGGTGCGCGTCCCGGCGAACGGATTTTGCGACCCGGTCAGGCCCAACAGCGCGCCGATCGGGCGGGGCGGGGAGACGCAGCGGATCGGCAGGCCATCGGCGGCCGCCTGCGCGGACAGGGCCAGCAGATCCTTCCACGCCTCGGTGCGGTCGTGACGCTGCGTCAACGAGAATACCATCGGCCGGCCGGACGCTTCCATGACCCGCCGCATCATGGCGAATTCCGTGGCGGGATCGGGGGTGTTCCAATCCGAGGTCATCTCGATGAAGCCGGCGCCGGCATCCTTCATGCCCATCGCGATGCCCATCAGTTCGGCTTCCTGCGCGCGCAGGCCCGGGTGCGGGTCGCCGGCGAGGGTCTTGTGCGCCAGGGTGCGCGAGGTGGAGAAACCGAACGCACCCGCGCGCACCGCCTCGGCGGTGATTTCGCGCATGCGGGCGATGTCTTCCTGGTTCGCGTCCTCCAGCGCCATCGCGCGGTCGCCCATGACGTAGACCCGCATCGGCGCGTGGGGCAGCAACGCGCAGAAGTCGATGTCATGCTTGCGGCGTTCGAGAGCGGTCAGATATTCGGAGAAACTTTCCCAACTCCAGTCGAGGCCTTCGTTCAGGCAGGGACCCGGCAGGTCCTCGACGCCTTCCATCAGGGCGACGACCTTGTCCTGCGTATCTTTCCGCACGGGGGCGAAGCCGACGCCGCAATTGCCCATGACGACGGTGGTGACGCCGTGCCAGGATGAGGGCGCGAGGTGCGAATCCCACATCGCCTGACCGTCGTAATGCGTGTGGATGTCAACGAAGCCGGGGGTAACGGACAGGCCGCGCGCGTCAATTTCATCGGCGCCGGAGCCGGAGAAGTCGCCGATGGCGGCGATCTTGCCGTCCTTGACGGCGATGTCGGCCTCGAACGGGGTGCCGCCGTTGCCGTCCATGACGGTTCCGCCGCGGATGACGACATCGTATGCGTGGGACATGGACTCTTCCTTTTGGCTCGGTTGCGGGGAGTGTCGGCCGATCTCGCGTGGCGAGCAAGTCCGGCGCGAGGGCCGCGCGCGCCGGACGCCTGGTCTGGACAGGGAATCGGCGCTTGTGCCGGGATGAAATGGAATTCGATCCGGGATCGGAACAGGAGGACGCGATGGGCACCTGGGGCGCCGGCACGCTGGACAACGATACGGCGGTCGATTGGGTGTATGGCCTGGGGGAAGTGGCCGATCTGTCCTTGATCGAGGGGACGCTCGACCGCGCGCTCGCNNGTCGCGCGCCTGCTGGGAAATTTTGGCGTGCGAAACGATTACACGCGGCCGATGGATGATTGGGTGAGTTGGATGCCTGAGAAGCCTTCGCTCGAACTGCTGACCAAGGCGCGAGGGATCGTCACGCGGGTCCAAAGGGCGCCCTCGGAACTGCTGGACATGTGGGCGAAGAGCGACAAAGCCGAGGCGTGGTCGCGATCGTTGGCCGACCTGATGGTCCGGCTGGCAGGGTGATGACGGCGCGATGCTGACGAGCGTGGAATTGTTCGCGGGCGCGGGCGGGCTCGGCATGGGGCTGGCGCGCGCGGGTTTCGTCACCGCGCCGTGATCGAGCGGGATCAGTGGGCGTGCGATACGATCAGGCGGGACACGGCCAGTGGCAGGATCTGGTAATGGCGGAGGTCAGCCTGAATTACCGATCGTCCTGACCGATGGACGAAAAGAAACTCTCACAACCCACTTGAAATGTGGATGCGTTCATGGTGTGTTCCGCCAACCGGGGCGAGACACTTCTGGCGAATCACGCATGCAAACCGTTACATGTGAATGGTTTGCCGCGGTTAGTCGCGAATGGTATTGCCGAGGCGCTCGGCGTCATCGTGTTTGGGGGACAGGACAACGGCCAATGGCTTGGATTCCAGCTGATACCACACGCTCTCGTGTGACCTTCCCCGGTCATTTCGGTGCGGCTCGCTTTGAGAAGTTTACAGATGGAGTCTGATACGAGACTGACCAGCGTCGAGGTGTTCAGTGGCTGCGGTGGGCTTGCTCTCGGCCTATCGCGCGCCGGGTTTCGTCATCTGGTGCTTGTCGAGCGTGACCACGACGCCGCCGAGACGGTTGCATACAACGCGGAAAAGGGAATTGAACACGTCGCTCACTGGCCATATCGGCGCATGGACGTGCGCGAGGTCGACTGGAAGCCTTTCAAGGGCGTCGATGTGGTTGCCGGTGGCCCACCCTGTCAACCGTTCGGTATCGGCGGGAAAGCCTTGGGGCCTGACGATGCGCGCGACATGTGGCCGGAGGCTGTCCGGGCAGTCCGAGAGACTGAGCCGTTGGTATTCGCATTCGAAAACGTTTTCGGCCTGCTACGAGAACGTTTTGACGATTATGTGGCATGGGTGAAAGCGAGCCTTGAGCGGCCTCATCTGCCGCGTCGGGCGGCCGAACCGCATGAGGATCATCTGCGACGCCTGTTACGGCAAACGAAACGGTACGAAGTGGTAATCCAATCCGTCAACGCCGCTGCGTTCGGCGCTCCACAAAACCGTCGTCGCATTCTCTTCCTGGGCGAGCGTGCGGATGCTGGTTTCTCCCCCCCGCTTCTGAAGCGAACGCATACCCGAGAGCGCCTGCTTTGGGACCAGTTCGTCGCCAGGGACTACTGGAATCGCCATGGTATGGGCAAGAAGGGTCGAAGGCCGCTAATTCAGCCGGACGAGGGGCTTGTCAGTCGCCTGTCCCGCTCCGACGTCCCGCCTCCAGGGTTACCGTGGGTCACGGTGCGTGATGCACTGGCGGGCCTGGGTGAGCCCAATGGAGTGAACAGCCACATTCTTCAGGATGGCGCGCGTTCATATGTCGGGCATACCGGCAGTCCACTGGACCTTCCCGCGAAAGCATTGAAAGCCGGCGATCACGGGGTACCAGGCGGAGAGAACATGCTTGTCCGCGGCGACGGCTCTGTCAGATACTTCTCTTTGCGAGAGTCAGCCCGCCTCATGGGGCTTCCGGACGATTATTCGTTCCCAAGGAGCTGGACGGAATCCATGAGGCAGATGGGCAACGCCGTTCCGGTGCAATTAGGGGAAGCGATTGGGAAATGGCTCGTCGAGCAAGTCGAAAAAGCGCGGCAGGAGAAAAGGCGCGCCGCCTGAACGAGGCACTGACTACGCTATATCAAGTCCGCCTTTCAAAGCCGGATTTGATCCGATTGCCGTGTCCCGTTTGGTCCTGGATCGTTTACCGATGGTCAAGGACCTGAACAAGCCGCAGGCCCGCAAGCTTCGTCAAAGCTTCGATAAATATGTTGCCGACCTTGCGATCTTTCGCGAGCGTATAGATCCAGTGCGCGATCCGGACGGCACACTCGATCCCGGAAATCCTGATACGGTGGGACGATTAGTAGTGATCGCGCTTTTGGCACAGGAACGAGTGCTGTTGCGCGAGATGAACCCAACCTACGGATCAGGTGTTTATGCTATCTACTATAACGGAGAGCATCCAGCCTACGAGGAAATAAGACGATCTGAAACACCAATTTATGTAGGTAAAGCGGACCCAGCTGAACCAATGGCCGCGACCCCCCGTCAGCAAGGCGTTCGACTTTTTCGACGCCTGGCTGACCACCGTGAAGCCATTCAGGAGGTCGAAAACCATGCCACGAAAAATGGATTGCCGTATCCACTTCGTGTTGATGACTTCGAATGCCGAAGATTAGTGTGCGCAACGAATGCGCAACTTGTTGCTGAGAGGCATCTCATCGACATATTTCGGCCCGCCTGGAATCAGGAAAGCAAAATATGCTTTGGCATTTCAAAGCACGGCGACGCGGTGACAACCCGAGGGAATAAAAACAGTCCGTGGGACGTCCTTCATCCGGGGCGAAACTGGGCGATACCCAGTCCGGTGCGCGCTGGAATGTCTCCTGAGACTATAACGGCTAACCTTACCCGGCACTTCAGCGTGAACCCTCCGCGTCGGGATCGAGAGGAGATCATGGAGATTATCCTGGATACCTTTCGCCAGGTGGGACGTGCGCCGGCCGCGATTTCAGAGGCGGCTGCCGAATCCGAGGAGGTTGCCGCCGCGGCCGCGAAAGAAGCACTTGAGGATCAAGACGAAGAGCCTGGGTTTGATTTCGACTGACAGATTTCTTTTTAAGATGCCGAACCGCGAAGACGTTTCGGTGTGGTGATCCCAGTAAGGGCAAAAACAGGCGTCTCATCGTGATTCCTCCCGACGCGTTTCCGACGATGCGCCGACACGGTGTCCTGGCCATACATCGATGCTACCATGCGTGCGCCGGCAAGTTCGAACAATGGAGTACAACCGATGCCGATCGCTGTCACATTGCTGATGTCCTCGGGCGATCCCGATCCGCACTGGACTTTGACGCCGGAGCAGGAACAGGAGTTTCTGAACCGGCTCGCCGCGTCGCCGGTGCCCAGTGTGACGGTGGGGCCGCCGGGGAGGCGGGCGGGATACGCGGGGATTATGGTGCGCGATGGCGCGGGAGAGCGTTGGGTGGTGTACCGGGGCTGGATCCGCGGCGGGGCCAACGCGCACGTCGATGACCGGCGGGTGATGGAACAATGGCTGCTGGACACCGGCGAGGCGACGGTCGCGCCGAAGCTTTACGCCGAACTTACGCGGCAGATCACGCCGCCCGTCTGAAGGATTTTTCGCCCGCGCACGCGCAATCATCGCGACAACGGTGTGTGACCACGCCAGTACATTTAGCAATCAGGTCGTTGCTTCTACGGCGCGTTCGCGGTGACGACCAGGCCCAGCATCGCGACCAGGTTGGCGGGTGACGCGGCTGCCTGTTGCAAGGATGCGAAAGAGACCGGCACGGGCGGTAACAACTCGACGGTCAGGTTGCGCGGTGCCGTGATAAAACTGCTGATCGCCTGATTCGCGGCGGACAGCGCCGGACTGACCTGACCGGGCGCGCTACCCTGACGCAGCACCAACGTCGCGATCTGCTGGCGGAACATGGCGGGATCGGCGCCGGATCGGGCGGCGCCGGCGCGTATCAACCGCTCGACCAGCGATGCATCGTCAAACCGCAGCCTCGCGTGCACCAGACGTGTTTGAGTCGCGGCGGCGGCCCCCGGAACCACGTCGCTCACTTCGGCGGCGAGGCTGAGCGTGCCGAGCTCGTTGACTTTTAGCATCGTTTCGCGCAACGCCGCGCGGTGGGTCGCGATGTCCCAGTCATAGGCCAGCGCGAAGCTGGTGGTCATCGTCGCCAGGTCAAGTTGGTCGAACACATCGCGCGACTTTGGATCAGGCAGTTGCTCTTTCGTTACCGTCACATCCGTCCACCCGATCTCCCCCGACACCGGCATTCCCTGGGCGAACACGACCGGGCCGACGAAGATGCCGCCGGCATGCGCGGCGGGTTGGCCGGGCGGCTGGAAGGTGATCCCGCGATACTCGACGCGGCCGATCCGGATACCGTCCAACATGGCGGCGGACAGCGCCTCGCCGTTGACGAGGCGGGTCATCGGCGCGCGAAAATCGCTGGAGCCCATGGCCAGGTGCTCGGTGGAGAAGGAGCCGATTTTGTCGCCTCGGAAGACGATCCCCTCGGCGCTCGCGGACTTCAGCATGCCGCGGTCGAAGCCGTCCCCGGAGACCGAGCGAATGTCGTAGCCGATTTGAAGACCGGGCAGCGTTTCCGTCAGTTTCGTCGCGCCGACGGAATAAGAGTCGTAAGCAAAGCCCAGCATGAGGGCGGCTTCGGCGCGGAGGAGAGGGCGGAGGTCGTCCAATGTCGGCGGTTGCGACGCGGCGGAGAGCGAGGCCAGGACATCGTCCCACGACGGGATGCCGTCATGCAGAAACGGCCACGGATACAGGCGCGCATGGCTGAGAACGGCTGAGTCCTGCGTCATGTTCAGAACGGTGGAGTGGATCGTCACGCCCTTGAACGTGATCGTATCTGCCACGGGCAACACGGTTTCCGGAGCGATGGCCGCCGGGTTCGCTCGCGCGGAATTCCAGGCGGTGGCGAGATCCAGGTTGGGATTCGCGGTGGAGACAGACTCGATGTCGATGTCAAACGAACGCGACTGGGCTCCGGGAAGGTCGGCGTGCACGGTGACACCGGTGACCTCGGCCGCGTGCGAGATGATCGAATAATGCGCGCCCTTGTAAGCGACGGTGGTCCCGGGCGGGAGGCGCGCGAGGGTTTGGTCGAGATTGGCGCGAAACCGTTGCTCGGGATAAATTTCCAAACCGTAATAAAATCCGGCGGCGGCGAGGACGATCGCGGTTCCGGCGACCAGGAACGATGCGCGCATGGTGAAACCTTCCCGTCATGTCAGGCGATCGTGGACCCGATCCTCGTGGCCGATCCTGCCGGGAGCTTTGCGGACACGCAAGGATTCGCGACCGGCTCGAGCGGACCATCGTTTTCCCCAAAATCGCTCTGACCAGTGTGTTTACGCCGATGGTCCGGTTGAGCCGGACCATGACGTTGGTTGGAGGGTGCCACGCCGCTCACCGTGCGCCGGAGGGGTCGAGCCCGAGCAGGACGGCGAGGGGTGGGGCATTGCGATCTCTCCCACGGCCGTCCTGTCGCGGATGGGGTGTTGCCCCGCACTCTACCCCTCACAAATATCGGCCGCGTTCCAGGATTTCCAGGGTGTAGTCGCGGTAACTCATCCCGAGTTCCTCGGCGCGGGCGAGACGGCGGAGGGCAATCTCGCGCGGTGGCGTTTTCCAGGCGGCTTTATGGGCACGCCGCCAGCAATACTGGCGCCAACCCTCGTTCGGGTCGGGCTCCAGCGGCGGCCCGGCGTTATGACCGATCGAAGGACTCATGCGTGGCCGGCGCCACCCAGGATCCGCTGCATCGACAGCATATCCAGCCAGCGGCCGAACTTGCGGCCGGACTCCCGCAGCATCCCCGCCTCCACGAAGCCGGCCGATTTGTGCAGTGCGACAGAGGCGTGGTTCTCCGCGTCGATCACGCCGACCAACACGTGGATCGCGTGCGCCTCCGCATGCGCGATCAGCGCCGCCAACAACGCCCGGCCGACGCCGCGACCGCGCGCGCCTTCATGCACGTAAACGGAGTGTTCGACGGTGTGTTTGAAGCCTTCATACGCGCGGAACAGGCCGTAGGACGCGAACCCGGCCACGTCGCCTTCGTCGCCGGCCACCAGCACCGGAAAGCCGTTGGCGATCCGTTCGCGCAGCCAGGTCCGGCGATTGTCCAGCGTCACCGGCGTCAGCGTCCAGACGGCCGTGGTATGGACGATCGCGTGATTGAAGATCTCCAGAACGCGCGGCAGATCGGCTTCGGTCGCGTCACGGGTGGATGGGCTCATAAGACGGCTCCGTCGCTTGCTGCGACGCATAATTCCACTATAGTGTCATGATGTCCACTATGATCACGCCCACGAGAACCGAGGCCCACCTGGCCCAGCGGCTGCGCCTGGAACGGGAAAACCGCGGGTGGACGCTGGCCGAACTCGCCGCGAGGTCAGGAGTCAGCCGCGCCATGGTCAGCAAGATCGAGCGTGGGGAGGCGAGCCCGACAGCCGCGTTGCTCGGCCGGTTATCGGCGGCGTTCAACCTGACGCTGTCGCAACTGTTCGCGCGAATGGAGGAGCAACCGAAACAGACCTCCGGCCTGGTCGCGCGCGCGGCGGATCAGACGGTATGGCGGGATCCGGAAACCGGCTTTATCCGCCGTTCCCTCAGCCCGCCCGACTTTGGTCATCCCGGGCGGGCGCCACTGGAACTGGTATGGGGTGAATTGCCGCCGAGCGCGTCGATTTCCTACCTGGCCGCGTCTCGGGCGTTCATCGCGGATCAGCAACTGGTGGTGATCAGCGGAACGCTGTCGATCACTCTTGGCGCGACGGTGCACACGCTGGACGCCGGCGATTGCCTGTGGTTCGGGCCGCCCACGGACGTCACGTTCCACAACCCGGCCGAGGCGCGCTGCCGCTACGTGGTCGCCGTACTGCGGGGCACGCCGGTCACGCCGCGGGATTTGCCCCGGCCTGGAACCTGATGGCCTCCGTTACATTGACGTACCGCAATTCGCCGCCCCGGCGAGCGGGATTCCGACGACCGAGCCAACTCCCGGGTGACATTCGCGCGATCGGCGCATTATCGTTCGACGTTTCTGGCGTCGTGCGGTCACGGCGGCGAGCGTTCGAATTTCGAGCTGGCTCCAGAAGGACGCCCAGGGGGATGCATGCCGGGTTGCGCGGTGGAGGCGGAGACGGAGGCACGGCCGGCCCGAACCGCCGGCGCGTCGCGGCCGCTTAGGATGGAGCACCACCGGGCCGCCGGGCACCCCGCCGGTGGGCGCCGGCATTATCCCGTCGTCACCCATCTGGCGTTGTTCGCCATCGGCACGCTGGTCCCCGTCCTGCTGATCGTCACCTGGATGCTGATCGACACCGCGCGGCTGCGGCGGGACGATGCGCTGCACGATGCCCACACTTTGGCGAGGCATCTGGACGCCACCATCGATGTCGAGATGGAAAAGGCGATCGCCGTGGGTCAGGTTCTCGCGGTGTCGCGAATGCTCGTGGTCGGCGACTACGCGGCGTTCGACGCGCAGGCGCGCGATGTCGCCTCCCGGTTGGGGATTTTCATCGTGTTGCGCGATCCGGCCGGGCAGCAGCTGGTCAACACCGGGGTTCCCTCCGGCACGAAGTTGCCGGTCAGTGGCGCCTCGATCCTGGCGACGGATCGGCTGATGCTGGAGAGCAAACAGCCGGCCATCTCCGACCTCGTCAGCGGCGCCATCAGCAAGGCCCCGTTCGTGTTCGCGGATGTGCCGGTCTTCAAAGGGGCCGACGTGTCCTTGATCGTCAGTGTGGCTCTGACGCCGCGGCATCTGGGACGGATACTCTCGGAAGGGCTGCCGGAGGGGTGGATCGCCGGTGTGATCGGGCGCGACGGACGACTGATCGCGCGCGGGGTCGATGAGGAGCGCTTTCTCGGCACGGTCAATCGCGCTTTCCACGAAACCGCGACCGGAGCGGAGGGGGCCTGGACCGGGACCTCCCGGG
The DNA here is from genome assembly GCA_003164305.1 of Acetobacteraceae bacterium. Next base: position 22,459 of record PLSZ01000645.1, read on the forward strand.
AAGGCGAGGCGATCGCCGGCGCCTATATTCGCTCACCGCTGTCGGGGTGGGTCGTGTCGGTCGCGGTGCCGGAGAGCATCCTGAACACGCCCGCCCGCGTCGCGCTGCTCTGGCTGAGCGGTCTGATCGTCGCCTCGCTCGCGGTGTCCGGGTGGCTCGGTTGGCGACTGGCGCGGCGGATTTCCGGACCGTTGCGGGATCTGGTGGCGCAGGCGCGGGCACTGGGGCGGGGACAGCGCCCGGCCGGCGCGTATTCCACGGTCGATGAGGTCAATGAGGTGACGGAAGCGCTGCGGCTGGCGGCGGATGAACTCGATCTGCGGGCAACGGCGGCACGTCAGGCGACCGAAGCGGTGCGGGCCAATGAGGAGCGGCTGCAGTTGTTGCAGGCGACAGCCGGCATCGGCACCGTCGATTGGGATATCGAAGCCGACGTCGCGGTCTGTTCGCCGCGCTGTTATGAGATGCTGTCGCTGCCGCCGGACGGACCGTTCGGCCTCGCCGCGTTCCTGGCCAGGGTGCATCCCGAGGGGCGCGAGCGGATCGAGGCGTCGCGCATGGCCTTGTCCGTGACCGGCGGCCCGTTCGAGGAGGAATTTCGCATTCTCACGCCGACGGGAGAGGAACGCTGGATCCACGCGCGAGGGCGGCTCGATTTGAAAGACGGGAAACCGGTGCGGCTGCTGGCGGCGGGCATCGACATCACCGAGCGCAAACGGTCGGAGCAGCATCTGCTGTTCCTGATGCGGGAGTTGTCGCACCGGTCGAAGAACCTGCTGGCGGTGATTCAGGCGATGGCCGGCCAGACCGCGAAATCGGTGGAAACCGTCGAGGACTTCAAGCGCCGGTTCGGGGAGCGGTTGATGGGCATGGCCGCCTCCCACGATCTGCTGGTCAACCAGAACTGGCTGGGGGCTTCGGTGGAGAATCTGGTCCGCGGTCAGTTGGCCTCGTTCATCGACGCGCGCGATCCGCGGCTGACCATTCATGGGCCGGCGGTGAATTTGAAGGCCGACGCGGTGGAGGCTCTGGGGCTGGCGTTGCATGAACTGGCGACCAATTCGTTGAAGTATGGCGCGTTGAGTAACGACGGGGGCAAGGTTGAGATCGCGTGGGAGGTCGCGTCGCCGGAGGACGGCGAGAGTGACCCAGACGCGCGGCGGTTCCGCATGGACTGGATCGAGCACTCCGCCGTTCCGGTGCCGCCGCCCAGTCATAAGGGCTTTGGCCGGATGGTGATCGAACATACCGTTGAAGCAACGTTACGCGGACGCGTGAAGCTGGAATGGTTGCCGGAAGGCCTGCGGTGGCGGCTGGACGCGCCGGCGACGTGTCTGGCGGTGGATGTGACGGTGGCCTGATATGGCGCCCTGGCGCGGCCGCGCCAGGCGATCGTCTACAAATTAAGAAATTCCAAAGGATGCGTCACCGGACTATGCGGGCGATTCTGGATTGTGTTAATCACCTGGCGGGGTAGCCCGGGATAAGGTCGTCCTCAGTGATAAGGCCGCCGTGCCGTATAGGGAGTGTTCCATGAAGCCGATGAAAATCAGTCGCCGTTCCGCTGTGAAACTTGGTGCCGCCGCCGCGGCGCTGCCTCTGGTGCATATTCGCACGGCCGGCGCCGCGGGCAAACTCAATGTCGGGTTCTGGGATCATTGGGTTCCGGGCGCGAACGACACGCTGCAGAAGCAAGTCACCGAGTGGGGGGAAAAGAACAAGGTCGAGGTGACAGCCGACTTCATCACCAGTTCGGGCGGAAAGTTGCAACTGACACCAGCGGCCGAGACGCAGGCGAAAGCCGGTCACGACGTTATGACCTTTATCACGTGGGATATCCAGAACTACGCCGACAGCCTGGATCCGGTGGATGACCAGATGAAGCGGCTACAGGAAGCCAACGGCGCCGTGAACGACGTCAGCAGCTACCTCGCCAAGGTCAAAGGCCACTGGGCCGCCATTCCGTCGAGCAACGGCACGCAGACCAAGCCACCGTGCGCGCGCATCAGTTGGTTTAAGAAGCACGGGCTGGATTTGCAGGCGATGTATCCGGCGAAGGATGTCAAGAACGCGATGCAGGACGCCTGGACCTGGGACGCGTTCATGAAATACGCCGAGCTGGCGCAGAAGGATAACCTGACCTTCGGGATGGGCCTGGGCAGCGGCCTGAACACCGACGCGACCGACACGCACGGCGCGCTGTTCGCCGCGTACGGCGCGACGCTGATCGACAGCGAGGGCAAATCGCAGTTGAAGTCCGACGCGATGCGGGAGTGCCTGGAGTTCTGCCAGAAGCTGGTGAAGTTCTACCCGGCGGACGCGGTGAGTTACGATGACGCGTCCAATAACCGCGCTTTGATTTCCGGCAAAAGCGCGCTGATCTTCAATCCTCCCTCGGCCTGGGCGGTCGCCAAGCGCGACGCGCCGGACGTCGCGGCGGATTGCTGGACGTTTCCGGCGCCGAGCGGTCCGAAGGGACGATTTGTTCCGACTCAGGAATATTTTTGGGGTGTTTACAACTTCAGCCAGAACAAGTCCGCCGGCAAGGACCTGCTGGAATTCCTGATGCAGCGCGACAACGTCGGCGCGCGCGAAATCGTGTGCGACGGCTACGATCTGCCGCCCTACGCGAAATTGAACGACTTCAAGATCTGGGAAGAGGTCGGGCCGCCGGTCGGCACCGTTTATAACTACCCGATCCGTGCCAACAGCGGTCAGAAGCCGTCGTTGGCCGCGGCCGAGGCGGCACCGGACATCGCCGTGCAGATCTACAACCGCGCGATCCACAACCAGATGCTGGCGCGCCTGCGGGATGGCAAGCCCATTCCGGAGGTCATCGCCTGGGCGCAGGACGAGTTGGAAGGGTTCGTGCGGTAATCTCCGTCGCGTGCCCAATCGGGCTCCGGTGGATAAGCGGTCAGTATCCGTTGCAACGATCTCCGCGTTTCGGCCTGGCTGGAAAGGCGGAGATCGATATGCGAGCGGCGGGCGCGACCGCGATGGATGTTGCACAGCGAGGCGGCACCCGGTAGCGTTGGATGACACTAATATTAGCAAATGGGACCGTGTCGCCGCTTGCGGCGGCGGCGGTTGACAGGCAAAAGGATCGATGCGCCCGGCTTTCGGGGGGAACCCGCCGATCAGTCGGCGGGGACCGGGACCGGGGCGCGTGACGGCGGATCAATCCGCCGCGACAGGGTTGGTGTTGTTGCCGCGAAGCAGAGAGTGAACCCAATCCCTCTCTCGTGGCGCGCCGTATGCCAATCAAATGGCAGCGGCTGAGGAGGGACGTATGGCGGACGGGACGAGCGTACCAGTTGGCGTGATCGAGCCACCCTCGCGGCGGGTGGCGCGGCCAGGCACGATGACGAGAATCGCGCGGCGCAAATCGACGATCGCGTTTCTTTTGTGCCTGCCGTTGATGGTGCTGATTATCGGTTTCGTGATCTACCCGGCGTTCTACGCCCTGTACCTCAGCATGCTGAACAAGAAGATGACGGCCTTTGTCGGTCTCGGCAATTTCGCGTTCCTGCTGAAGCGGCACACGTTCCAACTGGTCATCTTCCAAAGCTGCCTGTTCGCGATCAGCGCCGTGGTGCTGAAGGCGCTGCTTGGCTTCATCATTGCCCACCTGATGCATAATATTCCCGGCAAGAATCAGCGCATCTGGCGCGGCCTGCTGCTGGTGCCGTGGGTGATTCCGCTGGCGTTGTCGACGTTGACCTGGTGGTGGATGTTCGACCCGTCTTACTCGGCGTTCAACTGGATCCTCAATCAATTCGGCATGGACAACGTGCCGTGGCTTGGCGTCGGCTGGATCGCGCGGGCCTGCACGATCACCGTCAATGTCTGGTTCGGCACGCCGTTCTTCATGATCATGTATCTGGCGGCGCTGAAATCGGTCCCGGAAGCGTTGTATGAGGCGGCCTCGATCGATGGCGCCGGGGCGCGGCAGAAGCTGCTGTTCGTGACGCTGCCGATGATGCGCAACATCATCGCGATCACCGTGCTGTTCAGTCTGATCGTTACGTTCGCCGACTTCGATATCGTGCGCATTCTGACCGCCGGCGGACCGCAGGACATGACCCACGTGTTCGCGACCTATGCGTTCCAGATCGGCATCCAGTCGGGTGATATTCCGCTCGGCGCGGCGGACAGCCTGTTCATGTTCCCCATCCTCGCGTTCGCGGCGTTCTTCGTTCTGCGTGGCGTGACTCAGCGCACCAAGGATATCGCGGCATGAGTGCTCAACTGGACAAAACCCGCGGACCGGCGATGCCCGGCCTGACTCCGCCACGACCCGTCGTGCGCGCGGGCGCCGGTACCGCGTCGCGCGCCGCCGCGCACCGCACCAGCCTGCACCGCCAGCGGCAATGGGCGCTGTGGGGCAGTTACGCCGCGCTGGCGGTGTTTGTCGTGATGTTCCTGATGCCGCCGTTCTACACGCTGATGACCAGCCTCAAATCGTCGGCGGAGATCTCGGCGCAGACCGGTAGCCCATGGCTGGTGAAGCATCCGACACTGGACAATTTCTGGTACCTGATCACCTATCCGAACTTCCAGACGTACTATTTGAATTCGGTGTTGATCACGGTGCTGACGGTCGCGGTGTCGATGGTGATTTCGATCCTGGCGGCGTTCAGCCTGGCGCGGATGGGGTTCTGGGGCAGCAGCGCGCTATCGACCGGCGTTTTCCTGACCTATCTGATCCCGCCGTCGTTGCTGTTCATTCCGCTGTTCCAGATCGTCGGCTGGATGCACCTGATCAACAGCGTTTGGGCGCTGGTCTTGCTGTATCCGACGCTGGCGGTACCGTTCTGCACCTGGATCATGATCGGCTACTTCAGTTCCGTTCCGCGCGAACTGGATGAGGCGGCGTTGATCGACGGCGCGGGGTATTTGCAGATCCTGACGAAGATCTTCATCCCGGTGGCGATGCCCGGCATCATCGCGGCGACGATCTTCGCCTTCACCGTCGCCTGGGGCCAGTTCCTTTATCCGCTGGCGTATCTTTACACATCGAACCAAATGGTTCTGACGGTCGGCATCATCTCCGACCTGATCCGCGGCGATGTGTTCCAGTGGGGCAAGATCATGGCCGCGTGCCTGCTGGCGTCGCTGCCGCCGATCGTGATTTACGCTTTCCTGATGGACTACTACGTCGCGGGTCTCACGGCCGGAGCGACGAAGGGCTGATCTACAAGCTGAACTCCGCCTTCGGGCAAACTGAGGAAACGAACCAAAATGGCTGAAGTCTCGTGCCGTAGAATCGTCAAAGAATATGACGGCGGCGTTCAGGCGGTGAAAGGCATCGACCTCGACATCGCCGACGAGGAGTTTGTCGTGCTGGTCGGCCCCTCCGGGTGCGGCAAGTCGACCACTCTGCGGATGATCGCTGGCCTGGAGGAGATCACCGGCGGTGAAATCCTGATCGGAGGCGACGTCGTCAACGACGTGCCGCCGCGCGATCGCGACATCGCGATGGTGTTCCNNAGGATGAGATCAAGCGCCGGGTCGATGAGGCCGCGCGCATCCTGGACATCGCGCCGTTGCTGGATCGCAAGCCGAGGGCGTTGTCCGGCGGGCAGCGGCAGCGTGTGGCGATGGGGCGCGCGATCGTGCGTAACCCGAAAGTGTTCCTTTTTGACGAGCCGCTGTCCAACCTGGACG
>PLSZ01000102.1:0-5386 GCA_003164305.1 Acetobacteraceae bacterium
GTTGGAGGCGGGCAGCGGCGCAGCAAATGCAGCGCGAGCAGCGTCCCGCTGAAACCCGCCCCCACGATCGCGATCGTTGTCATGCTCTGGCTCGCCCTTGTTGACCTGAATGCAGCAGGATCGGCGGTCAGTTCGGTGTCTCCGATCTTCCCGGACGGCGCGAATTCCTGCCCGTTTGGGCGAAAATCGCGCACCGCTCCCTTTCCGAGGGAAGAATTCCACGCTGGTGCGGCGCGGGTCAATGACATTATCGCCTCCCCGCATGCTGGTTCGGAGGAGACATTCGGCGCCCACTAATTTACGCGGTTATTTCGTGTTTAATAGTTGACTGACATTCCTGTGACGTATAATCGTGATGCGGTAAGGCTCGCATTCTCATCGCATGCAGGCCGGCATGTTGCATTGCTACGCGTCCCTGGCTCCCGCCCTGATGGAACGCTGTTGTCGTTGACCCGACGCGCGCCAACTGGCGCGACGACCTGACGCGCGCCAACCGGCGCGACCCGCCCGCATCGACACCTCAGCCCCCACGCACCGGAAAATTCGACCATGAGCTTTTGGCGCAAGCACCAGCATGTCGTGCCCCTCACGGGCCACAATATCTCCCAATCTTCGACTGAGCCGGAGAAGCGCGTGCCCATGCGGCACTCCAAACCGGTGGAAGTCGATGGCGTGTTCCTCGGCGCCGCGGTCGAGCATGAACTGGGGGTGCGCTTTATTTCGGTCGACGGTCGGGTCAGCGATATGAACGAAAGCATCTGGCCGAACTTCGACTACGCGAAAAGCTCGGCCAGGCAGATGTTTCGAGCCAACCGTTCATTTACGTCGCCCTGAAAGCGGGGACGATCGGCATGAACAAGGAAATCCGGCTGAACGCGTTCGACATGAACTGCGTCGGGCATATTCAACACGGGATGTGGACCCATCCGCGCGATCGCTCCGCCGACTATAATACGCTGGAATATTGGCAGCATCTCGCGCGTACCGCGGAACGCGGTTTGTTCGATGGGATTTTCCTGGCGGATATCGTTGGTGTCTACGACGTCTATAAAGACGGTCCGGCGCCTTCGATCCTCAACACGGTGCAAATCCCCGTTAATGACCCCATGCTGGTCGTGCCGGCGATGGCGGCGGTCACCCGCCACATCGGCTTCGGCGTCACCAGTAATCTGACCTACGAACCGCCATACTTGTTCGCACGGCGCGCTTCGACGCTGGATCACCTGACCCGCGGCCGTTTCGGTTGGAACATTGTCACCGGCTACCTCGACAGCGCCGCGCGCGGCATGGGTCTGCCGGCGCAGCACGACCACGACACACGCTATGATGTCGCCGATGAGTACATGGAAGTCGTCTACAAATTATGGGAAGGCAGTTGGGAAGACGACGCGGTGTTACGCGACCGCGACAACCGGATTTTCGCCGACCCGGACAAGATCCACCGTGTGCGGCATTTCGGCCGCCACTATCAGGTCGATGCCATCCACCTGGCGGAGCCGTCGCCACAACGAACACCGGTGTTGTACCAGGCTGGGTCCTCCGCACGTGGACGCGAATTCGCCGCGACGCATGCCGAATGCGTGTTCGTCAACGGCCCGGACAAGACGATCACCCGATCGCTGGTTGGCGATATCCGTCGACGCGCGGTGGCGCATGGACGCACGCCCGATGACATCCTGGTCTTTCTCGGCCGCACCGTGGTGGTCGGTGAGACGCACAAGCAGGCAATCGAAAAGTACCAGGAATATCATCGACACGCGAGCATTGAAGGGGCGCTCGCGCATTTCTCGAGTTCAATCGGGGTCGATCTCTCGCGTTACGAACTCGACGAGCCGATCCGTCACGAGAGGAACAACGCTAATAATTCCGCGATCGAAGCGATCACTTCACTCAGCACCGAACCCTGGACGCTCCGCCGTCTCATTGGCCAGATGGGACTTGGTTCGCGCAACGCGCCGATCGTCGGGTCAGCCTATGAGGTCGCCGATGAGCTGATCGCGTGGGTCGAGGAAACCGGCATTGACGGTTTCAATCTCAGCCGCATCGTGACACCGGAAAGCCTGGAGGATTTCGTCGACCTGGTCGTGCCGCTGCTGCAAGACCGCGGCGTCTACAAGCGGGATTACGCGCAGGGAACGTTGCGCGAGAAACTATTCGGCGATGCGAGGTTGCCGGAGACGCATCCCGCTGCCTCCCATCGATGGCGGACCGAACACTTGCGTCAGACCGCGGCGGAATAGGAGGCATCATGAACTCGTATTCCGATTGGTTTCATCCCGAGGTGGCCCTGCTATCAGAGGAATTACTCTGGCCGTACAAACACATCGACGACGAACGCCACGAGGAGCCGCTGGACCATTACGATGGGCCGGTGGTTCGTCTCGGTAGCGTCAGCAAATCGTTCGGCCGTGTCCAGGCGTTGAACGACGTCACCTTCGAGGTTCAACGCGGCGAAATCCTCGGCATCATCGGCCGGAGCGGCGCTGGGAAATCGACATTGATCCGTTGCCTCAACGGCCTGGAGAAGCCGGATCGCGGGCGTGTCGAAATCCTTGGCCGGGATATCGCGCCATTGAGCGAACACGCGTTACGCGGCGTGCGGCGGCAAATCGGCATGATTTTCCAGCACTTCAATCTGTTGTCCGCCAAAACGGTGGCGCAGAACGTGACGCTGCCCTTGAAGATCGCGGGCGCCGATAAACCGGAACGCACGGAGCGAGTGCGGGAGCTGCTGGACCTGGTCGGCCTCACGGACAAAGCCAGATCGTTCCCGGCGCAACTGTCCGGCGGCCAAAAGCAGCGGGTTGGCATCGCCCGGGCCTTAGCCGCGCGACCCGCTTTGCTGCTGTCGGACGAGGCGACCTCAGCGCTCGACCCGGAAACGACATTGTCGATCCTGAACCTGCTGCGTGACATCAACCGGCGCCTCGGCCTGACGATCGTTCTCATCACGCATGAAATGAGCGTGGTGCGCGCGGTCGCCGATCGCGTGATCGTGCTCGACGAAGGGCGTGTTCTGGAAGAGGGCGACGCTCTGAGTGTGTTCACAGCACCTCAGGCCGCTTTGACGGAGCGGTTACTCGGCATCGACCCGGCAGACCTCCCGAGGGGATTGCGCGATGTGTGGACCGAGGGCGGGTATCTCGTTCTGCGCGTGCAACTGACGGGAACAGCCGCGCAACGCCCGGTGCTGGCGGAGCTGACGCGCGACCTGGCCGTGTTGCCGATCGTGCTGCGCGCGTCGGTCCAGCAGGTGCGAGAGCAGGCGGTAGTCACGTTCGTTGTCGCCATCGGCGATCTCAGCGAGTCGCTCGGCCGGCGCATCGGCGAATATCTCACGACGCGCGTCTCGCGTCTGGAAGTGTTGGGTTATGCTCAACACCTGGCCTGACATGTTTCTTCAGGCGCTGTGGGAAACGCTGGAGATGACCAGCGCCGCCGGCGCGATCGCGTTCGTCGCGGGCTTGCCTCTGGGCTTGTTATTGGTCGGCGCCGCCCCCGGCGGTATCTGGGAGAACCGCTTCATCGATCGCACGTTCGGCACCGTGGTCAACGCGTTCCGGGCGGTGCCATTCATCATTCTGATGGTAGCCCTGATCCCGGTGACCCGGTTAATCGCCGGCACCTCCATCGGCACCGAAGCCGCGATCGTGCCTCTGGCGATTGGGGCTACGCCGTACTACGCGCGCATTGCGGAAGTTTCATTGCGGGACGTGGACCGCGGCCTGATCGAGGCGGTGAAGTCAATGGGTGGCGGCCGTTGGACCATCGTTCGCGAAGTCCTGGTGCCCGAGGCACTGCCCGGACTGTTGGCCGGCTTCACGGTCACACTGGTGACGATGATCGGTGCCTCGGCGATGGCGGGTGCGATCGGTGCCGGCGGACTAGGAGATCTGGCGATCCGTTACGGCTATCAACGTTTCAATACCGGGATCATGTTCGGCGTCATCGTGGTGTTGATCGTTCTGGTGTCCCTGGTGCAAACAGGCGGCGACCGGCTGGCCCGACTTTTCGATCATCGCTGAACGAGGTTTTCGCTGTCATGACCCTGCTCAATCGACGTACGTTCGTCGCGGCGACACTCTTGTTGTCCTCGGTACGCAAATCCTGGGCTGAAGAGCCGCCATTGAAAATTGGCTCCCCGAGCGGACCGTTTGGGGACATCCTGGGGTTCGCCATCCAGGAAGCTGAAAAGCAAGGGCTCAAGGTGAAGAAGATCGAGTTCACCGATTGGATCACGCCGAATGAGGCGCTGGCCGCGGGTGAGATCGATGCCAATCTGTTTCAGCACATTCCATTTCTGAACGCGGCCATCAAGGCGCGTGGATACAAACTCGTGCCCATCGCGCCCACGACCGTTATGGGGATGGCGCTTTTCTCCCACAAGGTGACATCGTTCGACCAGGTCAAGGACGGCGCGACGGTGGCGATCGCGAACGATCCGGTCAACGGCGCGCGCGGCCTGCAATTGTTTCAGAAGGCGGGGCTGATCACCTTGAAGCCCGAAGTTGGCGACGATGCGACCGTCGAGGACATCGTCGCCAATCCGCGGCATCTGCGGTTTCTGCAACTGGAGGCGGCGCAGTTGCCGCGCGCGCTGGATGACGTCGCGCTGGCGCAGGTCAGCATCAGCTACCTGATGATATCGGGTGGCGACCCGGGTTCGGCTTTGCTGACCGATGGCGAAGGCGATCCGCACTACGCGCTGAACTTTGTCGTGCGGGCGGACCACGAACATGATCCTCGGACCTTGCGGTTCGTGGATATCTATCGGTCACCAGCGGTGAAAGCATTTATTGTCGACCTTTATGGAAAGTACATCCGGCCCGTCTGGTAGCCTGTTTCTCCCGACCTCAATCGGTGGAGCGAACCCTCATCCATCTTGCCCCAAGGGAAAATGGCAGGCGACAAATCGTCCGCTCCCGCGCTCCGCCAGCACCGGTTCAACGGTCCGGCACAACGCGGTGGCGAAGTCGCAGCGTGTGTGAAACCGGCACCCACTCGGCGGGTTCGCTGGCGACGGCAACTCTCCCCTGGGCGGCACCAGGCGCCCCCGCAGCGTTGGATCCGGCACTGGAATCGCTGCCAACAGAGCGCGCGTATACGGATGTGCGGGATCGCGGAACAGGTCTCCGGCCGGCCCGACTTCCACCAGCTTGCCGAGATACATCACACCGATCCGGTCGGAAATATGCCGCACCAGATGCAGCCCATGGCCAATGAACAAATACGTCAGGCCGAGACGCTGCTTCAGGTCGATCAGCAGATTGATGATCTGTGCCTGCACCGAAACGTCCAGCGCCGAGACCGCCTCATCGGCCACGACGAACCGCGGGTTCAAAGCAATGGCCCGGGCGATCGCCACGCGTTGCCGTTGACCGCCGGA
>PLSZ01000102.1:5435-5585 GCA_003164305.1 Acetobacteraceae bacterium
CGTACGGATCCTGAAACACCATCTGCAAGTGCCGCCGTTCGACCCGGCGAAGCTCCTGCTCCGCGAACCGGATCTGACCCGACGCCGGTGCCTCCAGCCGCATCAGCAGCCGCGCGAGCGTCGACTTGCCACACCCGGATTCACCGACCA
>PLSZ01000222.1 GCA_003164305.1 Acetobacteraceae bacterium
CACTGGCGCCTACCCCGTCATCACCGGGCTCGACCCGGTGATCTTTCCCAGCACTGTGCTGGAACGGATGGCCGGCTCAGTGGCCGGCCATGACGTGGTTGGCGTTCGTGCGAAGAGCAGTCGTCCGGGCGGTTGGTATTATACCAGGGGCCGTAAGTTTTGACTCGTGGCACGCCGTTTCAACGTCATGGGGGGGGCTCCGACCCGGCCATCTCTTCGGACACCGTGCCGCGATAGATGGCCGGCCCGAGGCCGGCCATGACAGTGAGAGGCAGGTGCGCACCGGTCAGAATTTAAGGCCCGTGGTATTACGGGACACCGGGATGTGACGAGAAGCCTGGACTTCGCCACTGGCCAGAAACATTATGATGTGGCTTCGAAATCAATAGAAGCGGGATTGAAACTAAACAGACAAGTCTCATCTGTTGTTGTGCAGACAATCATTTTTCTGCTCCCAGTCCCCGCGATCTCGTATTTTTCGGCCTATCGCGCCGGCTGTTGCTGCCGCGCGTTCCGCTTGTCCGCGATCGTGGTTCCAACCAGATCAGGGGATACCAGCAGGTGAAAATCGTGAAACAGACTGACAAACAACCTCCTCCTGGAGAAGCACCTTCTCGTTCGAGACAGGATCCACTGCTGGCCGAGAAAGTCTGCTTTGATTCTGAACGCCGGCGGGAAGGACTTCTTGCCCCTCTCGACCGTTATGGGATCAGGGCAACAGAACTTTCCCGCCGCGCTGGCATGGCGTCGCCCAACGCGACCTACAATCATCTGCGCGGTGACTCGAAAGGTCTGTCGCGCGATAACATCGAGGCGATCCTCATCATGTTCCCGGAAATCACTTTCGAGGAACTCGCCGGTTGGCCCGGGCGAGTGCTCATTCTTGATGATCCTCCGGAATGACCAACGCCGATGCCGTTCATCGGCAACCCCCGCCAGAGAAATCTGGCGGGGGTTCGACGTTTGGCGAGAACGCACCAGAGGCCGAATATAGTGCCGCCCCTCGTGAGTGCGACACGCGACACAATCGGTGCGAGCCGGACGTCTTGCCGCAGCCGCACCGGGTGGGTTCCGGACATAGAACGATCGACCCAGCAACGGCCGCTTCGCGCCCGGGTCGGTCGTACGGCGGCGGACGTTCGATCCTCCAAAACGGACATCACCGTCAGCGATATTGAGTGTGGCGATCAACAAATGCGCGGCAGTTGCTCGCCACTGAGCATGTCGATGGCGCGGTCGACGCCGAACGGTCCGCGACACGACACAATCCCGGAGGGCCCGTCACGCACCTCGCCGATCACCGCCGCCGCGGCGGCGACCTCGTGCAACCGCAGGATCTCGACGGCGCGGACGGCATCTTCTGGCGCGACGAAGGCGACGAACCGCCCTTCATTCGCGACATGCAACGGATCGAAGCCCAACAATTCGCACGCGGCGCGCACCGCGTCATGCACCGGAATCGAACTCTCATGGAGCGCGATCGCCAACCCCGCCGTCTCGGCGATTTCCACTGCCGCGCTCGCCAGGCCGCCGCGGGTCAGGTCGCGCAGGCAACGAACCGCGACCCCAACCTCGATCAACGCCAGGATCGGCGCGGCGACAGGCGCGCAGTCACTTTCGATGGGCATCTCGAAGCCCAGATCCTCGCGCGCCGCCATCACCGCGATCCCGTGACGGCCGATATCGCCGCTGAGGATCACCGCGTCGCCTGGCCGCACGCTCGAGGGACCGATCGGCGCCGCGGCCACGACGCGGCCAATGCCGCTGGTGTTGACGAACATGCCATCCGCATTGCCGCGCTCGACCACCTGGGTGTCGCCGGTCACCAGCCGGACCCCGGCTTCCGCCGCGCACCGCCGCATCGAACCGACGATCCGGCGCAGCATCGCGAGCGGCAGGCCTTCCTCCAGAATGAACNNGTTCACCGTCCCGTTCACCGCCAGCGTGCCGATGTCGCCGCCCGGAAACACCAGCGGCCGGACGACATACGAGTCGGTCGTGAAAGCGACCGGTCCATCGATATCCAGCACCGCCCCGTCATGGCGCCGCTCAAGTTCCGGGTCGGCGAAACCCGGCCGGATGATCGTGTCCAACAGCCGCGCCATTGCCCGTCCACCGCCGCCATGCGCGAGTTGCACGGTCTCCGTCGCGCCCCCTGGGGCGGCCACCGGACGCGGACAGGCCATCGCGAAGTCTCCGGGCTCCGTCAACGTTCCCCCCCGGCGGCGCGGCGATAGCGGTAATAGGCGGCACAGGCGCCTTCCGAGGATACCATCGTGACGCCAAGCGGGTGTTCCGGCGTGCATGCCGTGCCAAACGCGGGACATTCGGGCGGTTTCCGTTCGCCGCGCAACACCAGCCCGCCGATGCAGGGACCGGCGGCCTCGGCCGCGACCTGGACAGCACCGAACCGTTGCTCGGCGTCGAAATCGCGATACGCCTCGGCCAGGCCAAATCCGCTTTCGGGGATCTCGCCGATGCCGCGCCAGTCGCGCGGGACGATGCGGAACACTTCCCGGAGCATCGTCTGGGCCGCGTCATTGCCGGCGCGGCGCACTGAGCGGCTGTACTGGTTCTCCACTTCGGCCCGGCCGGTTTCCAGTTGGCGAACGCACAGCAAGACGCCTTCCAGGATATCCACCGGCTCAAAGCCGGTGACAACGATGGGCACGCGATAACGCGCGGCGATCGGCTCATATTCTTCGTATCCCATCACCGCGCACACATGGCCCGCCGCGAGGAAGCCTTCGATCCGGTTACCCGGCGCGTCGAGGATTGCGCGCATCGCCGGCGGCACCAGGACATGCGA
>PLSZ01000563.1 GCA_003164305.1 Acetobacteraceae bacterium
TGCTCCAAAGTGACCAGCGCGCCAATCCGCGAGGCGTCGGCGGCGATCGCGTTCAGGCCTGGAATGTCGCGCAAATTCACCAGCCGGCCAGGATGCAGCAGCCCTTCCTTCATCAGGTCGAGCAGATCGATGCCACCGGCCTTCAACACCACGCGATCCGCGCCGCCGGTATCGTCCAGCATCGCCTCCGCCACGGTGCACTGACCCAACGAGGCTGCTTCGGCCACCGAACGCGCGCTCTGCCATGCGAAGCGGTCCATCGCTCAACTCCTTTGTGGCAGGCGGCCGAGCGCGGCCAGCACCGCGGCGCGCGTCATCGGCAGGCCGCGCAGGCGCGCGCCGATCGCGTTGAATACGGCGTTGGCGATCGCGGGCGCGGTGGCGATGTTGGAGGGCTCGGCGATGCCATAAGCATCGGTCGCGCTCTGGCCCTGGTAGTTTTCCAGTACGATCACTTCGATCGGCGGCGTTTCCGAGACGCCCACCAGCTTGTATTGTTCCAGGTTGGCATTCACCATGTGCCCGGTGTGCTGATCCATCACGCGCTGTTCCAACAACGCGTAGGAGATGCCCATCAGCACGNNCCTGGCTTTCGATCAGCTTCGGGTTCATCGGGCGGCCGCAGTCCTGCACGGCGACGACTCGTTCGACGCGGATCGCGCCGGTTTCGGTATCGACCGAAACTTCCGCGAATTGCACACCGCCGAGGTCGGTTTGGGCGCCCGCGCTGTCGCCATTCTTGCGGCGAAACCCACCGTAATCGTCGGCGCGGGTGCCGACCGCGCTGATCTGATCCGTGCGTAGACCAGCGCAGGCCTCTCGGAATCCGATGTCGCGGGAGGGATCGTCCAGCGAAGCGATACGGCCGTCGCGCGCGGCCAGACGGTCCGCGTCGGCGTTCAACGTCAGCGCGACCTGGCGGAACAAGGTCTGCTTCACCCGCCATGCCGCGTCGCGCGCCGCCGGGGTGATGGAGGCGGTGGTCTGGCTGCCGTACGACGGCGGACCGGCGGGAAACTCGGTGTCGCCAATATGCACGGTGATGTCTTCCGGACGCAGGCCGAATTCCTCGGCGACGACCTGCGCGAGGATGGTACCGATGCCGGTGCCAAGGTCCTGCACGCTCGACAGCACCTCGACCGAACCATCCCGTCCGAGCCGGACCTCGCAGGCGGCGTTGGTGGTCACGTTGGCGCCCCAGATCGATTGCGCCACACCCAGACCGCGCTTGATCACGCTGGAGTCGGTGCCGGGCTTATGACGGCGATCCCAGCCGATGCGTTGCGCGCCAAGCCGGCGTTCTTCTCGCCGCACGGGACTCGGATCAATACGGTCCCGCAAGACCAATGGATCGAAACCCAGTTTGTCGGCGAGTTCGTCGATGGCTTGCTCCATGGCGAAGGCGCCGGGCGTGTTGCCGGGCCCGCGGAACGGGGAGCCTCGGCCGGCATTAATGAACACGTCGTTCTGCGCTGAGGCGAAATTCGGGCAGGCATACAGCGATTGCGCGAAGTTGCCGACACCGGCGCCGACACCAACTCCCGCGGTACCGTATTCCAACAAGGAAATCGCCGTCAGCGTGCCGTCGCGGCGGGCGCCGATACGCAGATTCTGCCAGGTAGCGGGACGGTTGCCGGTGTCGAGATGTTCTTCCTCGCGATCCAGCACCAGGCGCACCGGGGCGCCGGCCTGCCGCGACAGCATGACGGCGAAGCGGCCGTAACCACTCAATTGCGACTTCGAACCAAAACCGCCGCCCATGGCCGCGACTTTCACGCGCACCTGACTCAATTTCAGGTTGAACTCGCGCGCCAGTTCGCGCCGGACACCGGCGGTGTATTGCGTGGACATAAAGACGGTCAGGCCATCCGGGCGCCAGTCGGCGACGATGGCATGAGGTTCCATGCAGCAATGCGTTTGCGTCTGCGTACGATACTCCCCCTCAACCACGACGTCAGCCTGGGCGAACCCCTGCGCGATATCGCCGCGGCCGCCGGTGGTTTCCGGACCGCGCACGTTGCCGGCGATCGGCAGGCCGGTGGCGATCGGGATTTCGGCGACGGCCAGCGACGGTTGCTCGCCGGGTTGGTAGACCAAAGCCGCGTTCGGCCGACGGGCGATGTCCAAATCGGCGACAAACGGCAGCGGCGCGTAATCGGCGCGGATCGCCCGCACCGCCGCCTCCGCGACCGCGGCGGACGTCGCCGCGACGGCGGCTACCGGAGCGCCCGCGTACCGCAAGACCGCGTCCTTGGGCGCGATGATCAGCACCGCGCGCACACCGGGCACGCGCGCCGCCGCCTCCGCGTCGATCGCCCGCACGCGGGCGTGCGGCAATCCGGAGCGCAGGATCCGTGCGTGCAAAAGTCCCGGTAATTTCACATCGACGGTGAAACGCACCGCGCCGGTCACCTTGGCGCGGCCGTCCTGCCGGGACACGGGTTTGCCGATGACCTGAAGCGCGCTGTTGACCGGCAGCGGCGGGGGTTCGTCGATGGGGATCCGGCGTTCGATCTGGCCCAGACCCGCGCTCGCGATGCCCGACGGGAAGTTTTCAGTCCGGAGGATTTCGCTCGCCATGGTCAGGCCTTTCGCGTTTGGCTGACGGCGAGCACGGCATCGACGATGTGCGGGTAACTGCCGCAACGGCAGATGTGCCCGGAGATCGCCGCCTGGATATCCTCAATCGCCGGATGAGGATTGCGTTCCAGCAACGCGGCGGAACTCATGACCATGCCCGGCGTGCAATAGCCGCATTGCATGGCGTCATGCGCGATGAAAGCCTCCTGCACCGGATGCAGCGTGTCGCCATGCGCGAGGCCTTCGATCGTGGTGACCGCCCGGGCGCCGACATCGATCGCCAGCAGCATGCAGGACGCCACGGGCGCGCCATCGAGCCACACCGTGCAGGCCGAGCACGATCCTCGGTCGCAGCCGATCTTGGTGCCGGTGAGATCGAGGCCGTCGCGCAGTAATTCAGCCAGCGTCACGCACGGTTCCACGCTGACGTCATACGTCCGGCCGTTGACGTTCAATGTCAGCGGCACCATTCCGGGGCCTGAGATCGGCGGCTCATTCGCGGCGGCGGCGGCGGCGGCGCGGTCATCGCCGAGCAGCGCCATCCCACCGGCGGCCGCGCCAGTGCCACGCAGAAAGAAACGGCGTGACACAGCGAGTTTGCGATCGTGGTCGAACATCGGCTGCTCCCTTAAGGCGGGCTGACGCCAAAGTCTGTGTAAGCTAACAGGGACCGAGGCGCGTTGATTCAGATCATGAATCCCGCCGGTAACGTCATCCTCGGGCTCGACCCGAGGATCAGCCCGCCCAAGGCACCGGGTCCGATCTTTGACTTCCTTGGCACGCCGAGAGATCCTCGGGTCAAGCCCGAGGATGACGGGAAGTTGGGTTCGCGAAGCGACATCTCCGTGCTCAGGCCGCCTTGCCCACGGCTTCTTCCGCCTCCCGCACCACGGCGATGGTGCGCACCAGGCTCGATGGGTTGACGCTGATCGAGTCGATCCCCAGCGTCGTTAAGTACCGCGCGATCTCCGGGTAATTCGCCGGCGCCTCCCCGCAGATCCCGACATGGCGATGGTTGCGGATCGCGCCGGTCACCGCGAGGCGCAGCATCTCCAGCATCCCCGGATCGCGCTCATCGAAATCGAACGCCACGATCTCCGAATCGCGATCCACGCCAAGGGTCAATTGCGTCAGGTCGTTGGATCCGATCGAGAACCCGTCGAACACTTTGGCGAAGGCATCGACCTGGATGACGTTGTTGGGGATCTCGCACATCACGAACACCTCAAGCCCGTCGCGGCCTCGTTCCAGACCGTGTTTCGCCATCGCCGCCAGCACGCGTTCGGCTTCCTCGACGCGGCGGCAGAACGGCACCATCACGATCAGGTTGGAAAGCCCCATGGTCTCGCGGACCCGGCGGATCGCCGCGCATTCCAGCGCGAAGCCGGCGGCATAGGCGG
>PLSZ01000382.1:0-2321 GCA_003164305.1 Acetobacteraceae bacterium
AAGGCGATCCTGATCGGCGAAAAAGGCTCGAAAATCCGCGATATTGGCGCGCGCGCGCGGCGCGATCTGGGTGGGCTCCTGGAGCGGCCGGTGCATCTGTTTCTGAACGTCAAGGAACGCGCCGGGTGGGATAATGAGGGTGCCCGATTGCGGGCGATCGGGCTGGACGATCCGGGGGGATGAGTCGGTCCCGTCAAATCGCGTCGCCGCGATGAGCGGCCGCTTCAGCGACGCGACGCGCAGTGGGCCGGCGGTCATCCTGGCCGGATGACACGGCGTCTCCGAGCGAACCCACTCGCGCNNCACAAATCACGCTACCTCGAACCATCCGGGATGCGGCGGGCCTGGAAGAGGGTGACTATCTGGACGTGGAGGTGACCGCGTCTGGCGAAATCGTGCTTCGTCCGGTCAACGCGCGGCGTGGGGAACCGACAGAGGAGCAACAAGCCGAAATCCTCGCGGTCGTGGACGAGGAGCGGCGGGCTTATGCCGCCGACCGCCGTCGTTGATGCCTCTGTTCTCGTCAGTGCGTTTCTTTTTCCGGCCAGCGTTCCGGGCGAGGTTCTGTCGGAAGCCGAACGAAACAGTTTCACCATGCACCTATCGACCGTGTTGATCGAGGAAACCAGGCGGTCGCTCTGTGATGTCCGCCTTCGAACGGCTCACGGGCATACCGAAGACGCCGTTCGTGACTGGTGCGATCGCCTTCGCCGGTTGGGTACGGTATTCGCTGGTCCTTTGCCCATGATTGGCGCGGTCTGTCGTGACCCGGATGACGATCACGTGATCGCCACGGCGGTCGATGTCCAGGCAAACGCGATTGTCACAGGCGATAAAGACCTGCTGAGCCTTCGCCATTACCGTGGGATTCGTATGATCACCGCGAGGTCCTTCCTGGCGGAACTGGCCGCTGCATGAACCGAACGCGGGAGCGAATGGTCCACCCCAAGGAAATCACGCCAATGTCGCGACTACTGGGATGCCTCCTTCTCCTCATCGCCCTCTCCATCCCGCCGGCCCATGCCGACGCGGTCGGCTTCTCCATCGTCAGCGTCCCAAACCCGCCCGCCGAGCCGCTTCAGGTCGGCATCTGGTATCCCACCAAAACGCCCCCATCCGAGCATGACGTCGGCCTGTTCACCCAGTCCGTCGCGCCCGACGCCTCTGTGACCCCCGGTCCACATCCCTTGATCGTGATGTCACACGGCAACGGCGGAACGTTCGAGAGCCATTACGACACCGCCCTGGCCCTCGCGCATGCCGGCTTCATCGTCGCCGCGGTGACCCACACCGGAGACAACTACCGGGACCAGAGCCAGGCGACGCATCTGACCCTGCGCCCACAGGCCATCCACACCGTCATCGATTACATGCTCACCGCATGGCCTGGGCATCTCGCGATCGATCCCGCCAAAGTCGGAGCGTTCGGGTTTTCGTCAGGCGGGTTCACGGTTCTCGTGTCTATCGGCGGCATCCCCGACCTGACGCGTGTCGCTCCCTACTGCGCCGGCCACGCTGCCACTTACGTCTGCAAGCTGCTGGCGGCGCATCCCATCCCACCGGACGCGAGGGTACGCGATGACGAATGGATCGCCGACCCGCGCATCAAGGCGGCGGTGGTCGCGGCGCCGGCGATCGGGTTCACCTTCACCCGCTCCGGGCTGAAAAACGTCACGGTCCCGGTTCAGCTTTGGCGCGCCGCCGCGGACACCATCCTGCCATCCCCCGATTACGCGGAGGCGGTGCGCGCCGCGCTGCCTCGCAAGCCCGAGTATCACGTCGTCCCCGGCGCCGACCATTTCGACTTTCTCGCCCCGTGCAGCGAGCCTCTCGCCCAGGTGGCGCCGATGATCTGTAAGGAGCGTGGCGGCTTCGATCGCGCGGCGTTCCATCGGACGTTCAACCGGGACGTGGTGCGCTTCTTCACCAGGACGCTGCGTCCATGACCGATCACGCCGGTTCCGCTCGCTCGGCGACCCTGATATAACCCCTCCCATGGACTGGGACCTGCCCGCCATCGTGCTCGACACCCGCCCCTACGGCGAGGGCGACGTTATCGCCACCGTGATGACCGCCGAACATGGCGCCCACCGGGGCCTCGTGAAAGGCGGCGCATCCCGCTCCCAGGGCGGCCTCTGGCAGGCGGGAAACTTCGTCCAGGCCCGCTGGCTCGCCCGGCTGTCGGACCAACTCGGCGGCTTTCGCGGCGAACTGATCCATGCCACCGCCGCCTCCGTCATGGACGATCCTCTGGCGTTGGGCATGCTCACCGCGGTTTGCTCGGTGACCGAGGACGCGTTGCCCGAACGCGAACCGCACGA
>PLSZ01000382.1:2358-2742 GCA_003164305.1 Acetobacteraceae bacterium
TATGTCTCGCCGAAAACCGGCCGCGCCGTGACGACCGAAGGCGCCGGCCTCTGGTCTTCCCGCCTGCTGCCGCTGCCCGCCTTTCTGACCGGCGCCACGGCATCCAGCCCCGACGACTGGCGCGCCGGCCTGCGCCTGACCGGCCATTTCCTGACCCGGGACGTGTTCGGCGCGCGGCACCGCCCGCTGCCCATGGCGCGCCAGATGCTATACGACCGGGTCGCCGCGATGGTGGCCGAATCGGAGAACCAGGATGCCGGATGAGTTCGCCGGACACATAGAAGACACCGCGCTCAAGGACGCTTTGTCCGAGCGCTACCTCGCCTACGCCCTGTCCACCATCATGTCGCGCTCGCTGCCGGATGTGCGCGACGGCCTGAAGCC
>PLSZ01000385.1 GCA_003164305.1 Acetobacteraceae bacterium
CTCCACGAAAACCCCGTGATTGGGCCGCGCGTTATTCGGAAACAGCGTCGAGAAGGTCAGCAGCCGGATCGGCGTCATCGGTCCGGCACTGGCCTCGGCGAACCGGGGATCAGGACCCTTTCAGGTCGGTCAGCAACTGCGCCGCGTCCTCTTTCTCCTTCGCGGCGCCTTTCAAGCCGACGACCACGGTCAACTGCTTGATCGCCTCACCCTTGTCGCCGGTATCCTTCAGCGCGACCTCGTAATGATAGACCACCCGGGGATCGCTTGACGCTTCCGTGGTGGCCTGCCGCAGCAAGGCGACCCCGTTCTGGGGGTTCCCGCTGGTCACCAGGATCCAACCCAACGTATCCGCGGTCTGCGCGTTGGGCGCCAGCACATAAGCCCTCCGCGCCGTGGCCAACGCCCGGTCGTCACCCTTCTGCTGATAAATCCACGCCAGGTTGTTCAGCGCGACCGCGTCATACGGCTTCTTTTTCAGCAATTGCTCCAGGTAGGTGCCAGCCTCGGCATAGCGCTGGGTCGCCAGCAAAATCTCCGACAATTGCTGTAACACGCCAAAATCGTCGTCGTGCTGGCTGACCCACTCGATCAGCAGCTTCGT
Source organism: Acetobacteraceae bacterium (assembly GCA_003164305.1). Next base: position 605 of record PLSZ01000385.1, read on the forward strand.
CGCGGTATCGACACGGCCCGCCCGCATTTCCGCGCCGGCCAGCCTTGTCACCAACATGCTGCTCGGGTTGGCCGTGAATTCCTTCTGGTACGCATCGACCGCGTCGTTCGGCCGGTTCGCCGCCAGATACAAATCGCCCTTCAACGCCCGCAGATCGGCGAAATCGCGATCCTGCCCCATCAGCCGGTCGGCGGTGGCCAATGCCGCCTCCACCCCGGTCGACTTCAGGTCGATCATCGCGAGATCCTGATACAGCTGATAATTCCGCGGGCTGGCGGCGATTCCCGCGAGCAACGCCGCGCGCGCCGCCTCGAAATCTCCGGACTCGATCAGCAACGCGACCAACTGACGGCGGGCGCCGATCACGTTGGCGTCCTGTTTCAGCAGTTCGGCGTAGGTATCGCGCGCCTCTTTCTTGCGGCCCAGCGCCAGGTACGACGCCGCCTTCAGACTGTAGATCTCGATCGCGGTCGATACCGGCGGCTTCTGCGCCAGCGCCAGATCGAGCGCCTTTTGCGGATCGCCATTGCGAATATACAGCTCACCCAGATTGGCCGTGGTGGCGGGAGCCTGAGGCGCCGCGTTATGCGCCTTCGTCATGATGTCGATGGCTTCGGCGAGGCGGCCGTTCTGCAGCTTGTAAAACACCGCCATGGTCAGCGCCGGCTCGGACACCGGATCCTTCGCCAGCACCTGCGCCAGCAGGTCCTCGGCCTTCGGCTGATCCCCGCGCATGGCGACAATCCGCGCCAGGTTCACCTTGGCCGCCGCGAAGTCCGGATATTTCTTCACCAGACCTTCAAACGTGGTCTCCGCCTCGGGCAGCTCGGTCTTCGCGAGGTGCAGCAATCCTTCCAGATTGCCCGTTATCTCCGTATCCCCCTGCATCGCCTTCACTTTATCCAACGCATCCTGGGCTTTTTCCATGTCGCCGCTGGCCAGCGAGGCGAAGAACAATGCCTCACCCACGGCCGGCGCTTTCGGCACCAGTTGCAGCGTGTGCTCCAGGTCGCCCATCGCCGCCTCGACGTCGCCCATTCCCATCCGCGCCGAGGCGAGACGGGTCTGCAGCCCAACATCGTTCGGCGCCATCGACTGCGCCTTCTGGAACGCCGCCACCGCGTCCGTCGCGCGGTTGGTGGCGGAATAGGCACGGCCCAGAAGATCGTAGGTCTCGGCATCGGCCTTGCCGGATTCCGCGACCTTGCCCAAGGCGTCGATCACCAGATCGGGACGCTTCTTGGCGAACTGCACCCGCGCCAGGACCTTGTAGCCGGCGATGTCGTTGGGGAAGCGGGCGAGGTACTTGCGCGCCGATTCCTCAGCCTGCTCGTACTGGCCAAGCTGCTCCTTCACCACCGCCTGCAAATAGTAAGCCCGCTGGATGCGGCCGATGAACGCCGAGATCTTTTCCAGGTCCTTATCCGCGACATCCCAATGGCCGGCCTGCGCCTCCATCACCGCGGCGAGGTAAATCGCCTGCACATTCCCCGGCGTGCCTTTCAGCACCGCCTCGATGTCCGCCTTCGCCTGATCGTTCTTGTTCATCGCCAGCGCGAGGCTGGCGCGATCAAGGCGGGCCTGCATCGCGGTCGGCTGGCTGGCGATCAAATCGTCCAGCACCGCCATCGCCCCCGGCCCATCGTTCTTCAACCGCAGCAACTGCGCCTTCGCCAGCAACGCCTCGACCGATTTCGGCTGCGCCGCTATCGCCGCGTCGATCTTCGCCTGCGCTCCGTTCAGGTCGGCGCGCGCCACCGACAGCCGCGCGTCGGCGAGCAGCGGCTCCACCGCGTTCGGCGCCACCTGCTGCGCCTCGGCGAACGCCTTCTTCGCGTCGTCCGGTTTCTTGAGCCCGATCAAGGCATAGCCGCGCGACACCAGGATGGACGCGTCCAATGTCGGATCGCGGCCGTCCGGCTTCAGATCGTCCAGCAGGATCTGGTATTTGGCCTGGCCCAGAAGGGCCTGCGACAACAACGGAACGGTCTGGTGCGGATCGAAGCCACGCTCCCGCGCCGCCTGTGCCTCACGTTCGGCGGCGACCGGGTCGCCCAACTCGATCGACACACGGCCGAGCAGGAAATGCGCCTCGGCATTCTGCGGATCGTTGCGGACGGCGTTGCGCAGATCGATTTGCGCCGACTTCAGGTCGCCCTTTTTCAACGAATCCCGGGCGTTCGACATGTAATCGGCCCAGGCGGAGCCAGAGAAGCCGGCGAGCATGGCGCAAAGGGCGATCGCCCCCAGACCCGTCCCAAATCGGCCCGTCCCAAATCTATCCCCGCGCGCGGTCCTATAGGCATCAAGAAAAGGCCAGCGAAGGCGAAAATCTTTCCCCCGAACGTCATCCTCAAGCCCCCGAACGTCATCCTCAAGCCCCCGAACGTCATCCTCGGGCTTGACCCGAGGATCGGCCGGCCCAGACGCCGTGCCCGACTTTTGAATTCCTTGGCGTGTCGAGAGATCCTCGGGTCGAGCCCGAGGATGACGTTCGGGAGCCCGAGGATGTCCTTCGGGAGCCCGAGGATGACGGGAAAAGGCGAATGGCGCGGGCCGGACTGTCACGGCGGCGACGATCGGCGGGTCGCGGGTCTCTCTGGCGAGACGCACCGCCCCGAAAGCCTTGGACATTCTGTTACGCATGGTCCTGATCCTTGGTTTCATTCAGTTTTGGCGGCGTCTGCTCTGACCGCCAAGGTCTCCGCTGTCGCGGCCGGTTTCATCCCATCGATCTCGATCGCATGCACTTCCATGAGACCATACAGTGTCGGCCGGCTGACCCCCAGCAGGCGCGCGGCGGTCGCCAGCGTGTTGTTGCTGCGGGCCAGAGCGGCCTGTAGCACCTCGCGCTCGGCGCGCAACCGGGCGGCGCGCAGATCCAGATCGGGCATCGCCTCCTCGCCCGAGGCGAGTTCCAGGTCGGTCACGTCGATCATCCGGGTCTCCGCCATCACGACCGCGCGCTTCATGCGGTTTTCCAGTTCCCGGACATTGCCCGGCCAGTCATGCGCGTCCATTGCCGCGGTCGCGGCTTCAGTAAAGCCGCGGATGTTACGATTGAACTCCTGATTGAACCGGCTCAGGAAGAAATTCGCCAGCAGCATCACGTCGCCGCCCCGCTCCCGCAACGGCGGGATCCGCACCGTCACCGCGTTCATCCGATAAAACAAATCGCCGCGGAAGACACCCTGAGCTATCTTTTCCTCCAGGTTCGCGTTGGTGGCGGACACCACGCGGACATCGACCTGGATTTTCTGCCG
>PLSZ01000564.1:0-4991 GCA_003164305.1 Acetobacteraceae bacterium
CTGTGTCAGTTCGTGACCGCCGCCGTGGTGGTGGCCGCCGCCGCTGCGTTCAGCCATCACGCCGCGGGCGGTCGCGCGCTCAACCAGGTCGGTGATATCGCCGACGCCTTCACCGGCACCGTCGGGCCGCTGGCNNCGAAGTGGTCGGTTTGCGCCACTCGCTGAGCGAGACGCCGGCCGAGGCGCCCTGGTTCTATGCCGCCTTCGCCGCGGTGCTGGCGGGCGGGGCGGCGTTGGTGGCCTCGGGACTCAACCTGGTGGATCTGGCGGTGGCGGCGGGCGTGCTGAACGCGCTGCTGTTGCCGGTTGTGCTGGGGTTCCTCTACTTCGTGGCGCGCCGTGAGCTGCCGGCGGATGTGCAACTGCGCGGGGCCTATGCGGTGTGCGTGGCGGTGGTGTTCAGCGTGACCGCCGGGGTGGGTTTGTATGCGGGCCTGGCGGGCTTGCTGTGACCAGCGGCCCTCCGACCACACCGCAGTCTGGAATCCTGCCATGAACGATTTCGGCATTCCGGATTTCCTCGGCAAGCCGCTCTCGGTGTTGCTGATCGATCTGCTGCTCGCTGGCGACAATGCGCTGGTGATCGCCTTGGTCTGCCAGACGTTGCCGCTGCAGCGCCAGCGAATGACTCTTATCCTGGCGACGCTCGGCGCGACGCTGGCGCGGGTGGTGCTGGTGACCATCACCGGCGGATTGCTGGCGCTGCTGGCGGTCAATCTCGCCTGCCCAAGACCCGGCCGCACCGATGCGCCACCGACGCTTGGCGGCCAGACGGGTGTGCTGGGTGCCGCGCTGCTGCTGACATTGATCGACGTGCTGATGAGCCTGGACAACGTGCTGGCCCTGGCGGCGGTGGCAGGCGACAGTACGCTGTATCTGACGCTTGGCCTGACGCTGAGCGTCGCCATTCTGATGTTCGGCAGCACGTTGGTGGGGCATTTACTGCGCCGTTACCCCGAACTGAACAGGCTTGGCATCGCACTGCTGGGCTGGGTGGCAGGGAAGCTGCTCGTATCGGACCCCTTGCTAGCAGACTGGATTTCGCAACAGGCGCCGGCGCTGCCGCTGATCGTACCGGCGCTGGCGGCGCTCTATGTCTATCTGCTGGGCGGGAACACGCCGGAGACCGCATGGCCAGACCTGCACCCGCTGCCCGCGGCACCGATCATGCGTCCGCCACCACCACCCGCGCCGACGCCCACGCCAACTTCAATGCCACAAAACACCACGGACGAGCCTTCGAGCGAAACCGAGATAGCGTCATCCAGCAAGCTCGAATTCTGGCTGTTCGCCGGGCTGTTCGGGATCGTTTCGATCGTCATCGTCCTCGCTTCTATATTTGGCGGTGCGATCCGGTTTTAGAGTGTGTTGAACCTGACCTGAGCATGAAACAGGTTGATGCAGCGACATGGGCTTTGAGCCCTATTGGTGCCGCGGTTGCTTGGCGATTGACACTCAGGCCAGCGGCAGAACCTCCACTGTCAGATGTGACAAATTCGCGAAACACGCGAGCTTGCGACGGTAGTATGCGGCTCCCCGATCGCTGGCTGTCGCCACGGAGACGATGGCCCCGAGGTGCCCGGGCCCGAGCCGCCAGACGTGGATATCCGTCAAACGGTCACCTTCCGCCTCGACAACCTTCCTGATTCTGGCGGTCATGCCTTTGTCTGGATTCATGTCCAGCAAGATGGCCCCGGTGTCCTTCACCAGGCCGAACGCCCAGGACGCAATCACGAAGGCTCCGACGATGCCAGCCAGCGGGTCCATCCACAGCCAGCCGAAGGCCCGTGCGAGCACGAGTCCGACGATCACGAGAACCGAAACGGCCGCATCCGCCATGACGTGCACGATGGCCGCCCGCATGTTGTTGTCCCGATGGGCAGCCGCGTGCGCGTCGTGGCCATGTTCGTGCTCCGCGAACACGGCCGAATACCGATTGCCTTGGACGGACACGGTTGCCGTGAACGCGTGCGGCTCCGGAATTTCCTCCCGACTTTGAAGGCAGTCGCCACGGTCTTCCATGCTGAAGGCTTGTCGCGTGCCGTCCGGTCTAAGCGTTTCAATCGTCACTTCCTGCCCGGTGGCGCCGCTGATCCGAAACACCGGAGGATGAGTGTCCTCGAACACCGATAGCGTCAGCAGGCCGATTGAGGTGGTGAGCTGATGCTCCTCATCATGCCCGTGATGGCTGTCATGACCTCCATGTCCGTGGTGGTGATGGTGGCCGCCGCCGGACAGCAACCACGCGGATGCGACGTTCACGCCCAGGCCGAGCACGGCGATCGGGATCGCCTCGCCGAAGTGGATTGCCACCGGAGCCACGATGCGGATGACGGATTCATATCCGATCAGGATCGCGATCATCGCCAGGATGATCGCGCTGGTGAACCCGGCGAGATCGCCGAACTTGCCCGTCCCGAAGGTGTAGCGGTCGTCGTTGGCGTGTTTACGGGCATAAGTGTAGGCGAGTGCCGCCAGCAAAAGAGCACCGGCGTGGGTCGACATGTGCAGACCATCGGCCACCAGCGCGATCGATCCGAAGGCCATGCCGCCAACGATTTCCAGCACCATCATCGCGCCGCAGAGCCAAATGACCGCCCATGTCCGTTTTTCCGACTTCTCGTGGCCTTCCCCCAGGAACACATGGCTGTGCCCGATCGGCCCTTTTGTATGGCTCGCGTCCGGCATGCTGGGCGTCCTCACTTGAGGTAGGTGCGGACGACGGCGAGCAGCTGCTCGGCAGCTTCCTCGTCCAGCGCGCCTGGGTACTTGTCAGGATCGACGAGATGCGAGCGCACGTGATCCTCGATAACTTCGGCCATCAACCCGGACATTGCCGCCCGCGTGCTCGCCAGGAGGTGCATCACCTTCTCGCAGCCAGCCTCGCTGTCGAGCGCGCGCTCGATGGCTTCGACCTGGCCTCGAATACGGCGCACCCGAGCCAGGAGCTTGTCTTTCTCGCGAACCGTATGTGTCATGCTTTTAGCATACGATAGGGGGATACCCTATTCAACCTAAGCTCATTGCAACCCGGAGTAGGGCGCCCTTTCCTTTGAGCCTACCAAGCCGTCCCGGATCACGCCGGGGCGGTTTTGTATTTTAACTTGCATTCAAATTCGCTATTGGCGAATGTCCCCGCATGACGTTGCTCATCTCTGCTTCGGCGATCAAGGCCCTTCTGGCCATGCCAAAGCGCGAACGGGAACAGTTGAAGCAGCGCCTCGACGCCATCGCGGCCGCGCCGGCAGAGAGCCACCCCAGCATCATTGCCATGCAGGGCAAGCCGCCCGGGCAGTTTCGGGTTCGCCAGGGCGACTGGCGCGCCGTATTCCGGATCGATGGCGCCGATGTTGTCGTTGATCGCATCGGCCATCGCAGGGAGATCTACGACCTATGAACCATTTCAGCCCGATCGCCGAGACGCCGGACAGCGTGACGCTGCGCCGCGCCGATTTCGAAGCCCTGATCGCCGCGGCGGAAGATGCCATCGATCATGCGGCGATGGATGCCCAGGCGCAGCGGGAAGCCGAGCTGGGCACCGAGGCCGCGCGGGCGGATTATCTGCCAGGTTCGCTGGTAGACCGGCTGCTGGCCGGCGAGAGCCCTGTGCGGGTGTGGCGCGAGCATCGCAAACTGACCGCGCGCCATCTCGCCAGCGAGGCGGGCGTATCGGGCAGCTACTTGTCCGAAATCGAGACGGGACGGAAGCCAGGCAGCTCGGCCGCGTTGCATGCACTGGCGCAGGCGCTGCGCGTGCCGATGGATAGCTTGATTTCCGGCTGATCATACTGAGGCGCCCCAGATCAGCCCCACTCTCCACGATGAACTCGCGGCCAGCCCTGGTTGTGCGCAGGCCTACGTTGTGGTCTGGCGCGGGCGATGATCAGCGCGGCCCAATGCGCGGTGTCCGCAGTGCGATCTGTCCGATATTGCCAACGCAAGGCATGCGAATCGGAAAAAGCCGGAAACTGCGCGGCGTGTCGGTTCTAGGTCGATCAAAGCCCGGACACAGTGCGGACATTTAATTTGAAGCCTTGAAAACACACGCTTTTCGTTATTATAAAGCGTGCGTTTTCAAGGCTTTAATGGTGAGCGCGGAGGGATTCGAACCCTCGACCCCATGATTAAAAGTCACGTGCTCTACCGACTGAGCTACGCGCTCGGTGCCCGCCTTGAACGACAAGGCGGGCCTTTGGTCAAGCCATTCGAACGCAGGGCTGGTCAGTTCTTGACGTCAGCGGCCACGCGCATGTGGACAATACGGTCAGGATTGCTCACCTGGCCGCTGCCGGCAGCGCCGCGCTTGATGGCGTCGACCAATTCCATGCCGGAAATAACCTGGCCCCAGATGGTGTACTGGCCATCGAGACTCGGCGCCGGCGCGAACATGATGAAGAACTGGCTGTTGGCCGAGTTCGGGCTCGACGAACGAGCAGCGCCGACCGTGCCGCGCAGGAAGCGGCGGGTCTTGCTGAATTCGGCGGGAAGGTCGGGCAGCTTGCTGCCGCCGGTGCCAGTGCCGGTAGGATCGCCGCCCTGGGCCATGAAGCCTTCGATGACGCGGTGGAAGGGGGTGTTGTCGTAGAACCCCTCACGCGCCAGGATTTTCACCCGCTCGACATGCTTCGGCGCGATGTCGGGCAGCAGCTGGATCACCACGCGGCCGCCCTTGAGATCGAGGTACAGCGTGTTTTCAAGGTCGGTCGGCGCCTGGGCCGAAGCGTTCTCGCTCATCATCATTTCCAATACGGGGGTTGCAGCAAGGCAGGCAATCAGGGCACGACGGCGCATGGCACATTCTCCGAAAGGCCTATCAGTCATTTACCCTTGGAGACCCGCTGAAGCGTCCGCTCCAGCGTGAGCTTGGGTACAAAGCTCGAAATATCGCCGCCAAGGGCAGCGATTTCCTTCACGAACCGCGACGAGATGAACTGGTGCGTTTCGCTCGCCATCAGGAACACCGTCTCGACATCCGGGGCAAGCCGGTAGTT
>PLSZ01000564.1:5012-55363 GCA_003164305.1 Acetobacteraceae bacterium
TTCTGGAACGGCACCACCTCGATCTCGGTGCCGGTCTGGGCAGAGATCACCGCCATCTCGGCTTTTACCAGTTCCACCCGTTCCTCGATCGGAAACAGCGGCCCTTTGCCGGCGTTCATCGCCACACCGACGACCAGCTTCTTCATCATCCGCGCCGAGCGGGTGATGATGTCCAGATGGCCGTTGGTGATCGGATCGAACGTGCCGGGGTAAAGCCCGACGCGAAATGTTGCCGTCGGCGCCAAATCGCCCGCGGGTTCAGCCAAGCTACTCATGCGTATCCTCCGACTCGCCCTCGTCCATGGGCGCCGGAAGGTCCGGTGCACCCTCGTCGGGAGTCTCTGGTTCGACGATCGGGAACACACTCGTCACGTGCTCCCCGGTGTCAAGCCGGAACAGGGTGACACCCATCGACAGTCGTCCGGTGATGCGCACCTGATCGGACGGCACGCGAATCAGCCGCCCGGCGTCGGTGACCATCATCACGCCGTCTCCTGCCCGCACCGCGAAGGTGCCGGCAACGGCGGTGCCGGTGCGCGGCGTCAGCGTGATGCCGGCAATGCCCTGCCCGCCCCGGCCGCTGACGCGGTAATCGTAGGCGGAGGTGCGCTTGCCGAAGCCGGTGTCGGTGACGGTGAGCAGGATCTCCTCGGCCTCCTCCAGCTCGGTGATGCGCTCCGGGCTGAGGGCGACGTCGGCGACCACTTCATCGGACTCGACGACTACCTCCTCCTCGTCCGCATTGCGGCGCTTGGCGGCGGAGAACTTCAGGAACGCCATGCGCTCCTCGGTGGCAACGTCGATATGGCGCAGCACCGACAGGCTGATCACCTCATCCTTCGGCGCCAGCTTGATGCCACGCACGCCGGAGCTGTCGCGGCCGGCGAACACCCGCAGCGTCTCGTCGGTGATCTGGCAGCGCAGGCAGCGGCCCAGGCGGGTCGCCAGCAGCAGATCGTCGCCGTCGCGGCAGGTGGCGACGCCGATCAGCTTGTCGCCCTCGTCGAGCTTCATGGCGATCAGGCCAGACGAGCGCACGTTGCGGAAATCCGACAGCCGGTTGCGCCGGATGCCGCCAGAGGCGGTGGCGAACACCAGGTGCAGGTTTTCCCACAGGCTCTCGTCCTGCGGCAGCGGCAGCACCGTGGTGATGGTGTCGGAGCCAAGCTCCGGCAGCAGGTTCACCAGCGCCCGCCCCTTCGCCGCCGTGCCGGCCTCCGGCAGGTGCCACACCTTCTCGCGGAAAGCCTTGCCGCCGGAGGAGAAGAACAGCACCCATTGATGGGTGTGGCCGTTGAAGCTGCGCGTGACGATGTCGTCGCCGCGGGTACCCGCGCCGGTGCGGCCGCGCCCGCCGCGGTTCTGGGCACGGAAGGTTTCCAGCGGAGTGCGCTTGATGAAGCCGTCGCGGGTGATGGTGACGACCATCTGGCCGGGCTCGATCAGGCTTTCGTCGTCCTGGTCCGACGCGACATCGGCGATATCGGTCATCCGCGGCGAAACGATCGCCTTGCGCGCTTCGGTGAGTTCCTCGGTCATCACCTCCATGCGGCGGATTTGCGAGCCGAGGATTTCCAGCAAATAGCGAATTTGATCGGCCACCTCGGTCAGGTCGGCCTGAATTTTATCCCGCTCCAGTCCGGTCAACCGCGCCAGGCGCAGTTCCAGAATGCCGCGCGCCTGTTCTTCCGTGAGCCGAACGGTGCCGTCGGGCGAGATGATGTTGCCGGGCTCGTCGATCAGCGCCAGCAGCACGTCGATATCCTCGGCCGGCCAATCGCGATCCATCAATGCCTGACGCGCTGTCGCCGCGTCGGGGCTGGAACGGATCAGCCTGATGACCTCATCGATATTCGCCACCGCGATGGCGAGACCGACCAGGTTATGCGCTTTGTCGCGCGCCTTGCCGAGATCGAAACGCGCGCGGCGGACGATCACTTCCTCGCGGAAGCGAATGAAACATTGCAGCGCGTCCTTCAGTCCCAACTGCCGAGGCTGGCCGTTGTCGAGCGCCAGCATGTTGATGCCGAAACTGTTCTGCATCTGGGTGTGGCGGAACAACTGGTTCAGCACGACCTCGGGCGTCGCCTCGCGCTTCAGTTCGATGACGATGCGCATCCCGGAGCGGTCGCTCTCGTCGCGCATTTCCGAGATGCCCTCGATCAGCTTGGCGCGCACCAGTTCGGAGATACGCTCCAGCAGGGTCTTCTTGTTAACCTGATACGGGATTTCGTTGACGATGATGGCGAAACGGTCTTTGCGGATTTCCTCGATCTCGGTGCGGCTGCGCACGACGATCGAATCGCGGCCGGTCTCGAACGCGCCCTTGATGCCGTTGCGGCCGATGATGATGCCGCCGGTCGGAAAATCCGGACCCGGAACGATCTGCATGAGCTCTTCGAGCGTGGCGTCCGGATTGGCGATCAACGCCAGCGTGGCGTCGATGATCTCCCCGGGATTGTGCGGCGGGATGTTGGTCGCCATGCCGACGGCGATGCCGCTGCCGCCGTTGATCAGCAGATTGGGAAAACGCGCCGGCAGAACCTTGGGCTCTTTCTCCGACTCGTCGTAGTTTGGCGAATAATCGACGGTGTCGCGGTCGATGTCGTCCAGCAGCAGCATCGCCGAGCGGGCGAGCCGCACCTCGGTATAGCGCATCGCCGCCGGATTATCGCCATCGACCGAGCCGAAATTGCCCTGCCCATCGACCAGTGTCACGCGCATCGAGAAGGATTGCGCCATGCGCACCATGGCGTCGTAAATCGCCGAGTCACCGTGCGGGTGATATTTACCCATGACGTCGCCGACAACGCGCGCGGATTTGCGATAGGCGCGGTCGGGCGTGTACCCGGCCTCGAACATGCCGAACAAAATGCGCCGGTGGACGGGTTTGAGGCCGTCACGCGCGTCAGGCAGCGCTCGCGATACGATCACGCTCATGGCATAATCGAGGTACGAGCTTCTCATCTCGTCTTCGATCATGACCGGCTGCATGTCGTCCGGAGGGCCCGGTGGTTTGGAGTCGCTCACTCGATACTCAGTTTGATAATCCGGGGGGCCTGTTCATATGGGGGTGATAGGCCGATTCCGCATCGGTGGCGAGAGGGGGAGAAAGGCGGGGCGTTACCCCATATGCGTCAGGATAAGGCCGGCGAAGGCGAAAGCCTCTCCCCCGAACGTCATCCTCCCCCGGGCCGTCATCCTCGGGCTCGATCCGAGGATCGGCCAGCACAGGCACTTTGTCCGTCTTTTGACGTCCTTGGCGCGTCGAAAAGATCCCCGGGTCAAGCCCGAGGATGACGGGGAGAGGCCGACATTTTCCTCCCCGGTGGCTCACCCACCCTGATACCTGGCAGGGCAACGCCTCCTGGCGGGTTTCAGAGCCTGCCCCGGGCCTGACCCGGGGCAGAGCCCTGACCTTCCTCCCTCCCTCAGCGCACGATCGGCGCGAACGGGGCGTCGTTCATCAGGTTGTTGCGCTGCGCGATGAGATACCCCGCCTCGGCGCCTTTCTGCATGAAGACCTGCCATTCCGGATCCGCCTGCATCGCGGCGCGCTTCGCCGCCCGGTCGGCGGCGTCCTTGTAGACCCAGATATGCACGTAGGTGTTCACCTCGCCCGACTCGGTAATGAGATAGCCGAGCGGCTGACCCAGATGCCGGGTTTGCGCCTTCCAGCCGTATTCCTGATAGAGCGCCATCTGTTTGGCCATGGTGCCGGGTTTGACCGTGTAAGTGCGATGATCGACGAGCATGGGTTGCCTCTGTTTCCTTGGATGGATACCGCCGGAGCGCGGCCGCGTCAGAAAAGCACGGATCGCGCCAAATGCCGAACCACGATGGCGGCGAGCCCCTCACAGCCGGTTTGATCCTCGGCATCGAAGCGCGCCAGATCAGGACTGTCGAGGTCGAGCACGCCGATGACCTCCCTTTCCCCTGGGCTGCCGCGCAGCAACGGAACGACCAGTTCGGAGCGCGACGCGGTGTCGCAGGCGATGTGGCCGGGGAACGCCTCCACATCCGGAACCAGGATCGAGCGGCGGTCCCGCGCCGCGGTGCCACAGACGCCAGTGCCAACTTTAATCCGGACGCAAGCGGGCCGGCCCTGAAACGGTCCGAGCACCAGCGTATCGTCACGCAGAAAGTAGAAGCCGGCCCAGTTGAGCCGCGGCAGTCCTTGATAGATGGCGGCGGCGGCGTTGGCGGCATTGGCGATGGGATCGGGCTCACCGGTCAGCAGCGCGTCCAGTTGCTCCGCGAGAGCGCGATACAAGGCGGCCTTGCCGGAGGCGATCAGTAACGCGTGGTCCAACAACGACGGCTGCATCGCTCGCGCTCCTCCAGGACCTGTTCGACCAAACCATTTGGCCGGCACCGTCCATCGTTCGCCGCGCGTCCGGCGCGACTCCGTAAGCCGCCTGGGGCCGCGATCCGGCGCGGGCACGTCAGGTCGTAAGCGATCGGGCGCCTGAAGAACAGCGCCACGCCCCAGGAGCAGCGGTTCTCATTTTGAGGGAACCCCTTGCATTTCCCGTCATCCTCCGGCCTGGCCGGAGGATCGGTAGCCGCATACCCGTCAGAAAATGCGTGACTATTCAAGGTTGTACGGGGCCTGAATGATCCTCCGGTCANNTCAAGCCGGAGGATGACGAATTGGGTAGGCCGATCGGCAAAATGAGAACTGCTGCCCCAGGAGCAGAGGCGGAATGCCATGCACGGCAAGACGATTTCATGAACAGGTCGGCCGCCACCATATCGCAACCAAACCGAAACGGGTTAACCCGGTAACCCGTTTCGGCCCGAATGACAATCGATGATGGTTACTCGCCTCGACAGGACCGTGATGAACGGGAGCGACCTCGGCCAGGCTAAAGCCGCGCTACCTGCGGGTTTTGCCGTTCGCGGCGTCGCGCAGGATGCCGCGAATATCCTTCAGATAGGCGGTGCCCGCCGGAGTCCGTTGCACCAGCACGCTTCGCCGGTCGGCTGGATCGGCCTTACGGCGGACCAGATCGAAATCGGCCAGACGATCCAACGCGCGCGATATCACGGGCTTGGACACGTCGAGCGTGGCGGCGAGTCCCCGGACGGTTTGCGCGTCCCCTTCAAGATAGCAGGTTAAAAACACGCCGAACTGGCGCGCCGACAAATCGGGTCCATCCTGACGCACCAGCGCGACGATCGTGTCGCGCAGAACGTTAACCAGACTCTCCGAAGCTTCACTGGTAGCCATTGGCCCAACCTTTCCTGATCCGGTCGTTATGATGCCTGGCAGGCAGGTCCGGTGGCGACCGGGGCGGTTAAGAAAGCGAACCGCTGGGGGGACGCAGAAGGTTCAGGATACCGCGCCGGTCGCCAGTTCGCATCTGGGCAATGCGTCCCGAGATCATGCACTGTCTCGCCTGTCAGTTCCCCTGCGGCCACATTACGGTTTGGACAGAATTGACACGTGTCGCCTCTGCCCGTGGCTTAACCTCTCAGGGGACCTGATATCCGTTCCGTACCGAACGCTTCATGAACCCGCGATCAATCGCCAGCCTACCAACAGGACCATGACTCCTGGATAGCCCTGTAGAATAAAAAAAGCCACTTTTACACGCGGAGTCAAGGCCATTCGCCCTGGTTCGCGATGAAACAATTTCTGTTCCGGCGGAGCATCCAATGGATGAACCGGGTGATAACCATGTATAGAATTATCATTTGACAAAGGAAATACACACATTCGGCGGATCCCCAGAAACCAGGACAGAAACGACGGCGCGGCGCCAAGGCCGGCGAAGCGCGGGCGCTTGTCCGCGACACAGGATTGCTGAAAGAACAATCGCCACGGCGCGATCGTCGTGGCGACCACGGCGACCACCAGAAACACCAGATCTCCGGTACTCCCCCTCGTGCCATGGCCGGGGGTCAGGCTGTCGAACGCGGCCCTTCCCCAATCTGGGCGCACCAGCACGGCCAGCATCGGCCAGACGCGATTAAGGCCGCACAACGACAGGGTCATCCTCTCCCACCGGCGATAGCCGCCGGTGCTGACCAGCAACATCAGGCCGATAGCGGCCATCGGGACGGCGACGAACGGTGAATATCCCAGTTCCCGCGCGACCGTTTCGGTGTAGGTGGAGAGCGCTCCCGCGTCGTTGTCGGCGACCATGTCGATCAGGCCAGGACCGGCGACCATCAGGAAATGCAACAGCCGATGGGACCAGGTCCGACCTGGCGCGGCGCCAGATTGGCCGCGGCGGCGAGGTAACAGAGGCGGCCGCCCAATGTGCGGAGTTTGACGCGGCCGATGTCGGCGGACTGCTCAATTCCATCGTCCTTCCATCCATTGGTCTCGCGGCGGAGGGCGATGTGTGTCACCGTCACCGGGAGCCCCTGGATCGCTGTGTCAATGGTTATGGGGGCGGACCGACCGGCCCATACCAGGTCCGTCGTCCATCAAATTGCTCCCGTCGCTGACGCACACGATCGCGGTCGGCCGCGGGGAGCGGCTGGCTTGTGGCCTGGGTGACGGACGGCACTGGCGGTCATCGCATCCCTCCTGCCTCGGTCTCGGTCGTTTCCGAGCCCGGAGGAGGTCGCGACCGCCCCGTTCAGACGATGTCCGAGCTTGAAGGAGCGATCACTGACCGGGTCCGGGCCGTCTCCGCCGTCGCGAGTCGATCATTCGGCACGTCACGCTTGCGTGAGTACCAACCGGGAGGCTTCGCGGCATCGCTGCCTGTTGGCGGGTTCATATGATCCTGCTGTCAGTCGCGCGCGTCACACCGGCCATAGGCGGGGGGCCAAATGGCGAGCGGACGGCCGCCGATCGGAATCGGCGACTTCGGGCAAGCAACCCGGCACGCGGTTCGCGTCAAGGTCGCGGTGACGGTTCAATGGCGTTCCGGTTGGGACAAATCGATTGCGCAACATTTGATCCATGTCAAAGCGCGTTGCGCGGCCGTCGGGGCAGCCTGTCCCCGAATTCGCGCCACGGAGGAGATCGAGCGCCATGACAACGATGACAATGCCGTCGAACGCCGGAACCACGACCGTCCAACGCGCCGAGCCGGCGCATACCAAGGGAGTCAGTCAACTCGTGCCGATGCTTGTGGCGACCGTGCTTCTGGTGGCGACCGGGGTGGCGTCGGTGCTCATTTCGGGGCCCATGCACTAAAAAGCCGATGCACTGACGTCAGAGGCAGCTCGGTTTCGGGGCACACGTCACCGTGGCCGGCGGGACGGTGCGCCCCTGATATCTGGCGACGCGTGAGCGCTCCGGAGACACACCCCGCGCAACGCGGGGGGCGGTCAGTGCGTCGCCGCCACCGGTTTTCGCCGGCGGGCGCGACGTCGCCGGGCCGGGTTACGCTGCCGCGGATCCGGCACAAGCGCGGCGACCAGAACATCGACCGAACCGGCGCCCGCCTCGAGCAGGCAGCTGGCACACGCCGCGGTGGTCGCGCCCGATGTCATCACATCGTCGATCAGCAACACCCGGTGTCCTCGCAACCCAGCCGCGCGGCGTGGACGGACGGCGAACGCCCCCGCCACTTCCTCGCGCCGCTCGGCGGCGGATTTACCATCGAGGTTGCGCGTCGGCGCGACGCGGATCAGCGCGTCCAGCAATACCGGCCGTCCCGCGATGCGGCCGAGCGCACGCGCCAGCAAAGCCGCCTGATTATATCTTCGAACAAACAATCTGCGCCGATGTAACGGAACAGGAATCATAACATTATTGTCACGTAATAGCACCTGTCCGGCCCCGGCCATCAGCCGCGCCAGCACGGCGGCGAACTCGATCCGGTCGCCGTGCTTGAACGGCAGCACCAACCGGCGCGAGGCGTCGTCGTAGCGCAACGCCGCCCGCGCGCGCTCAAACGGTGGCGGCGTGTCCAGACAGCGCTGACACAACCCACCCTCGACCGCGTGCCACGCCAACTCGAACGGCGCGCCGCAACAGAGACAGGATGGGCCGCCCAGAATCGCCAGTTCGGCGAAGCACGCGCCGCAGAGCAGACCGGGCGCGTCGACCGGGCTGGAACACAGGATGCAGGCCGGCGGCAGCAGCAGATCGAGCACCGCCGTCGCGATCCGGGCCGGCGAGAACCGCCCCGGAACGAAACGGGTCAGGCCCGGAACGAGACGGGTCAGGAAGGCGTCAGTGCGCGGCGGCGACTCCAAAAGCAATCGTGCCATCCCGTTGGATTTCGTTCACAAGGTCGATCTCCCAGGTGAGATACGCGTTCATCGCCTCCTCGACACCAGAATTCCGGTCATAAGCACGCAAATAAAAGTCGATGCAGGCGTCATCCGGCGGGTTGGCGCGATCGGCGACCAACGGATGGCCGGCGGCGGTCCACGCGGCGGTGCCGCCATCCAGCACCAGCACCTCGGCCTTGGTCAGCGCTTTCGTCTCCTCATAGGCGAAACGGGCAAGCCGTCCGTCGGGCGAGGTCAGCACGACACGGCGCGCCGATGTCAACTTTGGCACCACGGCCTCGAGGCGCCCGCGCACGCCCCAGATCGCGTGCTGGATGTGGCCGGCGCGGAAGTCGATACTGCGCGCGAGGTCGATGATCGCGGTGCCGTGTTCCCGCGCCGCCACGGTGTCGGCGCTGATGGTGGGCGCCTGGGGTGCGAGGTCAGGTGTCGCGCTGCCCGTCTCAAAGCCCAGAGCGTTGTCGGCGACCCAGACGTCCTGGTTGCCCATCTGCCGCAGCCAGGCGGCCGACATGCGGGCTCGCACGCCGGTGTCGTCGATGACGACGATGCGCGCGCCGCGCACAGCGACCCAGTTGTCGGTACCTTGCACCAACTGGCCGCCGGGCGCGCTGAGGCTGCCTTTGCGATGGCCCGCGCGATATTCGCTCGGGTCGCGGGCGTCGAGAACATACAGCGTGCGAGACGGATCGGCCTCGAACGCCGCCAACTGCTCCGCCGTGAGCTCACGCACGCCGGATTCCATGGCGAACGCGCGGGCGCGCTGCAAGGCGAGATCCGCGGTGCGCGGTGTGCCGGGGACAAAACGCTCCGGGCGGCCGTGCTCACATTGGAAGCCCGCCAGTTCCCAGCCCATCGTGCCATTGCGCAACGCCACGACCTTGTTGGGGATATTGGCGCGGCGCAGGCTTTCGGCGCCCATGATGCTGCGGGTACGGCCGGCGCAATTGACCACCACCAGCGTGTCGGGGTCGGGGGCGAGGTCGCCGATGCGATACGCCAGCTCGGCGCCCGGCATGGGGATCCCGGTGGGGATCGACATGCGGCTGAACTCTTCCTGAGTGCGGCTGTCGAGCACGATCATCTTGCGACCGCTGTCGATCCACTCCTTGAGTTCCACCGGATCGACGCTTTCGGTGCCGTAGTGATGCTCGACCCATTCGCCGAACGCTTTGGAAGGAACGTTCATGCCGCTGAAGTTGACGTATCCGGCACCGGCCCAGGCCTTGGTGCCGCCGGCGAGAATGGAGACGTCGGTATAACCGGCGCTTGCCAGCGAGGCGGCGAGTTTGCTGGCCAGCTGGCCGCCATCGTCGGTCACGCAAATGCGCACCGATTTACGCGGCAACAGGGTGTGAGCGCGGGTTTCGCGATGCGCCATCCCGAAGGGGACGGCCCAGAAAAGATGTTCGGCGCCGAATTCTCCATCCTCGCGCGCATCGATGATCGCGAGTTCCTGGCCGTCGGACAGCCAGTCGTGCAATGTCGTGGGGCCAACGTGTTTCATGGTCATAATTCTCCCATCATGGCGCGGAAAGTAGCAAAAGTGGCGTTGTGTGGCAACCTCTGGTCGTGGTGCCCCGTCTGGTCGAGGTGATAAGAGAGGCGCCCATGGAATCCATGCTGGTATTCGACCGGGACGCCGTTCGGCTGCATCGCGATCGGGCCGCCGCGACGGTGGGCCAGGCCGCCGATCTGCTGCGCGATGGGGCGGAGCGGTTGCTGGACCGGCTGGACGACATGAGTGGCGGGTTTAGCCTGGCGCTGGATGTCGGCGGACGTGGCGTGGTGGCACCGTTGCTCGGCGCGCGCGGCATCGACGTCGTGTCCTGCGATCTTTCGCTGCCGATGGCGCGGCTGGGCGCCCGCCCGGTGGTGGCGGATGAGGAGTTTCTGCCGTTCGGGTCTGGCACGTTCGATCTGATCGTGGCGAGCCTGTCGCTGCATTGGATCAACGATCTGCCTGGGGCGCTGATCCAGATGCGCCGGGCCTTGCGCCCCGACGGGCTGTTTCTGGCCTCGATGCCGGCTCTGGGCAGTTTTTCCGAGTTGAGGGCGGCGTTGACGGAGACGGAACTGGCGATGCGCGGCGGCGTGTCGCCCAGGGTGTCGCCATTTCCGGATGTGTCCGATTGCGCGGGGTTGCTGCAACGGGCCGGGTTCGCGGCGCCGGTGGTGGATGTGGAGGAGATCGTCGTGCGTTACGCCGATCCATTGCGGTTGTTGCGGGATTTACGCGCGGCGGGGGAGACGAACGCCATTCGGACGCGGGCGCGGACGGTGCCTCCGGTTGAATTGTTTCCGGCGGCTTTGGCCGCGATGCGAGGGGACGATGGGCGCGTGCCGGCGAGGTTACGGCTGGCGATGATGACGGGGTGGGCTGGGCGGTGAGTGCCAGGACGCCCGTTTTTGTCCCTGCCTGTTTCGGGCTACATTGTGGTAGCTTGTAGTTCAGCTCGAGAGGATGCGATGATCAGGACAGCACCCGTCAGCGTCCGTCTCGATCCGGCGCTCAATGAAAAGTTGGGGGCCGTCGCGCAAGATCTCGACCAGCCAAAGTCATGGGTGATCGAACAAGCGGTGCGAGAGTTTGTCGCCACTCGAGAAGCCCAATTGGCCGCAATCGACGCCTGGATTGAGGAGGCCGATGCCGGCCACGTCGTTCCGCATGAGGATGTGGCCGCATGGGTCCACTCATGGGACCAGCCTGACGAGTTGCCCATGCCGAAACGCGATTAGTCTGGACCGAACGAGCGGTTCGTGAACTCGCGGGCGTTCGCGCTCGCATCCGTCGCGATCACCCTGTCGCGGCGGATCGGCAGGTCGAGCGCGTTCTCGTCGCGGTCGCGACTCTGGCGCGCTTTCCGGAAATGGGCCGTCCCGGGCGACGGAGCGGCACACGGGAACTCTCGGTCGCCCGAACCCGCTATATCGTCGCGTCCCGGGCGCGGAACGATACAATCGAGGTTCTCGCGGTGTTGCACGAACGCCAGCGCTGGCGCGTGGAATTGTAGGAAGCGGCCTGGTCGCGCGCCTTGGAGCCGCCGGCCTTGTGACTGACCGCTCCCCAGTCATGCCGCCGCTTCAGGCTGGCGGGCGGCGACGTTACACCGTAAATGGCGGGCACCCGATCCCCCGTGGCAACGCGAGGTCCGACCGTGCCAATCTCCTCCTACGATCCCAATGCAACGCCTGATCCGGAGGAATGGCTGTCGCGCGATTTTTCGGCATGCCCCGCTCTCGCGACAGCCAAACGCGTCATGCGCCGGCGAGAATACGGTCAACCGCGGTCGAGGCGGTAACGATCTCAATTCCCTGAAATGTTTTTACGTTCAGCAAGTGTGCGTCTCCCGATACGATCAGATCGGCCCGCCCACCGATGGCGGTCGCGAGAACGGTGTCGTCCGTGGGATCATCGATGACCGTAGGCGTAATCATCGCCGGCGCCGCGATATTCACCAGCGCGAGGTAATAGGCGAATACAGTGCGCCGATCGAGATTTCGCCGCGCCAACGGCAGCGAGAATTTGTCACGGGAGAGAACACTCCGCAATTCGGCGAGCAAATCGACGCTGGTGACCAGGAGAATTTTTCCGGCCTCCGAAGCCTCGATCAAACGCGCGGGTGGCCCATCCCAGATCAATCCGGACAGGGCGGTGTTGGTATCAAGGACCAGTCGCACGCCGCTGCTCGGCGCGATATGCCTCGATCTCGGCGTTGATTTCCTCGTTTGTCATCGGCTCGATCGGATTGGTCCGCAACACGGCGCGAAGCTTCGCGAAATCGGCGATCCGCGTGGCACGCAACCGGTCCCGGAGAATTGCCTCAACAACCGAAGGATCGAGCAGACCGGCTTCCGCGAGGTCCTGCGCGAGGTCGTCTGGTAACGTGATCTGGACGGTGGTCACCGGCATGCTTCCTGTGTTCTCGGCTGCTTCGATCGACACAATATGGGTGAGACCAGGTCTCGATGCCAGGAAGAAGCGCAACCCGTTGCGGCCATGCCGCCGCTGCAGGCTGGCGGGCGGTGGCATTACGCCTTAAATCGCGGGCACCCGATCCCCCGTGGCAACGCGAGGTCCGCCCATGCCAATCTCCTCCTACGATCCCGATGAAACGCCCGACCCCGAGGAATGGCTCAACCTGGATGAAGCCATTCGACTCCAGATCATCCTGGACTGGCATACCGAGGCCGGCATCGAAATACCCAATGCGCGGGCACACGCGGCATTGCATGACATCATTGAAAATCAGCTCGCGATGGGCGACGAATTGCCGGTGCTGCGTAAGTTACAGCATGATTGTTTCAGGTTGAACCAATCATGCTGTAAGGCCTTTGTTTGAGAGCGTGATTCACGCTTTCCGACCAATCAGCCTCAAGCGATCACGCTCTAAGGTCACTCATGGCCTCGGGCCTCGACCGGCACGAGGCCATTCACGCGATCGCCTGGGTTTTGGCCAATCATATTCAGGGCATCGCGACCGGTGCCGATCCGGGAGTGGATTCCAATCGAGCTTATTTCGCGGCGTTGAAGCGGCTGACCGCGCGGCGCTGGTTGCGATCGGGGTGAACGTCTCGAGTCACGCGCCCATGTAAAGCGCGCGGATGATATCGTTGTTGTTCAGGTCTTCCGCCGATTTGCCTTCGAATTCGATGCGGCCGTGCACGATGACGTAGCCGCGATCCGCGATGCGGATCGCCTGCGTGAAGTTTTGTTCCGCCATCAGGACGGAAAGCTGGTAGCCCTCCTTCAGCGCCTTGATGCTGTCGATGGTTCGCGCGACCAGCAGCGGCGCGAGTCCCACACTCGGCTCATCGATCAGCAGCATTTTCGGCGCCGACATCAAAGCGCGCGCCAAAGCCAGCATCTGCTGCTCGCCACCGCTCATGGAGCCGGCGAGTTGCTTCCGTCGCTCGGCCAGACGCGGAAAAAGCTCGAAACAAAACGCCAGGTTGCGATCGATCTGAGGCCGGGCGATTTTTCGGAATGCCCCCATCAGCAGGTTTTCGGTCACCGTCAGGCGCGGAAACAAACGGCGGCCTTCGGGAACGAAACCAATGCCCAGATCGACGATGGCCTCGGTGGTCATGCCGATCAGGTTGACCCGCGCGCCGTCGATTTCGACCTCGATGGCGCCGGCGGATGGGCGCACCATGCCCATGATGCATTTCATCAGCGTGGACTTGCCGTTGCCGTTGGTGCCGAGAAGCGCCACCGTTTCGCCTTCGCGCACGTCCAACGTCACGCCGCGCAGGACGCTGACGGCGCCATAACCGGCGTCCAGGTCGGCGATGCGGAGACTAGCTGCCAAGATAAGCCGCCACGACGTCTTGCTGGCGCACCACGTCCTGAGGGTCGCCGTCGGCGATCTTACGGCCGGCGACCAGCACCACCAGCCGTTGCGAGAACGAAAGAACCGCGCGCATGATGTGCTCGATCATGATGATGGTGATGCCTTGCTGCTCATTCAGGCGGACCAGCAGCGCCAGAATGTCATCCACTTCGCCATGCGACAGACCAGCCATCGCCTCGTCCGCGATCAGCAGCCGAGGCTCCGCCGCCATGGCGCGGGCCAGTTCCAGCTTGCGCATTTCGATTTGCGTCAGGTCCTTCGGCAGGCGCGCGGCCTTGTCGGCGAGGCCCACGGTGTCCAGCAAAGCCCGGCAGCGGTCTTCGATGTTCAGGCGGGAGCCGCCTTCGCGGGTTTGCACCGCGTAGAGGATGGGAACGCGCAGATTTTCCGCCAACGTCAGCGTGCCGAAGGGGCGCGGCAACTGGAAAGTGCGCGACAGGCCGGCCCGGGTGCGCAGATGCGCGGGGGCGCCGTCCAGCAGCTTGCCCTCGAAACGAACAGTGCCTGCTTCATTGCGTAACGTTCCGGCGAGGCAGTTGACCAACGTGCTCTTGCCGGAGCCGNNCGCGGGCGACCTCGAGTTCGATATCGGCGAGTGCCACGAAACCACCGAAGCGTTTGCCCAGACCGGCGACCTGGAGGATCGGATCGGTGGCGCTCATTTCCAGAACCAACCGATGATGCCTTTGGGCGCCGCCACCACGAACACAACCAGCATGACGCCGACGATCAGCAGCGACCAGGCCGAGGAGATCGTCACCGTCGCCACCTGCTGCAAGGTGCCCAACAGGATCGCGCCGAGAATCGGCCCGAGCCAACTGGAGGTGCCGCCGATCAGCGGCATGGCGATCGTGTTGACCGCGTAACTCAGGCTGAACGCCGAGGCGGGGTCGAGATACGTTACGTAGTACGGCAACGGCGCCCCCGCCATGCCCATGAAACCGCCGGACAAGCCACAGGCGATCAATTTAAGTCGCAAGGTCGGCACGCCGGAAGCCTCGGCGGCGAGTTCGTCGTCGCGAATGGTGGCGAAGCCGTAACCAAGGCGGGATTTTTCAATGGCGCGGGCGACGCCGACCGACAGCACGCACAGGCCGAGCATCATCAGGAACAGATACTCGATGTAATTCATGCCGAGATACTGCACCGTCGCCGGGCGGATGATGTAGGCGCCGCGGGAGCCTCCGACAAAAGCCCAGTTGGTGACGAGGGTTTGCATGACGACGGCCATGGCGAGGGTGGCGATCGAGAAGAAGGTGCCGCGCAGGCGCAGGGTCAGATAGCCGGTGCCGACGCCGACCAGGCCCGAAACGATCCCGCCGACGATCATCATCACGATCAGCGGCAGGCTGGTGGTTTTATGCAGCACGACGGTGCTGTAGGCACCCAGAGCGATGAACGCCGGGATGCCGAAATTGACGTAGCCGGTATAGCCGCCAAGGATGTTCCACGCCGTCGCCAGCACGATGTATTGCAGCACGACATAGCCCGCGAAATAAAAATAGGCGTTATCCACCAGCCGCGCGAGGACAAAGGTCAGCAGCGCGGCCACGATGAGCCACAGCACGAAAATCGGGTTCTTCACTTAAGCGCGTCCAAAAATGCCACTGGGCCTGAACGCCAGGGTCAACAACAGAAATCCGAAGGCCACGGCGGGCGCCCAGGAGGGACCGAAGAAGGTGGCGGTGAGGTTTTCCATGACGCCGAGGATGATCGCGGCGACCAAAGTTCCGGCGAAGCTGCCCATGCCGCCGAGCACGCAAATCGCGAAAATGCGGCCGATGTAATCGCGCCCGACGGAGGGCTCGATCGGTTGGATGATGATCAGGATGGCTCCCGCGACCGAGGCGGTGGCGATCGACAGTCCGAAGGCGATGCGTTTGATCCGGCTGGGGTCGGCGGCCATCAACCTCAGGGCCATCGGGTCCTGCGCCACGGCCTGCACCGCGCGGCCGATGAAGGTACGTGACAAATAAAGTTGCAGAATGCCCATCATCGCCAGCGATACCAGCGCGGGGACCAGCAATCGCAATGGCAGGTCGATGACGCCGAAATGCAGCGTGGGACCGATATAAATGGCCTCGACCAGACGGTAATCGACGCCGAAAATCAACGTCAGCGCGACCTCGGTGATGAACAGCAGGCCGAAGAAGAACGCCAGGCCACGCAAGGCGGTGTCGCCTCGGCGTTCGAAGGCGACGTCGTAAACGTGGTAGATGGCGACACCGAGACAGTAGAACAGCGGCGTGGCGGCGATCGACACCAGAATCGGGTCGAAACCGAAATTGCTGTTCATGATGTAGGCGACGTAAGAGCCCAGAAGGATGAACGCCGGGTGCGCGATATTGACGATGTCGAGCATGCCGAAGGAGATCGAAACGCCGATCGTGACGGCCGCGTAGAAACCCCCGAGCAACAGCCCGGAGACCAGGGCGTTGCCCAGAAGGTCGAAGGATATATCCATGATCAGCGCTTGTGACGTTTCCCGGAGCGCGCAATGTGACCGATGGCGTTGGGGTTGACCAGAGGTATCATTTAGCTTCCAACAAAGCCGCGACGCGGTCCACGAAACGACCGGCCATGGCGACAGCCGCCTCAGCCGACGCCAGGGAAATATCGGCCTCGCTTCCGGTGCCGTAATCGGCGAGCGATTTCAACTCGTAAGCGCGCCCAGAAATTCGGACAGCGATTTATCGATGCGCGGCTCGTTTCCGGTGACGAGTGCGAACCGCGCGCGAAGACCTCGGTGCGTCCTGGCGATCTTGCCGGTGCGTTCATAGACCAGAGCTTCGGCGGCATGAAAGGCCGCGAGGTAGGCCTCACGTCCGGTGATGCGAGGCACCAGCGGCTGATACGGCAAAGCGTCAGCGAGGCATTGGCGCGCCTTGGCGATAAACCGCGCCGCCTCTGGCGTCACGGGTCAAGCCCGTCATCGCGGATCTCGTGCATGAGCGGCGAAAGTTCCCGCCACGCGCCGGCGGGAAATGGCTTCGCCGAGATCACCGCCCCGGTAACGTTAAGGATGGCGGTGGTGATGTGGGACAGACGGCCGAGATCGTCCCAAAGCTCGCCGGGCTGATGAAGGAAGACAGCCACATCGTAGTCGGAGTCCGACCGGGCGTCGCCACGCGCGCGCGAGCCGAACAGCACCACGCGCTCAATGTTCCGGGCTCCATAGGCCTTGTTCAGCGCCTCACGCAGGCGGTGCGGAACGGAGTCTTCGGTCAGTGTTGTGGTCCGCGCGACACTCAATTCGCTGTCCTCCGCCAATATGTCCCGCGTTGCCATATCCGGCGCCCGCCCCTACTCCCCCGACAACTCCCGCCGCCTCCGGTCGAGTTCCTCGCTGTACCGCCGCAGCGCGTGCTGTTCCGTCAACAGGCCGATCACGTGCCTGGTCTCCGGCCCATCGACCACCGCCAGAGCGTCGCTCTCGGCGTTTTCGAACATCGCGACCGCTTCCTTGATGGTCATCTTCGGCAGCAGCACGATGTCGGCGTGGTGCAGCAGATCGCCCACCACGTGCTCATCATCGGCGTCGGCGTAAACCTCGGCGACCTGGACGATACCGACGTAGCGTTCCTCATCGTCCAGCACCACCACGCGATGCTCCGAGCCCAACGAGAAATCGTGCTTGAAGTCGGGCAACGGCATGTCGGCGTGGATCGTCCGCACCTCTCGCCGCATCATGCGCTCGACGGTCAGGTTGCGCATCCAGCCGATATCGACGGCGCTACGGATCGACTCGCCGCGCAGATGGAACCGCCAGGTGGCGAAGGAGTAGCCGAAGGTCCGGCGCACGGTGACGGCGGACACCACGCAGGCCGCCAACACGGCGACGGTCATCGGCAGGCTGCCGGTCGACTCCAGCGCGAGGAACCCCATGGTCAATGGGCCGCCAATGATGGCCACGGCCAGTCCGCTCATGCCGACCAGAGCGCAAATGGTGGGGGAAATCATGTGCTCGGGACTGACGCCGCCGACGATCAGGGCGAACGCCTTGCCCAGTACCGCGCCGAGGAACAGCGACGCGAAGAACAGGCCGCCGCGAAAGCCGGAGCCGATCGAGATCGCCGACGCCAGCGCCTTGAGCAACACCAACAGCAGCAGATGGGTCAGGGTGTATTCGGCGCCGATCACCACGCCCACCGCGCCGTGGCCGGACGACAGCACGGCGGGCGTGTAAAGCGCCAGCAGGCCGACCGCGAGGCCGCCGATCGCCGGGCGCGACCAAGCCGACAGGCCGAGCTTGCGGAAGATACTCTCGGTCAACGTCACGCCGCGCATGATCGCGATGCCGAGCAGCGCGCACAGCATGCCCAACGCGAGGATCGGAATATAGTCGAGCGGATCGATCTCCGCCGGTAGCAGGTTCAGTTCGAACAATTGCACGCCCAGGCCGTGAACGACCGCCATGGAGACGATGGCGGCGACGGCGACAGGCCCGAAAGTGCCGATGGAATAGGTGCCGATGACCAGTTCGAACGCGTAGAACGCCCCGGTCAGCGGGGCGTTGAACGCACCGGAAATCGCCGCCGCCGCGCCACAGCCGACCAGGATGCGCATGTCGTTGCGCCGCACGCGAAACGCGTGCCCCACTTTGGAGGCCATGGCGGACCCGATCTGGGTATAGGCGGCCTCCAATCCAATCGACGCGCCGACGCCGTTGGAGATGATGGTTTGCAGCACGACCACCAGACTGCCGGTCAGCGACATATGGCCGCCGAACAGCGCGTTCGCCTCGATCGGATCGACCGCCCGGCGGGCGTAGATCCGGCCAATGCCCAGGGTGATGAGGCCGAGGGCAAGGCCGCCGAGGCAAGGCACCGCGACGGTGGCGACCGGACTGAGGTGGTCCATCGCGCTGAGCCGTTGCGTGGGACCGATGCCAAACAACGTCTGATGAAACAGTTGCGCGGCCTCGTTGATCATCCAGACCGTGATGCCGGCGGCGACCCCGATACCGGCGGCGACCACCAGCAGCCAGATCTCATCGGCCCGGACCAGTGCCCGAAGAACCTGCGGCGCGTGCGCCACCGCCGATCCGAGAGCGCGTCTGGGCCGTCTGACCTGGCCGGCTTTCGCGGCGTCGCGTGCTTTGGCGTCCCGCGATCTGAACACACCTCTCCCGTGACGGGGCTCGCCCGCGACAGCGGAATCTCCAGGCGTGGGCGGCATAAGCGACGTCCCGTGGAGCGAGGAAGAGGCAACGCCCCTTAATGGAACGCGGCTCCGGCCCGATCAACGGGTCAAACCCATCTTTTCCGCCAATCGTGGTAAAAAAATGGTGCGTGGGCGGCATCCGGCGGGGAAAATCCTGTCCAGGCGTCTCAGGGGTTGGCCACGCGGTCGGCACGGGTCGCGTCCAGGTCGTCCTCGATGAAGGCGCCGATCAGTTGAACGATCGTTTCGTGCGGCGCGAACCCCAGGCCGTGGGCGCGGACCGGGGTGAACAGCGGCGGCCAGGTGCCGACGATTGCTTCGATCGCCGGATCGGGCACGCGCTTCACCAGCGCGGCGGCGCCCGGTTTCACCGCGTCCAGGCCCCGCAGCAGTTCGGCGATCGTCACGCTGATGCCGGGCGGATTGATGCCTCGATCGAGACCCAGAAGGCTGGTGTCCATCGCGGCGGCGTGCAGCAGCCAACCGGTCGCGCTGCGCGGGCTGCAAACCCAGGCGGCGAAATTGTCGGGCACCGGAAGCTCGGTTTCCAGGCCCAGAAGCGGCTCCCGCAGGATCGCCGAGAAGAACGAACTCGCCGCCTTGTTCGGGCGCCCGGGCCGCACGATCACGGTGGGCAGGCGGATCGAGACGGTGTCCATGAACCCGCGGCGGCACGCGTCCGCCAGGATCAGTTCCGCCGCCGCCTTTTGCGCGCCGTAGGAGTTGGCGGGCACCTGACGGGAATCGTCGGCGAGGTTGGCACGCTGGCCGCCGCTGAAACTGGCGACCGAACTGGTGAACACAACCCTCGGTGGAGACGCGCCCGCCGCGACGACACGGCGGCAGGCATCGACCACAGAGTCGGTGCCGCGCAGGTTCACCCGGCGGCCCAGATCGTAATCGGCCTCGGCCTGCGCGCTGACCACGGCGGCAAGGTGAAAGATGACGTCGGTGTCTGACGGGATCGCGGCTTCGGGCAACGCCACGATGTCTCCGGCGAGGCGCGCGACCGGGAACGGCGCGTCGAGCGGCGGCGGCTCGCGCAGATCGAACAACGTCAGGCCGGTGATGGTCTGGCCGCCGAGCGTTCCGGTTTCCGCCAGCCGCGTGGCGATCCGCTGGCCGAGGAAACCGCCGCCGCCCAGAATGGTAATCTTCATCGTGCCTCACGCGGTTCGGGCGGGGTTGTCTCCACTTCTGTTTGTCCCGGGGCCGGGGTGGCTGGCAAGTGGCGCCCGGTAGCGGCGTCACGCCCGATTCGCGAGCGATTCAAACGCGAGATGGTCAGGTTGAAAGGATTAATATCTTATTAATAGCTCTTTTTTCATTGTATTCCTGGTTGATTCTGGTTATGTCCCCGATTTATCCACAAGCGACTTGACCGAATCACGGGAACCAACATAGAACAAACACGTGGTTGCCGATTTGTTCCGGGGGTGCGTAAAAACCTCTCCCGGAAACCAGGAAAATCCCGAGTGGGGAACACGTTGTCATGCTGACCCGTAAACAGTACGAGTTGCTGATCTATATCGACTCCTACCTGAAACGAACTGGCTATTCGCCCAGTTTCGAGGAGATGAAGGAGGCGTTGAAGTTGAAGTCGAAGTCGGGGATTCATCGGCTGATTTCAGCGTTAGAGGAGCGCAATTATCTCGGTCGCCGTCATCACCGCGCCCGCGCGCTGGAGGTGCTGCGTCTGCCCGACAATATGTCGTCGCGGCAGGATACCGTTCTGGAACTGGAAGAAGACGATGACATTGATTCGCCGCGATTCACGCCAAATGTGATCAAGGGCGATTTCACCGGCCGCATCCAGGCGGTGCGCGCGGCCAACGACGCGGCGTCGGTGAAGTTGCCGTTGTATGGACGCATCGCCGCCGGGCTGCCGATCGAGGCGCTGCACGACACCCAGACGACCATCGATGTGCCGGCGTCGCTGCTTGGCAGTGGCGACCATTACGCGCTCGAGGTTTCGGGCGATTCGATGATCGACGCGGGGATTTTGGACGGCGACACGGTGCTGATCCGTAAGGGTGAAGTCGCGGAAAATGGCCAGATCGTCGTCGCTCTGGTCGACGATCAGGAAGTGACGTTGAAGCGGTTGCGACGCCGCGGCAACTCGACCGCGCTGGAGCCCTGCAATCAGGCGTATAAGTCGCAGATCCTGCCGGCCGATAAGGTAAAAGTGCAAGGCCGGTTGATCGGATTGCTGCGGCGCTACTGATCGCGCGGTTGCCGGGCATTCGCGTCGCGAGCTAATTTCGCCACTGGCCCGCGACGCCGTAGCTCTGTCGCGCGCGGAGAATTATCGCGCCATCGCGCGCGGAGGATTGTCGTGGCGCAAGCGGTGGAGATCAGCCTCCAGGACGCTCTGGGACTTTTCCGGCGCGGACAGTTCGCCGACGCCGAGCGTTTGTGTCAGGACATGGCGCGACAGCAGCCGGAGCATTTCGGCGCACTGCATCTACTCGGCATTATCGCTTTTCAAACCGGACGTACAACCGACGCCGTCGTTTGGCTGCGGCGCACGACAGCGGCTCGACCGGATTCGGCGGACGCGCATGGCAACCTGGGGACCGCGTTGGCTGCCCTGGGAGAGTACGCGGCCGCTTTAATAAGTTACGACACCGCGATCGCGCTGCGTCCCGACATCGCGGGCACGCTCTGCAATCGCGGCAACGTGCTGCGGAGCCTGGGCCGGCCCGAGGACGCGTTGCGCGATTACGACCGGGCGATCGCGCTGAGCCCAGGCCTCGCGCAAGCACACTACAACCGGGGCAACGCGCTGACGGCACTGCGGCGATCCGAAGACGCGCTGGACAGCTTCGACCGCGCGGTGGAATTGCAGCCGGAGTTCGCGGAGGCGCACAACGCGCGCGGCCAGACGTTGCGGCGGTTAAGCCGTTACGACCTTGCATTGTCATCTTTTGACCTGGCCGTGGCGCTGAAACCGAATCTTCCGGACGCGCATAACAATCGGGGCAACGCGCTGCGCGATCTGGGCCGGCTGACCGAAGCTCTGGCGGGGTACGACCGTGCCATCGCGTTGCAGCCCGATTTGACCGAAGCGCATAATAACCGCGGCACCGTGCTGGACGATCTGGGGCGTCCGGCGGAGGCGTTGTTAAGTTATGACCGCGCGATCGCGCTCCGGCCGGAGTTTCCCGAGGCGCACAATAATCGCGGCAACGCTCTGGGCGGTCTCGGGCGCCATGAGGAAGCGTTGTCGTCCTACGGCAAGGCGCTCGCGCTCAATCCGGAGTACGCCGACGCGCATGACAATCTGGGAAGCGCGCGGGCCGGCCTGGGACACCCCGAAGCCGCGCTGCCGAGTTTTGACCGGGCGTTGAAGTTAGACCCGGAACGCGCCGACACACACGCCAATCGCGGCAACGCGTTGCGAGGACTGGGGCGCCATGAAGCAGCGCTGCGCAGCTACGCGGCCGCGCTGGCGCTCGATCCGGAGCACGCGGCGGCGCATTGGAACCAAAGCCTGTGCCAACTCGCGATGGGGGAATACGAGAACGGCTGGAAATCCTTCGAATGGCGCTGGAAGTCGGAGATGTCCGGTGCGAAACGCGACCTTTCCGGACCGCCCTGGACCGGCGAACCCAATGCCACCGTGTTTGTCCACGCCGAGCAAGGTCTGGGCGATATGCTGCAATTTTGTCGCTACGTCCCGCTGCTCGCGCGGCGCGCGCGGGTCATTCTGGAAGCGCCCCGGCCGTTGCTGCGATTGCTGTCCGGGCTGCGAGGCGTCGCGCGGATCGTCGCCGAGGGAGAGCCGCCGCCGGGTTACGACGCGTGGATTCCGCTGATGAGCCTGCCGCTGGCTTTCGGCACCACGCTCGGGACCATTCCGGCCGCGATCCCCTATTTACACGCCGACGCGGAACGATCCGCGATGTGGGAGGCTCGCCTTGGCTCGTTGCCGGGCCGTAAGGTGGGGCTGGTCTGGGCTGGCTCGCCGCGGCATCAGCAGCCGCGTGCCAACCTGATCGATCGGCGTCGTTCGATGCCGCTGTCGCACTACGCGCCATTGGCGGCGCTGCCCGGGATAAGCCTGATTTCGTTGCAAAAGGGCGATGCGTCGGGACAGACGCCGCCGGCCGGGATGCGACTGCACGATTGGACCAGCGAATTGCACGACTTCGCCGACACGGCGGCTTTGGTGGACGCGCTGGATCTGGTGATCAGCGTCGATACCTCGGTGGTGCATCTGGCGGGTGCTCTGGGCAAGCCGGTCTGGGTGTTGAACCGGTACGATCAGTGTTGGCGTTGGTTGTGGGGGCGGACCGATACGCCGTGGTATCCGACCGCCCGGTTGTTTCAACAAAGAACGCCGGGGTACTGGGCCGGGGTTATTTCAGACGTCGCCTATGCATTGCGGGCCGGCGAGTAAGCGGGCGATCACTCTTCGTCGCGGTTCCCACCGCGCTCCATCGACCCCGGGCGTGGTCTGGGCCTGGGCGGCGGCGGCACCCAGGGACGGTCGCCGCGTTCCTCGCGGTCGGTCAGCACGCGGGCGCCATGCGGTTCCAGCCAGATGGCCGCGGGCCCATCGCGCCAGACAGCGAACCGGTCCACCGGATGTGGCCCCGGCCAGGAACATACACCGCGCGCGGGTTCGGCGGAGATCAGGACGGCGGCTTCCTCGCAGCCCGCGGGTTTGGATGGGCCGCGCAGCAGGATCGCCGTCATGTCCTCCGGACGTGGACGGAACACGCAGGCGTCCCGCTCGCAATTGAACATCATCCTCCCCTCCCCTTCCACCACCGGTCCCTCACTGGGCAGCGCCGATGCGCGGGCAACGTCCCAGCGGGTGAACCACGCCTCCCTGATAAAGTCGGAGCCGCCGTGGGTTTGCCGCAGGAACACGCCTCGATCGGTGCGGAATCCGATCAATGCGGCGTCCCCCGAAATCAGAATGTCGGGCGGCTGGTCAAACGCGGGAGACAGGATTCCCGCCAGGATCGCGGCGATGCCCAGTAAGCGAATCCAGGAACGCCAAAGCCCGAGCCAGGCGATGCCGCCCGACACCACCGCCAGTCCCCACCCCGGCATGTGTGGCACCGCGACCGTCGCGTCCGGCAGCCCGGCGGTGAACCTGGCCACCTCGATGATCAGCGCGGCTCCCCATCCCATCGGCACCAGCGCGATCCAATCCAACCCGAACGGCATCAACAGCAGCGCGATCATGCCCGCCGGCATGACCCAGAACGCGGCCAGCGGCACGGCGACCAGGTTGGACAGAACGTAATAGATTTGCACATGGCCGAAGTGGTACGCGCTGTACGGCAGCGACGCGGTGCCGGCGAGGGTGCTGGTCAGCGCCAATGCCGCCACGTACCACAGCAACCGCCGCGGCAAGGTCCGTCCGTACAGCCGGCGCAGCCAGGGCCGTAACGTTTCATAACCGGAAATCAACGCCAACACGGCCGAAAAGCTCATTTGAAACGATACGTTCGGCACTTCGTACGGCGCGATCAGCATCAGCGCGATGCCGGCGAGGCCCAGTCCGCGGAGGGAAACGGGCTGCCGGCCGGCGAGGATCGCGAGGGTCAACAGGCAGGCCATCGCGAAGCTGCGCACGATGGGCACGTGCGCTCCCGTCAGCACCATGTAGGCGCCGCCCACGATCAGGGCGAACACGGCGGCGATCTGCTTCGCCGGCCAGAACAGGCTGGCGCGCTCCGACAACGCCAGCAGGATGCGCGCGGACCCCAGGGCGAATCCCATGACGATGCCGATGTGCAGGCCCGCGACCGCGAGCAGATGGGCCAGGCCGGAAGCACGGAACGCGGCATGATCCGCCTCGGGGATGCCGCGCGAGGCGCCGGTCAGCAACGTCACCGACACTGCCCCCGGCGCACCGGGTACCGCCGCGACGACGCGCCGGGCGATGACCTCACGCAGCCATTGCACCCGCGCGCCGAACCGGCCCGGCGTCCCGTGGCCGGTGATTTGCAGGCTTCCCAGCGCATAGCCGGAGACACCAATGCCGGCGAAAAAGGCGTCCCGCTGGGTGTCCCAGCCGCCTGGCAAGGCCGGCGGAGGTGGTGCGCGCGCCATCGCCCTGACCCGGATCGTGTCGCCGGTTTCAACCGGGGTGTCGTCGCCGGCCGCCAGACGGATCCGCGCCATGCGGACGATATGTTGGGGGTCGATGGTGTTCGCGCGAACCCGGGACGGGCGCGCCGAGGGGCGCTCATCGGCGGTGAGCATCACGTCGCTGAGGATAATCCGGCGGCCGTATGACAGCATCTCGACCGCCTGGACGACACCGGTGGCCATCCTGGCATGCCCGGGCAGATCGCCCTCGATTGGCGGTAGCCGGGCGGTGGCGAATTGCGCGGAGGCAAAACCCAGGGCGGCGAAACCGAGCGAAAAGCCGATCACGCGGGGCAGTTGGCGGTTGGGCGAACACAGCGCCGCCGCGAACCCGGCGCCCGCGAGTTTGGCGCCGACCCAGGCTGGCGGCTCGAAACGCAGACCATAATATGTCAGCACGCCAACGCCCATGAACACGGGCAGCCAAAGCACGAAACGGCCCCGCTCGGCTTCCGCGATGTCGCCCAGAGCCTGGCCGGCCCGCGAGGACAGGACGCGGCGGACGGCCAATGTCAGCAGGTCGAGCAGACGCCGCGGCGCGCTCCATTGGCCACGGGCCCACCGGAGAGTGCTCCGCCTGGTGGTGAGCGTTCCCATATGCCGAAGGGTAAGGACCGGGCCTCAAGAAGCGGTTAACTTCAGGCGAGCCGCCGTTTCGGGCGAGGCGGAAATGGTTTAGAGTGTGGTACGACGACGACGGAACGGAGTTGACGGGCGCGGGTCGGACTTTGCCTCGTTCGTCCGGATGCTGGCATGATTGAGGAGATGGTTTCGTTTTGCTCGCGCTGAACACCTGGTTGAGGCCGCATTGGATCGCCCACGCATGACCATCCGCACACGATTCGCGCCGAGCCCCACCGGGTTGCTGCATATCGGCAACGCCCGGGTCGCGTTGTTCAATTACCTCTACACCCGCCACGTCGGCGGCAAATTCTTGCTGCGGATCGAGGACACCGACCGCGAGCGAAATACTGACGCGGCGACCCAGGCCATTCTTGACGGCCTCGACTGGTTGGATCTGAGCCGCGACGAGCAGACCGTGTTCCAGTCCACCCGTCTCGCGCGGCATGTCGAGGTCGCGCATGAGTTACTCGAGCGCGGCAACGCCTATTACTGCTATTGCAGCGCCGAGGAACTCAGGCAGATGCGCGAGCAGGCCGCCGCCGAGGGCCGCTCGCCGCGTTATGATGGCCGCTGGCGGGACCGCGATCCGAAAGAGGCGCCGGCCGGTGTCAAACCCGCGATACGGCTGAAGGCTCCGCGGGACGGCGAAACCGTCATCGACGACCTTATTCAGGGCACGGTCCGGGTCGCGAACAGCGAACTTGACGACCTGATCATTTTGCGCGGGGATGGAACGCCAATCTATCAGCACGCGGTCGTCGTCGATGACCACGACATGGCGATCACCGACGTCATCCGCGGCGACGATCATCTGACCAATACGTTCCGCCAGGTGCAAATCTACCAGGCGATGGGTTGGGATCCGCCTCGTTTCGCCCACGCGCCAATGATCCATGGGCCCGACGGGGCCAAGCTGTCCAAACGCCATGGCGCCCAGACGGTGACCGACTTCCGCGACCAGGGCTTCTTGCCGGAGGCCTTGTGCAACTACCTGTTGCGCCTCGGCTGGTCGCATGGCGACCTGGAGGTCGTGGACCGCGACGAAGCCATCCGCCTGTTCGACATCAGGGACGTGAACCGCGGGCCCTCGCGGATGGACTATGCCAAACTGACCAACCTGAACGGGATCTACATCCGCAAGGCGGACGACGACCGGTTGACGCACGAGGTCCTAAGACGCCTCGCGCATCGGCCTGACCTGGCCCTCGGCGCCATCGCGGCGGGGCGGATCCGGGCGCTGATGCCGCATCTGAAGGAACGGGCGAAGACGTTGATCGAGCTCGCCGATTCGGCGGCGTTCCTGGCGCGGGTGGTGCCGCTGCCGATGGAACCGAAGGCAGCGGCGCAGTTGACGGCGGAGGCACGGCTGCTGCTGCGCGAGGTTGGCGAGGCACTGGCGGCGACGGATTTCTCGGTCGAGGCGCTGGACGCCGCCTTGCGCGCGGTCGCCGAGCGGTCCGGCCGGAAACTGGGCCAGGTGGCTCAACCGCTGCGGGCGGCGTTGACCGGGTCCACGATCAGTCCTGGCATTGACGCGACATTGGCGGCCCTGGGGCGGGAGGAAGCGTTGGCCCGGATCGCGGCGGCGTCCACGTGAACGCCAGAAGGCGGTTATCCCAGTTTACGTCCCGCCAAATACACGAAGTTGGTCGCTATGGTAGGATCGGCGGCTCCACCATTGGGATTATACAACTCGCCTATGGCATTCTGTAGCAGTGTCTGCTGGGCCGTGCCCATTTCAGAAGCCTCATAAAACCCAAAGTTCGGTTCGAAAAACAGGACTTTGCCCGCGCCGTTGGCCGCGACAACCGCGGCATGGTTCTGCGCGCCGGGCGGTCCCAGCGCCGCGGACGGGGCCCCGGCGGCCTTGCCGCACCACAAACCGATACGGAAGATCTTGTTGGTGGTGATGGCAATCGCCCCATAGCCTTGAGCCTCCGCCCTAAACTTCGTCCCGGTTCTGTTCGACAAATTCTTCGCTTTCGCCGCCTTCATAATACTCGTCGGGACGCAGGTGCGAGCGGCGGAAATCGCATCTTCGTAACTGCCTTTCGCCCAGATCGTCTTTTCCACATATTCGGACATGTAAAAGCACACGCCATTTTTTGAATATCCGAAATCACCGAGCCATAATGACTGGGGAATTTCCTTGAGCTTGCTCAGTAAAATCGCCATTTCGTTTCGCCCCTGGTCACGCGGCCGCAATGCTCGCGATCCATCTTTTCCGATTGGACAAGCCAAATGTTCATCCAATCCGTCAGTGTAGCCGAGAATGGTGAAAACACGCAATGGTCAGCGCGGGACCGTGGCGATAGTTCTTTCATGAGCCGATCGTTCCTGATCCAGGCAGGCGAATGCGTCCAGGTCCGCGGCCTTCCTGGTGGCCGCGGGCTCGCTGGCAAGGAGGCCCGCTCGGAACAACCAGGGTCCGAGGAGTGGCCTGCCGCGAACCGGCCGATGGCACAAGACCATTCTGCACGGACAACAGCCAATGGAACCGATGCCGCATGAAACGTCGCGATGCCAGGCGACCACACGGCGGTGGCAACCGTGATACCCGAATACCCGCCTACGAATCGCCGCCTGACCCGCTAGTCTTCATTCGATGCATCCCCGCGGCCCGATCGAAACCGATATCCTGCTCCTCGGCGCCGGCCACGCGCACGTGGAAGTGTTGCGCCGCTTCGCCATGCGGCCGGAACGCGGCGTTCGCCTGACCCTGATCGGGCGAGAACCGGAGACCCCTTATTCCGGGATGTTGCCGGGGGTGATCCGCGGCGATTACCAGGCGCGGCAGGCGCACATCGACCTTGCCCCCCTCGCCGCGTTGGCTGGCGCCCGGCTGATCATGGGCGAGGCCGTGTCAATTCAGCTCGATGCCCGCACCGTCAGCGTTTCCGGCCGGCCGGACATTCCGTTCGATCTGCTGTCGATCAACGTCGGCGGTGAACCTGGCACGCCCTCCGACGGCGGCATCGCGGTCAAGCCGATCGGCCGCTTCCTGGAGCAGCTTCGCGCGCTGGAAGCGTCACTGCGCGATCATGACCGCATCGTGGTGGTGGGCGGCGGCCCGGCGGGGGTAGAATTGGCGCTGGCGCTGGCCGCGCGGTTCCGCTCGCGCTACCGCATCGCGCTGGTGTCCGGCACGCCGGAGCCGTTGATCGACGCGCCGGAGTCCGCTCGACGCGTGGCGGTGAGTGCTCTGGTGGACGCGAACGTGGAGATCGTGCGTGGCGCCTTGGCCGGCGCGTTCCAGAACAGCCGCGTGGCGTTGTCGGACGGCAGTTTCCTGGACGCGGCGGCGTGCCTCCGCGCGACCGGTGTTGAGGCGCCAGGCTTTCTGGCTCTCTCCGGCCTGGCCTGCGATGCTCAGGGCTGCGTGCAGATCGACGCGACGTTGCGTAGCATCAGCGATCCGGTGGTATTCGCGGCCGGCGATTGCGCTTCCATCATCGGCTCGCCGAGGCCCAAGGCCGGAGTCTGGGCTGTGCGCGCGGGCGGCCATCTGGCGGGGAATTTGCGTCTGGCGGCGCGGCATCGCCCGCTGAAACGCTGGCGGCCGCAACGGGAGGCGCTGGTCATCCTGGGGCTTGGCCATGGCCGGGCGGTGGCGTGGCGCAACGGGCTGTCGGTCTCGGGGACGCTGGTGTGGCGCCTGAAGGACTGGATCGATCGCCGCTGGATGCGGATGTACACCGACATGCGCATGACGCCCGACCCGGCGGACCCGATGCGCTGCGGCGGCTGCGGCGCCAAGGTCGGCTCCGAGGTGCTGGCGGGCGCTCTGGCGGAACTGAAGCCAGGCGTGAATCCTGATCTTCTGGTCGGACTGGAGGCACCGGACGACGCTGCGGTACTGCGCGTACCGGAGGGCAAGCTGCTGGTGCAGTCCGCTGACCATTTCCGGGCGTTCCTTGACGATCCGTTCGTGTTCGGTCAGGTGGCCGCGGCGCACGCGCTGTCCGATCTGCACGCGATGGGCGCCCAGCCGTGGACGGCGCTGGCGATCGCGGCGGTGCCGTATGGGCCGGGCGTCAAAATGCGCGCCGATTTGTCGGCGATGCTTCTGGGCGCGACCCAGGTGTTGCGCGAGGACGGGTGCGCTCTGGTCGGCGGGCACAGCGGCGAGGCGGACGAAGCGGCCCTGGGTTTCGCGGTCTGCGGACTGGCGGACCCCGACGGGTTGACCCGCAAGTCCGGGCTGCGGCCGGGGGATGCTCTGATCGTCACCAAGCCGATCGGCACCGGAATCGTGCTGGCGGGAAACATGCGCGGCCTGACGCGCGCGGCGTGGCTGAGCGCCGCCATCCGCTCGATGTGCGTGACCAACGCATCGGCCGCCCGGATTTTGCGAGCGCACGGGGTCACGGCGTGCACCGATGTCACCGGATTCGGACTGGCTGGGCATCTGGCGGAGATGACTCGCGCTTCGGGCGTGGCGGCGACGATCTGGCGGGACGTGGTGCCTGTGCTGCCGGGCGCGCTGGAACTGGTGGCTCAGGGGATCGAGAGCACGCTGGCGCCGGACAATGCCCGCGCGGTGCCCAATCTTAACACCGAAGCAAGGGAACGCGTGCTGATCGATCCGCAAACATCTGGCGGCCTTCTGGGCGGGGTGCCGTCCGGGCGAGCCGGGGCATGCCTGCGGGCGCTTATCGCGGCGGGGATGACCGCGGCCATCATCGGAGTGGTCGAGGAAGCCGCGGCGGACGCGCCAATGATCCGGATCGCCAGCAAAACCTGACTGGACCCGCGGCGGCACGCGATGCTCGGGTCGAGNNGAGCCCGAGCATGACGGGGATACTCCTGCGTCATTGTCTTCGCCGTTTGGTATAACCTGATTTCGGATCGCTTCGGAGGTTTGGCAATCATGACCCGACTGTTTCTGGTGCTTCTGCTGACGGCCGCACCGGCGGCATGGTCGGCCGAACCGGCGCCGATCCCGGTAAAAGTCTTCGTCGCCGCGATGTTCGAGATCGGCAAGAACACCGGCGACCGGGCGGGCGAATTCCAGCACTGGTACGAACGTTACTGGCGCGACGCGGCGCCGATCGAGGTCAGGGGCGCGCTGAACCCGGTGTATTGCGACGCGAACGGCGTGTGCGGGGCGGTACTGGGCATGGGCAAGGTCGCCTCATCCTCGTCGATGCAGGCGATCCTGTTGAACCCGCGGTTCGATTTCTCGCATGCGTATTACCTACTGTCGGGTGTCGCGGGGACGCCGCCCTCGCGCGGCACGATCGGCGAGGTCGTCTGGGCTTCCTGGCTCGTGGATTACGACCTCGGTCATCGCTGGGCCGCCGATGAGGTGCCGCCGGGCGCGCCGCTGTTCATGCCGCGCAAGGGATATGAATCGATCCGGGTATATCACTTAAACCCCGCGCTGGTCGCATGGGCCATGCGGTTGAGCGCGGATACGCCGCTGAAGGACTCCGACGCGGCGGTGGCCTATCGGAACCGCTATCCGAATGAGGCGGCGCGGCGGGCACCCTTGGTCGCGACCGGGACCCACGTGACCGGCGATACGTTTTTCCACGGGCCCGGGATGTCGGCGCAGGCACAATACATCGCGAAACTTTACGGCGCGGACGATTATGTCATCACCGAAATGGAGGGCACCGCCATCACACAGGTGATCGCCCGGCTGTACGGCACGGACCGGGTGATGGCGCTGCGCGGGGCGGTGAATTTCGATCAGGGCAATCCGAACGAGACGACCTTGCAACATCTGGATCCGGCGCCAGGCCAGACGGCGGGCGGATTCGCGGAAACGGTGGAAAATATCGAGCTGGTGGGGTCTCGGGTAGTGGATCACATCGCCAGGCACTGGGGCGATTGGGAAGGCGGCGTCCCGGCGATGCCGGGGCGGTGAGGCAACGCGAACTCAATTCTCATTGACGTCGTCGCCTTGTCGTGGCGCCTCGCCAGAAGATCGCGTGAGAAATTGAATAGCCGCTGCCTTGTCGCCGCGGCCTCTACGGGCCGCGAAAAAGCTTTCGGCCGTCTGGATCGCCGTCAGTTTTTCGGCGGCCGCCATCACCAGGAACTGGTTCATGCTGGTTCCGTCCGCTGCCGCCAGTTTCTCGATCGCCGCTTTCAGAGAAAGCGGCAGCCGCAACGAAAACGTCGCTACTTTCGTGGTCATTGTCCGATCCTTTTCAAAGCTTCCGCTGGGCTGATGACCGCGATACCAAACCGGGACGGTATATCCCCGTAATGGCGGCGGTTGAACGTCACGATCGCGTCGGCCTGGCCATTCACCGCCGTCTCCAGAACCATTTCATCGCCCGCATCCGACAATTGTGGGCGCCATTGATAGTGCACCTCGACCGGTTCGATGACGTCGATGATCGCGTCGATCAGGTTCGTCACATCGGCCTGCGTCGATTTTGCCGCGAACAGATGCTCCGGGCGAGTGGCGGTCGCCTCATATTCCAACGCCAACGCGACACTCAACAACAAGGTGGCATGGCACTCCAAACGCAAGACCAACAGCGCGGCCGAGGCTCCCGACGGGCTTCGGATGGCGGCAATCAGTACATC
Source organism: Acetobacteraceae bacterium (assembly GCA_003164305.1). The sequence continues at coordinate 37,013 of PLSZ01000564.1, forward strand.
GGTGTCCATCACCAGCCTCATTCACCAGTGATATCACATCGCGGGCGATATCGAAAGGGGATCGACTCTGGCCCGTTGACCCTCCCTTCCCCACGCGCTACCGGCGGGTAACCTTGTGCTGAAAGAATGTCCGTGTCCGCGTTTACCTTTGCCCCTCCCCCTCCCTCCCCGGAAGCCGAGGCGCTCCGTCAGGAGGTCCGCGACTTCCTGAAAACCGAGCTCGCCGCGCGCAAACCGGTGGAGCGGGCGGAATCCTGGACCGGTCTCGATCCCGCGTTCTCTCGCGCGATGGGCACACGCGGCTGGATCGGCATGACCTGGCCGAAGGAGCATGGCGGCCATGAACGCTCGGCGCTGGAACGCTACGTGGTGCTGGAGGAAATGCTCGCGGCCGGGGCGCCCGTGGGGCTGCACTGGATCGCCGACCGGCAGTCGGGGCCGCTGATTTTGCGGGTCGGTTCGGACGAGCAAAAGAAAATCCTCCCCGGCATCGCGGCCGGCGAGATCTATGTCTGCATCGGCATGAGCGAACCGGATGTCGGGTCCGACCTCGCCTCGGTGCGCACGCGCGCGGAAAAAGTCGAGGGCGGCTACAAGGTCAACGGCACCAAGGTGTGGACCAGCTTCGCGCATCTGTCGCAGTACATGATCCTGTTTTGCCGCACGGGCTCTTCAGAAGACCGGCACGGCGGCGTCAGCCAGTTCCTGGTCGATCTCCAGAACACGCCGGGCATCGCGATCAGCCCGATCCTGGCGCTGACCGGCGAGCATCATTTCAACGAAGTCGTGTTCCAGGACGTTTTCCTGACGGAGTCGGCGCTTCTGGGCAAGGAAGGCGACGGCTGGAACCAGGTGACCTCCGAGCTGGCGTTCGAACGCAGCGGGCCGGAACGATTCCTGTCGTCGTTCTGGCTGCTGATCGAGCTGGTGCGGGCCTTGGGCCGCGATCCGTCCGACGCGGCCGCGGTGGCGATCGGGCGGCTGACGTCACATATCATGACATTGCGGCGGCTGTCACGCTCGGTCGCGGGGATGCTGCAGGCGGGCGAGAACCCGGCGCTGCAAGCGGCTCTGGTCAAGGATCTGGGCGCGCTGCTGGAACAGGAAATCCCCGAAATCGCGCGCACGCTGGTGGAGGCGGAGCCCGATCGCGGCTCGACCCAGGCCTTCGCGGCGACATTGGCCCACACGATGATGCATGCGCCGTCGTTCTCGTTGCGCGGCGGAGCGCGGGAGATCCTGCGGGGGATCATCGCGCGTGGGCTGGGACTGCGTTAAGCAAAGGAAACGAACATGACCGATAAGGTGCTGTACGAGGCGGATGGCGCCATCGTGACGATCACATTGAATGACCCCGCCATGCGCAATCCAATTTCCGAGGCCGAAATGGTCGATGGCATCGTTGATGCCCTGGAACGGCTGAACCAGGACAAGACGGCGCGGGTGGCGATCCTCACCGGGGCGGGCAGCGCGTTTTCCTCGGGCGGCGATCTGCGGAAGATGCGGGACGAGTTCGAAACGCGGGCGGAAAAGCCGCATCTGACTCCGCTGTATTACAAGCATGGCATTCAACGGATCCCGCTGGCGTTCGAGAAACTCGACGTGCCGATCATCGCCGCGGTGAACGGGCCGGCGATCGGCGCGGGTCTCGATCTGGCGTGCATGTGCGACATGCGCATCTCCGCCGAGACCGCTCGGTTCGCGGAAAGCTTTGTCAAGGTCGGCATCGTGCCCGGCGACGGCGGGGCGTGGCTCCTGCCGCGGGTCGTCGGGTATTCGAAAGCCTGCGAGATGGCGTTCACCGGCGATATGCTGACATCGGCGGAGGCTCTGGCGTGTGGGTTGGTATCCCGGGTCGTGCCTGACGCGGAACTGTTGGTGGCGGCGAAGGCTCTGGCGGAACGGATCGCGGTCAATCCGCCACACGCGGTGCGGATGGCGAAGCGGTTGTTGATGGAAGGACGGCACACGCGGCTCGATACGCTGCTGGAAATGTCGGCTGCGATGCAGGCATTGACCCACGCGACGCCGGACCATCGCGAGGCCGTGACGGCGTTCCTGGAGAAGCGGAAGCCAGTGTTCACGGGGGATTGAAGGCGGCCCCGAAGGCCGGCCGTAGCGGTGAGAGTCTGCCCAATTGTCACATTGCTTAACAATGGCGCATCCAATGCGATGTGCCTGCCGTTAAGCAGACCGCCGGCAGCCAAAGCCAGCGACGCTTCATCAGAAATCCGATAGTACAGCGTCAATGGTTCTCGAACGGAGCTGAGACGCCGGAAAGGGAGCGGTCGGTGACAAAAAACGTCTGTCGGAAAACATATTATCATGCGATCAGGCGTTGGGAGTGACGAGGAACGGTTCGAACAGCATCGGCCCATCTGCGTGACTCTGGGCTGATTCCTGTTCTTATCCGCGCTAAAGTTCCTTTGCCGATCCAAACGACAGAGATGGGTTTAAGATAAAAATTTTAGCGCAGATAAGGCAAGGGATAAGGTCTGATGCACGCGGATGCGCTCGCGCCATGTTCCGGGCGAGAGTAATACCAAACAGTCAAGACAATGACGCATGAGTATCCCNNTGAATCTTGTAGGGTCGAACCCGAGGATGACGAAAGCACGAGAGTCAACATCAGCGCCTGCTGGTATAACCTCAATGGAATCGGAACTCACCTGGTTTCGAGAAAATGACTCCGAACGGACTACAAGAGATTCGACACCGTGACGACAAGAGGTTACGTCACGGATTCGGATCGACGTATCCTGCGGTTAGTCCGCGAACACGCCGACCGGCGCCCCAACGGCCGGCGCCGGCGTACGGAACAGACCACCCAGCGCGGGAAATTTCTCCAGAATTTCGGGAGACTTTCCCTCGCGCAACGACGTCACGTACATGAAATCACCGGCGAAACACGGCATCGTCGGGCCCGGCACCGGGAACGGCAGTTTCTTCAACAACTGACCGGTGGGCGAGAAACAGTTGACGCACCCGGCGGATGGTCCGGCCGACCAGTAATTGCCGTCCATGTCCGTCGCCGCGCCGTCCGGACGCCCGTCCTCATTGGTCAGTTTCGCGATCACGCGATGATTGCTCATGCCGCCGGTCGCGAGGTCGAAATCCCACGCCTCGATGATCGCCGATGTCGAATCGGAATGATACATCGTCGTAGCGTCCGGCGACCAGGCGAGGCCGTTCGACACCGCGTAGCCCTCGGCCTTCTTCTCGATCCGCCCGTCGGACGTCACTCGGTACAGTGCCCCGAGCGGCCGCCGCGGCGAATTCTCATCCATGCTGCCGACCCAGAACGCGCCATCAGGCCCGACCTTGCCGTCGTTCAGCCGGTTGGTGACGGGTTCGATGACCGACAGAGTCAGATCGACGATCTCCCGCGTCGGCGGATCGAACAGCACGACGCGGTGGCGCAGCGCGACGACCAGCCGGCCAGAGCGGCACAGCCCGAAACTGCCCACGACCTCCGGAAATTTCCACGTTTCACGGGCGCCGCTGCCCACGGACAGGGCGTTGATCTTCTTGCCGTTGATATCGCAGAACAGCAGGCGCCGATTGGCTGCGTCCCACACCGGACACTCGGAGACACCGCAGCGAGAATCCCAGACCAGTTCGAACGTGCTCATCGCCATCGACTCCCGTGGTTCTTTTCGTCATCACTCAGTCAACCACGGTGGCGCGATTGATCCCCAGGTCAAGTCCGCGCATGACCTGGGCGGCCACCTTCCCACGGGAATCCCCACGCATGAGCCATCTGTTCGCGCCGTATCAGGACCTGGCCGGCACTCTGTTACGCGGCTTCGACGCGAACGGCACGGACGGGTCGCACGATCTCTCGCACCTCGCGCGGGTGTGGCGGAACGCGCGCCGGATCGCTCGGACGGAGCCGGGTTGCGATGAGGAACTGTTGTTGGCGGCGGTGCTTTTGCACGACTGCGTGGCGGTGGAGAAGAATTCGCCGTCGCGAGCCCAGGCGTCGCGGATGTCGGCGGCGCGGGCGCGGGAGATCGTGGCGCCGTTGGAATGGGCGGCGTGCCGCGTGGATGCGCTGGCGCATGCGATCGAAACGCATGGTTTTTCGGCGGGATTGGAGCCGCGAACGAGAGAGGCGAAGATTTTGCAAGACGCCGACCGGTTGGACGCGATCGGGGCCATCGGCATCGCGCGGTGTTTTCATGTCGGCGGGCGTATGGGCGGCGCGCTCTATCATCCCGGCGATCCCGCGGCGGTATCGCGGCCGCTGGACGATCGCACCCATGCGCTCGATCACTTTCCGGCGAAACTGTTTAAGGTCGCCGAAGGGTTCCTGACACCGGAAGGCCAGCGCATGGCGGTGGCACGCACCAAACTGACGCGCGATTTCGTCGCCGCGTTTCTGACCGAGATCGATGGAGAATAAAATGTTACGAATGGCGATCGTCGGACTGGGCCGCTGGGGTCAAAACCTGGTCAATAGCGCGTCTGGGAGCCGTGCGTTGCGCTTTACCGCCGCGAACACCCGCACACGACAAACCGCCGAGGCGTTCTGCCGCGAAAAGTCCCTGCGCTGGACGGCGGATCTGGACGAGATCCTGAACGACAAGGCAATCGACGCCATGGTGTTCGCGACGCCGCACAGCCAGCATCCCGATCAGGTTCGCCGCGCCGCCGCCGCCGGCAAGCACGTGTTCGTGGAGAAGCCGTTCGCCCTGACTCTGGCCGATGCGGACCTGATGCTGGATGCCGCCGCCAAAGCCGGCATCGTCCTGGCGGTGGGCTTCAATCGCCGTTTCCATCCGTCGATGGCGCGATTGCGCGACGCCGTGCACGGCGGCGCCCTCGGCATCATCGTTACCATAAGCGCCGAGCAAACCGCTTTACACGGACTGGATCTTCCGGAAACCGCGTGGCGCGCGCGACCAACCGAATCACCAGCCGGCGCGATGACCGCGATCGGGGTACATCTGGTCGATGGCATGATCGATTTGCTCGGGCCGATCGCGTCGGTGTTCGCGCGGGTCGGGCGCCGCGCCGCGCCGCACGCGGACGATACGACTGATGTGTTGTTGACGTTCGCCAACGGCGCGACCGGTCACATCTTCTGTTCCACCGTGGCAACGCCGAATTATCGCATGGCGGTTTACGGCACCGGCGGGTTCGCGGAAATCCTGGGTCATCCGATGAACACATTCCGCCACATCGCGGCGCTCCCGGGCGACGCGTTCGCCACCGCGATACCGGAAATCGAAGAGAACAAAGGCTTCAACATGCTGACCGCGGAACTTGAGTCGTTCGTGGACTGCATCGAAACCGGCCGGCCGTTCCCGACGCCGTTGTCCGACATCCGGCACGGCGTCGCGGTGTTCGAGGCGATCCTGCGCTCGGCCGAATCCGGACGGTCCGAAACGGTCGGCTGAATTCACGCCACCAGCAGCGCCGTCGCGTCGTCCAGCGTGACCGGTTCGTCGCTCAACAGCAACGACGTCGTGGTTTCTTCCCACGCCAGGCCTTTCAGGCTCAGTCCCGGCCGCTCATTCAACCGGTGTTCCAGCACGCAGCGCGCCAGCAACAGGCGCCGCGCGTCGCCTCCGGCCGCGCCAAGCCGCTGCCCTTCAGTGGCGAGCAGCACCGCCGTCACCGCATGATACAAAGCCCCGGTGGCGACCCGGGAAAAGCGTTCATTCTCCGGCGCCGACGCCACTTCCTCGGCGAACGCGAAAGCGCGCGCGACACCATTGCCGAGACGCGTGCGAAACTGTCCGGGAAGACCATCCGCCTGATCCAGGCGATCGTTGAGATCATCGCGCAACGCCAGATGGGCGCGAGACTTACCGGTCGCACGCTGAATCGCGTCGAGGCTGTTGATGTTGCTGGTGCCCTCCCAGATCAATCCCAAATGCGAGTCACGCACGAAGCGCGCGTTCGGCCAGTCTTCGATGTAGCCATTGCCGCCACGCACTTCCATCGCACCGGTCGCGACCGTCACGTTGTCGCGGCAGGCGCGGTACTTCACCACCGGCGTCAGAATCCGCAGCACCTTCGCCGCCACCGGATCGGTTTGCGCGGCGGCCGAAACGACGGAGGTAAACATCATCGCGGACAACGCCTGTTCGGTCGGCACCATCAGCTTCAATAGTTGCCGGCGCAGCAAAGGATGTTCGATCAACGAACGGCCGAACGCCTTGCGATGCCGCGCCGCCACCAAAGCCTCATTCAGGCAGCGCCGCATCATCCCGGCCGCGCGGGTCAAATGCGACAGGCGGCTGGAATTCACCATCTCCAGCATCTGCTTCATGCCGCGGTCCAGTGCGCCGAGTTGATACGCCACCGCGCCATCGAACAGGATCTCACCGCTCGGCATCGACTTCGACCCGAGCTTGTCTTTCAGCCGGACGATCCGGAAATCATTTCGGGAACCGTCCTCCAGCGTCTTTGGCATCAGGAACAGGCCGAGGCCGCGACCACCCGGCGGCGCTCCCTCCGGCCGCGCCAGCAGCACCGCCAGATCGGCATCGACATTGGAGCAAAACCATTTCTCCCCGTACAGCCGCCAATGCGCGCCATCCCGCACGGCGGTCAATTCGGCGGCGCCGGCATCGGAGCCGCCGATCTTCTCCGTCATGAACTGGGTGCAGCGAAGATGCGTCGCGGGATCCTGACTCCACAGCGCGTCGAGGAAGCGGGCGCGCAACTCCTCGGACCCGAAACGATGCACCAGTTCCGAGGACGAATCGGTCACGTTCACCGGGCACAGCAGGCCAAACTCGGCCTGCGCGAACAAGTAATGGAACAACTGCTTCGCCAGCGGCGGCATCGGCGCGGGCCAGCCCAACACGCCGGCGCGGTGCGTCATCGCGTGCATGCCGAACTCGCCATAAGCGATGCGCTCCATCTCGCGGTAAGCGGGATGATGCTCGACCCATTCTTCGTCGCGGCCGAATTTGTCGCGCGGATGCAGCGTCGGCGGGTGCTTGTCGGCCTGGTCCGCCAGATCGTTCAATCGTCCACCGGCGAGTTGACCCAACCGCTGCAAATGCGGCGTCAGATGCGCCAGCAACGGGGCATCCATGTAAAGCGGCAACAGGTCCCGGACAGCCCGGTCGATCTCGAAGAAGTCGAAACCAGAACAATCGGGCGCGATCGCCACCGCCCGCGCGGCCGAGGCCGCCCGTCCGGCGAGGCGCCCCGTGGTGCCGCGATTGGTCCCGCGATGGGCGCCAAAGGTCTCGATCACGTCGTTCATGGGATGCTCCTCAACGGCCGGCATGGTCCGGTGGACATAGGATTGACTTTCCCACGCCGCAAACGATTTTCAGGCCTCCGGTTTTGAGATAAACTCAATCCATGCCGGTCCGCCGCCTCCCTCCTTTGCACGCCATCCGGGCATTCGAAGCCGCCGCGCGGCATTTATCCATGACCCGCGCGGCCGAGGAACTCGCGGTCACCCCCGGCGCCGTCAGCCGCCAGGTAAGGGAACTGGAGGAGCGTCTGGACACCCCGTTGTTCGTGCGCCGCTCCACCGGGCTCGAACTGACCAGCGCCGGGGAACGGTTGGCGGTATCGGCGTCCGACGCGCTGGACCGCCTGGCGGAGGCCACCCGCGGCGCTCGTCTGCGCCAGCACCGGCATTTGTCTCTGGGCGTCTACAGCCTGTTCGCCTCACGATTGATCCTGCCGATCTGGGATGACCTGAAGCGCGCCCACCCCGACATTCCGGTGACGTTGCACACCAGTTCCAACCCGCTTGATTTGTTACCAGGCCAGTTCGACGCGGTGATCGCGGTGTCCGATACGACGGAACGCTCCGGCCTGATCGAACGCCCACTCCTGCCCATCGCCACCGTTCCCGTTTGCTCCCCCGCGCTGCTGGTTGACGGGACGCTGGATTTCTCGACCGTGCCACTGCTGCATTCGCGGCCGCGGCCGGACGATTGGCGGCGCTGGCTGGATCACGTGGGCTTCACAGCCGTCCCGGTGCGTGGCGGCAGCAGCTTCGAGGGCATCAGCCTGACCCTGGAGGCGGCGGCCGCCGGTCTGGGCGCCGCCATCGCGATCGAGGCGTTGTTGGCACCGGACCTCGCCCGCGGCGATATCGTCATGGCCCATCCACTACGGCGGCCGACGCGGCGGCGGTTCGTGCTGACCTACGAAACGCGCCTGGACCAGGACCCATCGCTGACCGCGGTCGCGAACTGGTTATGCGGCCGGCTCGGTCAGGTCTGACGCGCTCGCCGCGCCGGCCCGTCCGTTCGGCCAGGCGAGACCGGCCAGCGACCAGCTTTCCAGGATGTCCGCGACGGCATCCCTCGCCTCACGCATCAGGTGACGCGATTGGCAGGCCTCGCGGTCGCCGCGATTGGTACACGGCGCGGCGGCGGGAAACTCGCGCCAGACGATCTGATACGGGACGTCGCGCAGCACGTTGGCCGCTTCCATCACCGCGCGCTGATTGCCGCGCTGGTCGCCAACCCGCAACACGGTGTCGGCGCGCGCGCTGGCGATCGTCGCGGCGCCAAGCAGGACCGCGCGGCGTGCGATGCGCGGCGCGATCACGGCGCGTCTCCGGACCGTTGCAACAACCGATCCAGTATCCGGCCTTCGATCGCCGCCGCCTGGGCATCGCCCCGCCGCCGCGGCCGCGGCAGATCGACATCGACATCCATCGCCACGCGGCCTTGCTCGATCAGCAGAATGCGATCGGCCAGCGCGACCGCCTCGGTCACGTCATGCGTCACGACGATCGCGGTGAAACCCTTGTCCCGCCACACACGCTCGATGAGGTCCTGCATCTCGATTCGCGTCAGCGCGTCCAGGGCGCCAAGCGGTTCGTCCAAAGCCAGCAACCGGGGGTGACTGGCCAGCGCCCGGGCCAGCGCGACACGCTGCTTCTGTCCGCCCGACAACACCCATGGCCAATCCCTCTCCCGCCCGGTCAGCCCCACCTGGGCCAGCACCTCTTCCGCCTGACGCCGGCGCTGTCTCCGGTCGGTGTTGTGCGACAGGCCCACCTCAACNNTCGCGCGGTCCCTCGCTTCGCCCATCGACGCTGACCGTGCCGGAGGTCGGCGCATCCAGACCGGCGATCAGCCGCAGCAGCGTGCTCTTGCCACAGCCGCTGCGGCCGACGATGGCGACGACCTGGCCGGGCGCGATGTCAAGATCGATGCCGTGCAGCACACGATGCGCACCAAAGGAGCGGGTGACGCCACGCAGCGAGACCGACGCGCCGGAACTGCTGACGCGCGCGTCCGGCTCGGGGAAATGATCGAGGACCGTTACGTTCATTCGTTACACCTTCGCGTAAGCGGGGTTCCAGGCGAGGCACACGCGTTCCAGCACTCGCGCTATGCTGTCGGCGAGTTTTCCCAACGCCGCGTAGACCAGGATGGCGAACACCACGACGTCCACCAGCATGAACTCGCGCGCGTTCATCGCCATGTAGCCAATGCCGGACGACGCCGCGATCGTTTCGGCGACGATCAACGTCAGCCACATGATGCCGAGCGCGTAACGCAGCCCGACGAAGATCGACGGCAGCGCCCCAGGCAGCACGACGCGGAGGAACAACTGCCGCTCCGACATGCCGTAAGCGCGCCCCATCTCCAGCAATTGCCGGTCCACCGAGCGTACACCGTGCAACGTATTCACGTAGATCGGAAAAAACACGCCCAGAGCGACCAGGAAGATCTTGGCTTCCTCATCGATGCCGAACCACAGGATGACCAATGGGATCAACGCCAGATGCGGAATGTTCCGGATCATTTGCAAAGTACTGTCGAGCAGCGTCTCGCTCATCGCCGACAATCCGTTGGCCATGCCAAGCACAAAGCCGATGCCGCCGCCGATGGCGAAGCCAACCAGCGCGCGCCAGGTGCTGATCTTCACATGGGTCCACAATTCGCCGGAGCGAGTGAGCCGCCACGCTGCCTCCGCGACCGCGGTCGGGGCGGGCAAAACCTGCGCCCGCAGTAGGCCGAACTGCGAGGCGGCCTGCCACGCCGCGATCAACAGAATGGGGACGATCCAGGGCAAAACGCGCTTCATCGAGACAACTCCTTGATCACGCGGCGGGGATTACCCGCCATTCGCATCACGATAAGTATTACCCCGCCGTCATGCTCGGGCTCGACCCGAGCATCCGTGGACGCGCACCGAGGGTCGAAATCGCCCTCGATACGGGGATGCGAGCGATCCTCGGCTCAAGGCCGAGGATGACGATAGAGAGGTCAAGGATGACGGCAAAGCGGATCACGCGCCTTGCCGCCACACCCAGTCCGCGACATTGACCCGGATGGGGATCACGCCCAGACGCAGGAAGCGATCGGCTTCTTCCTGTTGCGAACGGACATCGTCGGCGCTGACCGGCAACACCTTGAACGGGGACCGTTTGATCGCGCGCAAGGTCGGATCGTACGGCATGGATGTTCCATCTGAAACCAGTTTGGCGACCTCGGCGGGATTGGCTTCAGCCCAGGAACTGATTCTGGAAAGTTCGGCGATGGTTTTGGTGGTGATGGCGGGGTTGGCTTCGACGAAGGCGCGGCTGCCGATCAGAAACGAATTCTGTGGCAGGATGTCGGTCGATACGGCCAGCACGCGCACCCCGGGATGGGTTTCGTACAAGGCGTAATACGGATCCCAGATCGTCCAGGCATCGATCGCGCCACGCTCGAACGCCGCCGCGGCGTCGGCGGGGGCCAGGCCGACCGGTTGCACGTCCTCAAATTTAAGTCCGGCCTTCTCGATCGCGGCAACGGTCAGATTGTGCGCGCTGGAGCCGCGGGCGAAGGCGATCCGCTTGCCTTTCAGGTCCGCCAGCGTCTGGATCGCCGAGCCCGCCGGCAGCAGAATCGCCGACAGACCGGACGGCACTGTCGCGATGTACAGCAAGTCGCTCTTCGCCGCCTGCGCGAAGATCGGCGGCGTGTCGCCGACCAGCCCGATATCGACGGCTCCGACGCGCATCGCCTCCAGGATCGGCGGCCCGAACTGGAATTCGGTCCACTGCACCTCGATCCCCAGCGGGTTCAGCAGCGTCTCCAGGCCACGCTGCCGCCGCTCCGCCATCAGGATGCCGGCGCCTTTTTGGGTGCCTACCCGCAACGTCTTCGCGGCGGCGGCGTGGGCCGCGCGTCCCAGAGCGAGCGCCGAGGCGCCAGCCAACAAACCCCGCCGCGGTATCATGCGAAAATCTCCCATCACCAGTTCGCGTCCAGACCGAGCAACCCGAGTACCTCACGACGTAATTCGGCGATGCGCGGATCCCCGCGATGCCGCGGGTACGGCAGATCGACGGCGATGTCGGCTTTGATGGCGGCCGGACGATCGCTCAACACGATCACGCGGTTGGCCATGAAAAGCGCCTCCTCGACGTCGTGCGTCACCAGCAGCGCGGAAAACCCGGCGCGTTGCCAGAGCGAGACAAGCTCCCCCTGCATGGTGATACGGGTCATCGAGTCCAGCTTGCCCAAAGGCTCATCCAGCAACAGCAAGGTTGGATCGTTAACCAAGGCGCGGGCCAGCGAGACTCGTTGCGCCATGCCGCCGGACAACTGATGCGGATAGGCGGTCTCGAAATTCGTCAGGCCCACCAGCCGCAGTGCTTCGTCAACGCGGCCGCCCTGGGCGCGCAACAAGCCGCGGGCTTCCAGGCCCAGGGACACGTTGGCGCGAACGGTTCGCCAGGGATACAAAGTCGGATCCTGAAACATCACCACGCGGGACGGATGGGGACCGGCGATGCGTTGCCCGTCCACCAGCAGCGTGCCGGTGGAGGGTGGCTCCAGCCCAGCCACCAGCCGCAGCAGCGTCGATTTCCCGCAGCCGCTGGGGCCGAGCAGCGCCACCAGTTCGCCGGCTTCCATGCGGAAACTGACACGATCCAGCACCGGCAATGTCTTGCCGTCGAGGGCGAACGCATGGCTGACATTCAGCACGTCCAGCGCCGAGCCGGGCGGCGCCGGTTCGACAAACCGCGCGGCAGTGCTCACCATTGGACCAACCCCTTTTGCCACGCCAGAAGTTTGTCTCTGGCCCGGAACAACAGCGTGATGAGCCCGGTGCACATCAGCGCCATCACCAGCAGCGCGGAATACATATTCGCGTAGGCAGCCCAGCCTTGAGCCCACTGCAAGTACCAGCCGAGTCCGGCTTTGACGCCCATCATTTCGGCGACGACCAGTACCGAGAACGACGCGCCCAGACCCATGAACAAACCGACGAACACCGATGGCATCGCCGCCGGGATCGCGACCTTCAGCACCAGAAAGCGCTGGCTGGCGCCCATCGTGCGCGCGACGTCATAGTAAGCTTTGTTCACGCCCGCGACGCCGGACCAGGTCAGCACGGTGACCGGAAAGCCGGTCGCCAGCGCCACCAGAAACGTGCTGGCGCTGTAACTTCCCGGGAACGCGAAAAACGCCAGCGGCAACCACGCCGTCGCCGGCAAAGGCCCCAGCAATCGCAACGCCGGATGCGCCCAGTACCCCACCGCGCGCGACCAGCCGATCGCCACGCCGGCGGCAAATCCGGCCATCGCGCCGATGACATATCCTCCGGCGAGCAAGCGTAACGAATGCGCGACACTCAGCCCGAGTCTGGGATAATCGTCGGTGAAGACTTCAAGCATGGCCTGCGGGGAGGCGAAGAACGGTCTCGGCAATACGGTGAATTTCGCGGTCGTCAGTTCCCAGGCCAGGAAAACGCCGGACAGCAGCAACAGCCACGGGCCGGAATAACGCGCCCGCTCGGCCACGTTTTTGGGCACCAGCGAGCCCAGTACGGCGATCGCGGCGAGGATGGCCCCGATCCCCGCCATCACCCACGCCAACAACCCCGTGCGATCGAAGTCGTCGATGTCCGGGAGCCACCCGGTCACTGCGGCATCCGTCAGCCACGCCACGGCGGCGATCCCGCCCAGAAACCAGAACGCGCGCGGCGCCGCTACCGGCTCATCCGCGACCGACTGGCCGATGTCCTCCGCCGGCCGTAACGATTTAGCTGAGAACATTGGCATAGACCTTGTCGGAGAAGCGATCGGCGTTGGTACTTGGTTTGATGACCGAGATGGCTTTCAGCTCTTCGATATAAAGCGCGATCTCCTGCTTCAGATCGGCGCCGACCGGATGATGGCCATGGGTATGGCCGCGCAACATTTCCGCCAATTGATCCGGCTTCGCGACCGGCGAGTAAGGCGCGAAAATCCGCGCGGTTTCGTCAGGATTGTCGTGCACGAATTCTTGCGCTTCCAGAATGGCCTCGGTCAGCGCGGCGGCGGCGGGTTTGTCGTCGCGGATCAGGCCGCCGCGCACGCCCAGAACGCAGCAGGCGCGGTGCGCGTATTCGCCGTCGAGGTTGGACGCGACCTCGCGCAGATCGTCGCGTTCCCGGATCACCCAGCCAAGCGGGTCGCCCAGAGTGAAGGCATCGACTTCGCCTTTTTTCAACGCGACCGGCAGCAGATCGCCCGGAAAGACCCGGAATTGCACGTCGTTGACCGGGTCGAAGCCAAGTTTCGCCAGGCGGATGGAGAAGAAATTCTTGTCCGGCGCGGCCATGTCGGTGACGCCGATGGTTTTGCCTTTCAGGTCCGCCAGCGTCTGGATGCCCGAGGTTTTCGCCGCCAGCAGCCGCATGCAGCCGCCATGCGTGGCCGTCGTGATGCGGACGTCGAAGCCTTGCTCCAGGGGTTTCAGCCAGCGCAACGCCATGCCGACGCCGGCATCCGCCTTGCCCGACGCGATCGCCTCCAGCAACTGATCCGTGGAACCACCGAAATTGATGAGTTCCACGTCCAGGTTGCGTTTGGAGAACAACCCCTTCGCCGCCGCGACCGGCACACCGGCGGTGCAAATGGCGCTGGCGTTCCAGGTCAGCCGCACCTTGCGCGGCTCCCCTGGCAGCACCGTGACGGGCACGGACGCGGAGGCCTTGCAGATCGGCGGCGCGGCCAGATCGGCGGGCAGCGGGGCGAAGCGGCTACTGGCGAACACTGACGGCGCGGCGAAGCCCAGGGGAACCAGCGCGGCGGCGGCGCCCGAGGCGCGCAGCAACCCACGCCGCGACAAAAGGTCGCGTTTCGAAACAACGGTCATGATGAACCTTCCTGATAGAGAGCCGCTATTCGGCCGGGACGGCGATTCTGCCGGTGCGGAACAACCGGTGCGCCAGCCGGCGGACATCGGCGAGCGTCGGCCACGTCGTGCCGTCCAGTTCTTCCAGCCGGAAATCGGTGGCGATGAAGCGGTAGCCGGTGTCCAGCCGCACGGCGGCGCCGACGAACGCGCCATCGATCTCGATGACGTGAGATTGCAACATGATGAGGATCCTTTGGTGTGGGAAAGCGGAGGTCAGCCGGTCGCGCGACCGTGCCGACATCGCATTCGCCGCTGGACGTTGGTCCAACGGGTCGCACCGGTTCCCTGTCTGAACGCCCTGGCGGCCATGGCGAGTGATCCTCTGGTTCGGCGATCGCCGGCTTTGGGGCCAGCGTCCTTTGAGGATTAGAGGATAATTTTCTACGATAGTGCAATAGACGACTCAAAATAAGATTTATTTTCTGGTTATCGCGTGAGTCACCAGAGTTTCTTGCTATAGCGAGCCATCAGACGGGACGACTTGTCGCCTCTTTCAGCGCCGACCTCGCCTGGGCCGGGTTGGGCTATCGCTTCACCGCGCCCCCGGCGCGCAACGCCTTGATGGTCAGGTGAGCCTGGCGCGGACGCTTAAAAGGGACGGAACAGGTGTTTTCACGGGACGAACTGACCATGCGTGGCAAAACAACAAGAGCCAGATCGTGACATGGATCAGTGCCAGGATGACGCTCAGGTCGATCCCGACTGTGCGTGCGATGACCTCTTGTCCGGTAACGCATGCGCGCCACGAACGTCGTTACCCAGGGAATATTGAGCGTGTCGCCGCTGAGGAACGGGTGGAGGAGAACCCAATGGAACGCTCCCAACGGCGCGTCGCCGAATACCGCGCCAACGCATGAGACCGTCACCAGCAAGGCAATGGCCAGTTTCCATGTCACGGGATTGACCAGCGCGCGGCGTAGCGAGCGAATGTCCGAAACTTCCAACATATGCGCCAACAAGAAGGGAGCGATGATCAGCGGCTGCCACTTCGGTAAAATACTCAGGAGGAAAAGCACGAAACCGGATAATGGCCGTTTGTCCCGGATCGCCCACAGCGCGGCGACGAACCGGCCGTGATCCATCGTCAATCCCGAAAGCATCACATGATTTTCCCATGGCGTAACGGCAACCGCCCGCCAACCAGAATCAATACTCATCGTGACAAAGCAAAGTATCAAGCCAACCCGACGCGGGCGCCGATTGAAAGAACCTCGAGAATCCTCTAACCTGGGCGCGCGATCCTTGCGTGCCGTCGCGTTCCCTGTCAGTCATCCAGGGCTGAGACATCGCGCTGTCTTGACCGATACTGGACCTCCATGCCGATGAGCGATGCATCTGAACCGCGCCCCCAAGCACACGACCGGTTCGCGGCGGCGGTCAGGCACCTCCCGTTTCTGCTTCACGGAATCCTGTTTGTTTGCTTTGGCATCGCCATTTATCTGTTCGGGGTCTTGTTGTTTTTTCCGCGGTATTTTCTCGGCCTGAACGCGGCGTTGAGACCGTTGAACGAGGCGATCGTCTGGTACAGCGGCGTGCCCGTGCTGATCGGCATCATTTTCATTCTCATCGACCTGCTCGTGCTGTTCCGGTGGAAGCGGCGCACCGGTCCCGTGCGGTACGACCCGCCCCGCGATTCCATGGTCACGGTGGCGCTCACCGCCTATGACGACGAAGCGAGCATTGGCCGCGCGGTCGAGGACTTTAAACGCCATCCGCGGGTCAGGACGGTGATCGTCATCAGCAACAATAGCAGCGATCAGACCCTCAGGCTGGCCCAGGAGGCCGGGGCGATCGCCTATGATGAACCAAAGCAGGGCTACGGCCAGTGCGTCTGGCGATGCTGGTCCGAAGCACTCCGGCACGACGATACGGAGTTGATTGTTCTCTGCGAAGGCGACATGACCTTCCGCGCGTACGATATCGACAAGCTGCTGGCCTATGTGCCGCACGCGGATATCGTCAACGGCACGCGCACGGCCGAAATATTGCGCCAGTTCGATACGCAGCTCAGCACGTTCATGTTTTACGGCAACGTGTTTGTCGGCAAACTTCTCGAAGCCAAACATCTCGGCAAGGGCACCATCACCGACGTGGGCACCACGTACAAATTGTGCCGGCGCGGCGCGATCCTGCGCCTTCTGCAAGACCTCGATCCGACTCTGAACCTGGAGTTCAACGCTTATTTCCTCGACCAGGCGTTAAGTCACGATCTGGCGGTCGTCGAGTGTCCCATCACGTTCCACCAGCGGACCGGTACCAGCAAAGGCGGCAACGTGAATGACTGGCGTGCTCTGAAAGTCGGTCTTCGCATGAGCGTGGGGATCGTACTGGGCTGGAGATTTGTTTTACGATGAGCGGCGAGTACCACCACACGCGGTTCGCCCCCGACCCCAGACGCGGCGTGCTCTGGCGCGCCCTTTGGCGCTTCCACTTCCGCAAGCTCATAAAACCAGACCATTGCGTTCTCGAACTGGGCGCCGGCTATGGCGACTTTATCAACACCGTCGTCGCGCGCCGCCGGATAGCGATCGATCGTTGGCCGGGCTTCATCGCTTACCTGGCGCCGGAGGTCGAGGGCGTCGCCGGGAACGCGGTCGATCTCGATTTCCTCGACGACCAGTCAATCGACTTCGTTTTCGCCAGCAACCTGTTTGAACACCTCACGAAGGACGATCTCGCCAGCATACTGGCGCAGCTTCGGCGCAAGCTGCGGCCTGGCGGCACGCTGAATATCCTGCAGCCGAATTACCGCTATGCGTTTCGGGAGTATTTTGACGATTATACTCATGTCTCGATTTACTCCCACATCAGCATGGCGGATTTCCTGACCGCCAACGGTTACGCCGTCCTTGAAAATCATCCGCGGTTCCTGCCGCTGACGGTCATATCGCGCCTGCCGGTCTCGCCCAGGCTGATCCAGGCATACTTGCTTTCGCCGATCAAACCGATGGGGAAGCAAATGCTGATCCGGGCGCGGCCGAACTAATTCGGACCCGACGGCTGAACCGCTCCAGATCATTTGGCGACGTCCACGCGACCGGTCATAACGCGAAGGTCAGACGTCGATGTCCTCGACCGTCTTCGCGTGTTCCTGAATGAACAGGAACCGCAGCTCCGGCCGCCGCCCCATCAGGCTCTCCACCAGATCGGCGGTCGCCGCGCGTTCTTCCGGCGCCGAGACGACCTTCAGCAGCGTCCGCTTCGCCGGGTCCATCGTCGTCTCCCGCAACTGCGCCGGAGGCATCTCCCCAAGGCCCTTGAATCGGCTGACCTCGACCTTGGCGCCCGCTTTGAACTCTGACTTCATCTTCCGCTCACGGTCCGCGTCATCCATCGCATAGACCGACTTCGCCCCCTGCGTCAGCCGGTACAAAGGAGGCTGCGCCAGATACACATGCCCATGCCGCACCAGCTCCGGCAGTTCCCGATAGAAGAACGTCATCAGCAACGAGGCGATGTGCGCGCCATCGACGTCGGCGTCCGTCATGATGATCACCCGGCCATAGCGCAATTTCGCCCGGTCGAACCGGTCGCCCACGCCGCAGCCAAGAGCCTCGATCAGATCACGCAACTCCTGGTTCTGCCGCAGCTTGTCGGCCGACGCCGACGCCACGTTCAGGATCTTGCCTCGCAGCGGCAGGATCGCCTGGGTGTCCCGGTTGCGCGCCTGCTTCGCGGAACCGCCCGCGCTGTCGCCCTCGACCAGGAAAATCTCTGTCTCGGCGGCGTTTTCCCGCGCGCAGTCCGTCAGCTTACCCGGCAACCGCAATCGCCGCGTGGCGGATTTCCGAGGCGTATCCTTGGCCTCCTTGCGGCGGATGCGTTCTTCCGCCCGCTCGATCACGAACGCCAACAGATTGTCGGCGGACGCCGGATCCGCCGCCAGCCAATGATCGAACCGGTCGCGCAATGCTGTCTCGGTCAACCGAGTCGCCTCGCCGTTGGTCAGCTTTTCCTTGGTCTGGCCCTGGAANNTCGCCCCAGGCGCGCAGGCCCTTCACCAACGCCGCGCGAAATCCCGTCTCATGGGTGCCGCCCTGAGGTGTCGGGACGGTGTTGCAATAGGAATCGAGTAAGCCCTCGCCCTCATCCAGCCAAACGATGGCCCATTCCAGCCGGCCGGTTGCCTCACCGGGCAGGTTGGCCTCGCCAGACCAGATCTGCGGCAGGACGCGGGTCGAGTCGCCGATGTCGGCTTCCAGGCTGTCGCGCAACCCGCCGGGGAAATGCA
>PLSZ01000211.1 GCA_003164305.1 Acetobacteraceae bacterium
AGATCATGGGCCAGTTCGCCGCCGCGATCCGCGGCATGGCGGCGGCCTGCGAGGCCTTGGCATTCCCCGTCGTGTCCGGCAACGTCTCGCTTTACAACGAGACCGAGGGCCGCGCGATCCTCCCCACCCCCGCGATCGGCGGACTGGGCGTGCTGGACGACGTGACGAAAGCGGTCGGTCTGGCCCTCCGCCCCTGGCTCGACATCGTCCTCATCGGCGCCACCGCCGGCTGGCTCGGCCAGTCCCTGTGGCTGCGCGAGATCGCGGGCCGTGAGGATGGCGCGCCGCCGCCCGTCGATCTGACCGTCGAGCGCACCAATGGCGATTTCGTCCGCACCCGCATCCTGGACGGCACGATCCGCGCCTGCCACGACATCTCTGACGGCGGCTTGCTGGTGGCGATCGCCGAGATGGCGATGGCCGGCGGTGTCGGCGCCCGCCTTTCCACGCATCCGCGCGACGTGCCCGGCCACGCGTTCTGGTTCGGTGAGGATCAGGGCCGCTATTTGATCGCCGTCCCGGACTCGGCGTCATTGATCCGCGCGGCGGACACGGCGGGCGTGCCGGCGATGCGCATCGGCACCTCCGGCGGCAAGGATTTGACTCTCCCGGACGGCGGAACCATATCCGTCGATGAATTGCGCGAATTGCACGAGCGCTTCTTCCCTTCCTGGATGGCCATCGGATAAGGTTCCGACCCGAACGTGGAGACTGCCCCTGATGGCGATGCCGGCGAATGAGATTGAGGCGCTGATCAAGGCCGCTTTGCCGGACGCGAGCGTGACCATCGACGACTTGGCCGGCGATGGCGACCACTACGCCGCGACGGTGGTCTCCGAGCAGTTTCGTGGTCTGAGCCGGGTGCGGCAGCATCAGATCGTCTACGCGGCCCTGCGCGGCCGTATGGGCGGGGAGTTGCACGCTCTTGCATTGCAGACCTCGGCCCCTACCTGACACGACAACCCCTGGAGTTTCCGCGCCATGCCCGATACCGTTTTCAACCGCATCCAGTCCGAGATCGAGGGAAACCCGGTGTTCCTTTACATGAAGGGCACCCCGATGTTCCCGCAATGCGGCTTCTCCGCCCGCGTTGTGCAAATCCTGTCCCATCTGGGCGTGCCGTTCAGTTCCGCCAACGTGCTTGAGGAGCAGGAACTGCGTGAGGGCGTCAAGGAATTCTCGCAGTGGCCGACGATCCCGCAGCTTTACGTGAAGGGGGAGTTCGTGGGTGGTTGCGATATCATCACGGAAATGTTCCAGTCCGGCGAGCTTGAAACATTGCTCGCGGAAAAGGGCGTGGAGCATAAAGCGCAGGCCTGAGCAGCGTAATCGCTGAACCTGGAACGGCCGCCCGCGGGGGCGGCCGTTTTGTTTCAGGGGTCACCTGCCTCGGCCACGTTCTGTGTGGAGAGCATGGGGATGAGCGAGATGATCCTTCAGCGCCTCAGGGTTTAAACTCCCGGGGGTAGATGTCTCACCGTTGTTGGCACGGAGGGTTTTGCATCAGCCCACGCCAACAACATGAGCCTGGGGCTGCTGTATGCCGGTTCTGAGCAATTCCGCGAACGCGTCCGCGGGCAACGGCCGGCTGAAATAATAACCTTGCACCTCATCGCACTGGCAATCTCGAAGGAACGCCAACTCGTCCTGTGTTTCCACGCCCTCCGCGATCACCCGCAGCCTCAGATTGTGGGCTAGCCCAATCACCGCGGTCACGATCGCTCTGTCTTCCTCGGAAGCGCTGATCTGACGGACAAAAGACTGATCGATCTTGAGGATATCGACCGGAAACTTCCTAAGATAGCTCAAGCTGGAATAGCCCGTACCGAAATCATCTATCGCCACGCGCGCGCCTTTTTGTCTCACCACCTGAAGGATGGATGCCGTGGTTTCGGCGCGCTGCATTAGGACGCTTTCGGTTAGTTCCAACACGAGCAACTTTGGGTCCAGTCCGGTTTCTTCGAGGGTCGCGAGAAGATTTGTGACGAAATTCTCGTCGCGAAACTCAAGCGAGGAGACGTTTACGGCGATCTTCGCGATCGGAAGACCCGCGTCCGCCCAGGCCTTGGCATGCTGGCATGATTCACGCGTGACCCATTTGCCAATGGGAATGATGAGGCCGCAGTCTTCCGCGACGGAAATGAACTGCGCCGGAGTGATCAGTCCTCGGGTAGGATGGTTCCATCGGATCAGACCCTCCGCCCCAATGATGGCCCCGGTCTTCAGATCGACGATCGGCTGATAGTGCAATACGAATTCACGCGCGGCCAAAGCTCCTCGAAGGCCTTCTTCGATGAATTGGCGTTCCACGGCGCGAATGTTCATGTCCGGCTCGAAAAACTGATAGCCGTGGAGGCCGGTATCCTTTGCCTTGTACATCGCGGTGTCCGCGTTCTGGATAAGTGTTTCCGCATCCTGACCATCGTCGGGATAGACACTGATACCAATACTTCCGGCGATGTGAAGGCTGTGTCCGTCGATCAAATGAGGATCGGCCACCTCTCTGAGCATTCTTCCGACGAAATCCCCGAACCGCAGGTGAACATTGTGCTGGTCGATCGAAATAGGCTCCCCGAGGGCTCGAACGAGTCTTTCGGCCACGATGGAGACGCCTTCGGGGTGCTCCACCTCGGAAAGCAAAACGATGAATTCATCGCCTCCCTGCCGGCTGACCGTGTCCGAACCCCGCACACAGGTCACCAGACGCGCCGCGATTGACTGAAGCAGCTTATCTCCGGTCGAATGTCCCAGGGCATCGTTGATGTGTTTGAACCCATCCAAATCCAGGAATACCACCCCGACCTGTGTCATGCGACGTCGCGCCAAGGCGATTGCCTGACCGATCCGGTCGTTCAAGAGGATTCGGTTGGGTAAGCCGGTCAGCGGGTCGTGCTCGGCCAGGTAAGTCAGCCGGGCCGCCGTCGTCCGGGCCACGTCCGAGGCGGTCGCCAAGGCCGCGGTACGTTCCTCCTGACGCCGGAGCTCCGCTTCAGTATCGGCGAGCATTGTCTGTTGCTGCCATTTCCGTCCAAGCGCGAACGCGCCGAAAGCGATCGAAATGGCGGTGCCCAGAGCGCCCAACCACATCAGCAAGGCGACACGCCTCCACTCCGAGAGCGCCGATTCCTCGGTCTTGGTTGTGAGAGCGAACACGGGAAAATTGGAGACAAGATGCGCGGCCTTGATACGCATCTGCCCGTCGATGAAACTGCGCTCGCGGAGGGTCCCGGACACGTTACCATGGAGGATATGGTCTGAGGGATAAAAAGTTGTCCCGACGGCATCGCTGCGCGGATAGCGCGCGAGAATGACGCCATCTAACCGCATGAGATTAATGGCCTCGCCTTCGCCTTGCGAGATCGCCTGATAGAAGTCCTCGAAATACCGCATTTCCATCCCGCCCAGGATGATCCCAAGAAACTCCCCTTTCGCTCCACTGATCCTGTGCGCCAGAAAGATCGTCCATGTTCCCGTCCCGTGATTCTGTACCGGTTCGCTGACGTAACTGGTCTGACCCGGCTCATCCTTCAGCGCATGGAAATAGGCACGGTCGGAAGCATCCAGGTCCGGGATCGGCCAGGAGCGCGAGTAATTGATTACCTTACCATCGCGGTCGAGCACGGTAATCGCGTTGAGTTGCGGAATGCCGCTGATCTTCTCGCGGAAAAGGATATGGAGGTCGTGGCTGGGCATCTTTTCATCGAACGAAGCAATGTCGGTGACGCCGTCGGCCTTGATGCGGTCCTCGACGCTCGAAATCGCGAGTTCGACGGACAGAAAGGCGCCCTGGGCGTGTTCCGCCATGATCAGGCTCAGGTTCTTCAGTTGGGCCTCCTGATAGAGCAATTCGCTCTCTCGGAGATGCAAAATGACGGCGACATTCGTCGCCATCAGGATCACGATGAGAATCACGGCGCCAGCATACAGAAGCCGCGGTGCGCGCTGTGGCATCCTTTCGACCAACGAATTTTGCTCCCCGACCAGCCGAACCTCCTGGATGAAATCCTTCGCTGAAGTCATGGTGTTGATCGTCCGCGGACGGCAATGGCGCGCGTTGGCCAGGATCGGGTGCCATTGAACCGCATCGGCGGTTCACTGTTATGATCTACGTGACCGCGAGCGGGCATGCATTGACGTGCGGCAACCGAATCAATCAATTACTATGATTGATCTGGGTTTTCTTCGTCGGTGCGAAGACGTGGACCAGCTTCACATCCGGATACCTCGCCCGGTCAGTCCACGAGCGCGTGCCCTCAAGCCTCTGTGAAGCGATGGACGAGCGCCGCGCATGCGTCCGGCGCCGCGGTTCTTCCCCGGACCGGCGACGGGGCGCTGGCCGAGGCGGGCTATTGGCCGGTAACCACTCCAAACTTCCGGGCTGCGTTCGCATCCGATAACCCGCGTTCTCGTAACCAAAAATCCGTCCTGATTCGAACGCGATGAACAAGCCTTAGCCGCTTGGCGTACGATCTTGAACAAATCGCGTGGTAACCCCTTTTATGACGATGGAGAGATGACGACGTGGACTTGCATCGGAGTCCACGCCGCCAAAGGCAACGGAGATCCACCTGACCCGCTGGCGTGCTCGCCCCATCCGTCATGACCGGGCCTGACCGGGTCATCTCTTCCAGCACCGTCCTGGCAAGGATGGCCGGCTGACGCCTGGATCAGCCAAGCAGCTCGCGGCATCCCAGATCGTCCACCGCCGCCATGATGCGTTGATAGTTGTTCCACCAGATCACGGGTGGAATTTTCAGTCCCGCCTGAAACACCGGCGTGGTCGTGTGGCAGAGCACGGACAGGCGGTAGTCTTCCAGCATGTCGGCGCGGTTGTAGCTATCGACGCCATTCTCCAGCAGGACTGTATGGTAATGGTCGAGCATCGCTCGTTCCAGCCGCCGCCTGCGTTCCGGATACCAATGGACGGCCATCATGTAGGCCAGATCGCTGGTCGGAACGCGGATGCGCCAGCCATCCCAATCGAACCACCGCACGCCGTCGCTTTCATTCCGGGGCAGGAAGCAGTTCCACACATGGGCGTCACCATGCGCGAGCGTGATGTTCCTGGCGTCGCGATACCGCTTGTGCAACCGCGGTGCCCCCGCCATCAGCCCTTCATAGAACGCGCGCCGCTCGCCTGAGAGTTCGTCGCCAAGCCGGTCCGCGAACACGTCGAAATGCTTGGCCACCTCCTGGATGAACCGGTCCATGGCCGCATCGTCGAGCCGTGTCCCAACCGTGACGCCCAGACGCGGGTCCTCCCACCACGCGGCATGGAAACGCCCAAGTAATCCCAAGATCGTCCGGCATTGTGCTTCCGACGGAGGCAACGGCCATTGAGTCGCCAGTGCGTGGGTCTCGGTCAGGTCTTCCAGAACGAGATGCCACGGGGTGGCGGCGTCGGCATGCTTCGCCTCGAAACAGCGTGGCACGAGGCCGGCTGGAAGGAATGGCGCCACGTCGCTGTAGAAGGCGACTTCCCGGTGCCCGATCGACCATTCGGTTCCCGCTCGCTCAGGCAGGCCGGTCTTCACGATCAGACTGCCCGGCAAGGCGCTTGCCGGACCGTCATATGTGAGCCGTAACCGGATAATCCGCGACATCAGCGTCGGGCGGTCACTGACGATGGTGACGTCCCGCACATGCGGGCCACCCAACACGCCGGCCCGTTCCAGGACGGCATTCAGGTGGGTGGCGCTGGTCAGGCGGTGCAGTGGGTCCATTTCACCACTCAGCCTGGCATGATCAAACCGTCAGATCCAGGCGTCAGCAGATAGGGACAGGTGGTGCCCGCCGGCGCCGACCGTTCGGTACTCGGCTGCCAGGCGTCCGGTGTTGCACAGATCGTGCCGCGACCGTTACTAACGGTTCCAGGCCGCATACCCCGACGCCGTTCCGTCCGCCCAGTTCACCTGATTGAACGACCGCCTGTTACCCCCGTTGCAGCAACTCGATCGACACGTTCTGCGGCGCCGTGAGGAACGCGATCTTCGTCCCCGGCCGGATCTGCGTCAGCTCCATCGTGAACACCACGCCCTTCGCCTTCAACTCCTTCACCGCGGCGTCCAGATCGTCCGTCGTCAACCCGAAATGATCCAGCCCCATATACGGTGTCGCCGGCGGCGCGCCCGTCTTCGCCGGATCGGCCAACGCGATGAACACCTTCTGCCCGCTGAGATTCAGGTCGATGCGGGTTGAGCCGTCCGCGTTCTTCGTGCGAATGACATCGGCACCGAGCTTGTCCTGATACCATTGCGCGGTCGCCTCTGGATCCGGGGAGCGGAGATGCACGTGTTCCCAATTGAACCTGGCCATGGTTTCTTCCCTTTGGTTTATGGAGGATGACGCATTAGTCCACCTGTGACGCAGCACGGCAAGACCTCCATCCGAGAGGCTTCCGGTTGGAACTGACGACCGACCTGCTGCTGCGGGCCTACGGCGCCGGCCTGTTTCCGATGGCCGCCTCGCGTCAGGGCAGCAAGCTGCATTGGCTGGACCCGGAACGCCGCGGCATCATGCCGCTGGACCGCTTCCACCTGCCGAAGCGCCTCGCGCGCACCGTGCTGTCCGACCGGTTCGAGGTCGCGGTCGATCGCGATTTCGCCGCCACCATCGCCGGTTGCGCCACTCCGATGGAGGGCCGCGACGACACCTGGATCAACCCGCAGATCGAGCGCCTGTTCACCGAGTTGTTTCACCTCGGCCACGCCCACTCGGTCGAATGCCGGTTGGATGGCACTCTGGTCGGCGGCCTCTACGGTGTCGCCCTCGGGGGCGCGTTCTTCGGCGAAAGCATGTTCAGTTTCGTCACCGACGCTTCCAAGGTCGCGCTGGTGCATCTGGTCGCTCGCCTGCGTCTGTGCCGTTTCCGTCTGCTGGACACCCAGTTCGTCACCACCCATCTGACGCAATTCGGCGCGCGGGAAATTCCCCGCGGCTTATACAAGGCGCAACTCGCGGACGCCCTGCGCTCGCCCTCGCGCTGGCTGTCCGATCTGAAACCCGAAGCCGTCGCGGATGAAATCCGATCCATCGCGGCGAAACGCGCGTAATAAAAACAATCCAGCTGAGACCATCTATCGACGAAACCCCATGAGGCGACCCATGCGCGTTCCCTGGCGAGACCGGCGAGGCAATTTCGAAAAATTCAAGACGGCGGTGCTGGTCTGCATGCCGGTCCCCGGCCTGGTCTGGCTGTTCTGGCTGCTGCACGGGGACCTGGACGCGCGTCCGCTGAACGAACTGATCCACGGAACCGGCAGTTGGACGGTGCGCTGGCTGATGCTGTCGCTGGCGATCACGCCCTTCGCCCGCATCGTCGAGTGGCCGCGCCTGCTGACCATCCGCCGCATGGTGGGCGTCACCGCGCTGGCCTACGCCGTGGTGCATTTCTCGCTCTACATCGGCGACCAGAAGTTCAACCTGTTCAAGGTCGCGACCGAGATCGCGCTGCGCTTCTACCTCACCATCGGCTTTGTCGCGTTGTGCGGCCTGATCGCGCTTGGCGTGACCTCCACCGACGCCATGATGAAGCGTCTGGGCAAACGCTGGAAGCAACTGCACCGGCTGGTTTATCCGATCGGCGTGCTGGCGCTGCTGCATTACTTCATCCAGACCAAGGCCAACGTTGGGGAGCCGGTCGTCGTCTCGGGCCTGTTCCTCTGGATGATGCTGTGGCGGCTGCTCCCTCGGGCGCGCCAGATCGCTCTGTCGATGTTTTATCTGCTGGTGCCGGTCAGCGCGGTGCTGACCGCGGCGGTGGAGTTCGCATGGTATGGGCTCGCGACCAAGGTCGATCCGTTCCGCATTCTGAACGCGAACTGGAGCGAGCGGTTTTTCCCCCGTCCGGCCCATGAAGTCGCCGCGATTACTTTGGCCGTAGCGATCGTCGTGACCGCGCGCCGGGTGTTGTCGCGGCGCTCCGCGTCCGGTGGGATGGCGAAGCAGGCCGGAGCGAATTCGGTATGACGGCAAGCGCGCGACCGAAGGCCGAATTCCCGGGGTCAAAGTGCCCGCGGTCGTCATGCTCGGGCTCGGTGCGTGATGCGAGTGATCCTGAGGCCGAGGATTAAGGCGGCCCGGGATGACGGTAAGGCCCCGCCGCCGCCGACCCAATGGCCACGCGCCAATCGTTTTTTCTTGATTGAGCGATAAGAATGAGGGGTTATCCCAAAATATCTTCCAATGTCTTAACTTTCGATCTGTGATCCACCTCACAGCGGGCCAGGCTCAGATTGAGATAAGCCACGTCACCGTCGATGTGTCTTGCGTAATGGGGAGAACAACATGCGAACGATCGCTCGCGCCGTGCCGTATTCTTCGACAGCCACGCTCGCGCCCGCGCGACTTGCCGTGTGGAATCGCCGCCTGCTGACCGGTGCGTTCGTTCTGATCATGTGGGCTGCCTCGATACTCGCCCTGCAATTGGCGGGACCGGAGGCTCGCGCGCTGGTCGCTGGTGAAGGCATGTTGATCACAACCGGCACGCCATAACCCGTCGCGTTTACGCTTCCGTCAGCACCGGCATCTTCAGAAACGTCTCCGCCGCGTACCAGAACGCGAACCGGGCCTTGCACGTGCTCAACGCGTGCGCCGCCCCGGCGATGACCGAAAATTGCCGGTCACCATTGGGTAGTTTCTGAAAGAAGTCGAGCAGATCTTCCATCGTCGCGATCCCGTCGTACTCGCCGCGCGCCACCAGCACCGGCGACAGAATCCGCGCCGGATCGACGATCGGTAGTTTCGAAGTCATATCCAAATACGTGCCGGTCGGCACCGTATCGCCATACACCAGTTCCGACTTCACCACGGCCGCCGGCACCGCGGGATCGGTGGTTCCTGGCCGGTCGCGCGTGAAGATGCTCTCGATCATCGCCTTGTCGCGCGGACGCCGATTATGCGTCCTGTAATACTCCAGCCCCTCGGCCCGCTTCGCCAATGTAGGGGAGCCTTTGCCGGTATACGTATGCGCCGCCAGCACCAGCCGTCCGCAGCGATCCGGCGCTACCATCGCATAAGCCGCCGCGCGCAACGCCCCGGACGATTCGCCGAGGAAATGATATCGCGTCTGCCCGGTTTCCCGCTTCACGACCTCGACCGCCGCCTTCAGGTCCTCGACGCCGGACGCGATGTCGGAGTTGCCGTCGGTCCGATCCGACTTGCCGTATCCTTCATGGTCCATCGTCCAGACATCGAACCCGGCCTGCTCGAACGCTGTCATCACCGAATAGTTTTGCGCGCCCAGTACCTGCAGGTCGAAGCTGGACAACGCGCCGGTCGAGGATCCGTGCACCAGGAACAGCACCGGCAACTTCCCGGTACCGGACCGCTTGCGATACATCGCCAGATGAATCGGTTTGCCGTCGCGGGTTTTCACGGCCTGATATTCGCGCGGCGCGCCGCCCGCCTCGGCCGCGACCGCGGGCGCCGCGAGCAATGCCGCCGACGCCGCCAACGCGGTCCGGCGAAACAGCGACAGGGGTTGGTTTGTCATCATCCGTTCTCCGATGGATTTAGCATTACCGCATGCCAACCATGGCGTTCCACTCTTTGACGAACGCCGCGTGGGTCTTCAGGAAGGCGTCCCAGTCATCGGGGATCAGCAGCTTGAACGCTGTGATCGGGTCGCCGCCGGCTGGGGGTTTCACGTCCGTCCGCGCCGAGTAAAGCGCCGTCGCATCGACATAAGCCTGTTGGCCAGGCACCCCGGTGAACCAGTCCATGAACAGCTTCGCCGCTTCGGAATGCGGCGCCTGATCGACCGCGCCCATGACCGAGGGTGCCGCGATCACGCCCTCCGGCGGGTTGACGAAGGCGATCGGCGCGCCCTTCGCCTTGAATTGCAAATAGCCCGAGTATTGCGCGGTGCAGATCACCTGATCCTGGCCGCTGACCGTTCGGTCGAATTGCTGCACGTACGAATCGAACGCGCGCGGCTCGAGCGTCGCGAACTGCTTCCAGTAATCGTCACCGTATTTGTTTTTCATCATCAGCCAGGCCTCATGCTGCAGCCCGGAGTTGGAGACCTTGACGTTGATCGCGTCTTTCCACTTCGGATTAAGCAGATCATTCCAGCTTTTCGGCGCGTCCTCGGGCTTCAATGTCGTGGGATTATAGGCGATCCCCGCGACGATGATACCGCCCCACATGTAGAAGCCTTCGGGCTTGCTCTTTTCCTCCGGTTTGAACGCCGCGAGTTCCGGCGACTCGTAGCGCATCCAACCGCCACGCTTCTGGAAATCCAGCACGAACGTCATGTCCGTCAACGTCAGCACGTCGAACTGATAGGTGTGGGCCTGCCGCTCCGCCATCAACTTTGCGTACAGCGCGCCGGTTTGCAGGCGCAGATAGGTCGCCTTGATCTTCGGAAACGCCGCCATGAAGGAGTTGAGCAGGGCGTTCTGGTTCGCCTCCGGATCGGGCGAATACAGCACCAGAGCGCCTTCCTTTTCCGCCTCCTCGACATTCGCGCAGGTCACGAACCCATTCATCTGCCGCGGCTTGTCGCAGGCCGCGGACCAGGCGGCGCCAACCGGCACGATCGCGGCCAATGCCGCGATGGCGAGTGCCCTCCAGGACGTCATTCTGCTTTCTCCCTTGATTTTCAGTTGCGCCGAGCAAACGCCGCGGCACCATCACCGGCGATGCGGCCGAACGTCACGCCCGCGACCAGTCCCGTTCCGCTGGCGTAATTGTGGTAATACAGTCCGCCAACGATCTCCCCCGCCGCGAACAGCCCAGGAATCGGCGCCCCCGAGGTATCCTCGACCTCGGCCGATGTGTTCACCTTCAATCCGCCAAAGGTGAAGGTCACACCAGCGGTCACGCCATACGCATGGAACGGCGGCGTATCGAGCTTCTGCGCCCAATTGGTCTTGTTGATCGCCAGACCGGTGGTGCACAGCCCATCGTGGATGTTGGGGTCGAATTTAACATCCGGCCGCGGCGCCGCGTTATAGGCGCGCAACGTCTCCAACACCGCCGCCGTGTCGACGCCGGTCAGCTTCGGCGCCAGTTCCTCCAGCGTATCACCGGTTTCCTTGGTGATGCGGGGAATTCGATATTCGCTGCGCAGCAAATGATTGATCTTCGAATCGAATATCTGCCACGCGAACAGGCCGGGCTGCTTCATTACCTCGTGCCCGTAGGCGGCGTAGGTATAGCTGTGGAAATCGCGGCCCTCGTTCAGGAATCGCTGGCCCAGAGCGTTGACCAGCACGCCGAACGGATAGTTATGCTTCTGGAACTGATCGCCCACCGACAGGTCGCCGAATGGCGGCGCGTTCATGTCCCATTGCACCGCGTGCGCGCCCGACCAATGGCCGGCGACCGCCGCGCCGATATCCATCGCCATGCGGTGGCCGTAGCCCTGATTGTACCGCGTGCCACGCACTTTCGCGAGGTCCCAGTTGGGTCCGATATACCGCGCGCGCATCTCCGCGTTCGATTCGAAGCCGCCACAGGCCATGACGATCGATTTTGCCCGCAGATCGTAGAGCCGGCCGTGATGGCGCACGCGCACGCCCTCGACGCGGTCGTCACCCTGCAGAAATTGCCACGCGGTCGTATCGTACAGCACCGGGATGCCGACCTCTGCCAGCTTCGCGTGCAAGGTCGCGACCAGATGCTGGCCGCCGCCATGGATGTGGCACGCCAGGCCGCCCCAGAATCGGAACTTGCCATCGACCTTGAACGCCTGACGCCCAAGAGCCGGCTGAAATTTAACCCCGTGCTTCTTCAGCCACAGCGCCGAGCCGTACGAGCCGTTGATCAACACCTCGGTCAGATCGGGATCGCAGCGATACTCGGTCAGCCGTCCCATGTCGTCGAAGTATTGCTCTTGCGTATAGGTTCCGAAGTCGATGGTTGACAGGTCCAGTTCGGCGATCGAGGGATCCAGCGCCAGCAGATCCTTCACCTCGTGATAGACGAAGCGGAACGCGCCGCCGGTGAAAGCCGAATTGCCGCCGCGCGCGGTTTCCGGCGCGGTTTCCAGCATCGCGACGCTGCAACCCGCCTCGTGCGCGGTCAAAGCCGCGTTGGCCGCCGCGTTGCCCGCGCCGATCACCAGCACGTCGACCTGTTGATAATTCGCCGGAGTCATGGACCTGTCCCTCTGCCGCAACCGCGCCGGACCCTGTCCATTGCCGCGGGCGATGTCAAACGCGGGTCGTCCGTTATCGCGCGTCCCGTTCCATCTCCGACAGGTGAGCGCGCGCTTCCGCCGCCGATTCGTAAATATGCGGCGCCAGTTGCCGCCGGCTCAACGCGTCACCCAACTTCACCCGCAAGAACGCGCTGGTCGTATATCGTGTCACGCCGGAGTAAAACCGGTCCGTCAGATCACGCACCATCGCGCTGTAAGAGTCCAGATATTCCGGCAGGATACTAAACCGGTCGTAATTGACGATCGCGTAAACCTTGTGGCCCAAAGGCAACAACCGTTCCGCCACCAAATGCCGGATGCGCGCGATCATGGCGGCATCGCGGATCGACAGCCCCTCGAAATTCACGAAGAACAATTGCTCCGCCGGATTATAGGAGAACCGTTGCTCGATCGGGATCCCCAGCAACGCCTCACGCAGGCCGATCGGCTCGGGCCGGAAAATCCGTTCGTCCATCAGGCGCGGCGTTTCGTTGATCACCGGAGCGAACGCCATCCGCGCCAGGATATCGCGCTCCAGATCGACGCCGGGCGCGATCTCGATCAGTTCCAGGCCCTTGGACGACAGCGAAAACACGCAGCGCTCGGTGACGTACAAAACGTTTCGTCCTCGCCGGGCGGCGTATTCTCCGCTGAAGGTGCGATGCTCGACCTCTTGCACGAACTTCGCGCCGTCGCCGTGGCCGCGCAGCACCAACCGTCCGCCCTCGATCGATGGCTTGCGTCCACCGGCTTCAAATGTCCCGACGAACACGACCTTTTTCGCGTTCTGGCTGATGTTGATGAAACCGCCCGCGCCGGCGAGCTTTGGCCCGAACTTGCTGACATTGACGTTGCCCGCGGCGTCGGCCTGCGCCAGCCCCAGAAACGCCAGATCCAAGCCTCCACCATCGTAAAAATCGAATTGATACGGTTGATCGATGACCGCCTGGCTGTTGACCGAGGCGCCGAAATCCAATCCGCCCGCCGGGACGCCGCCAATCGAGCCAGGCTCGGTGGTCAATGTGAACAGATCGATGACGTGTTCCTCATTCGCCACCGCCGCGACGCCTTCCGGCATGCCAATCCCCAGGTTGACGACGCTGTTGGGCAACAACTCCAGCGCGGCGCGGCGGGCGATCACTTTACGCTCGCTCATTGGCATCGGCGCGATGGAGCCGATCGGCGCGCGGATTTCGCCGGTGTAGGCCGGATTATACATCGTAACGAATGTCTGGCCGTGATGCTCCGGCTTTTCCGCGACGACCACGCAGTCGACCAGAATGCCGGGAATTTTCACCGCCCGCGGATGCAGGCTTCCCGCCTCAGCCAAACGCTCCACCTGGGCGATCACCACGCCGCCGGAATTATGCGCCGCCATCGCGATCGCCAGTGCTTCCAGGGTCAGCGCCTCGCGCTCCATGGTGATGTTGCCGAGCGTATCGGCGGTGGTGCCGCGGATGATGCCCACGTCGATGGGAAAGCATTTGTACAGCAGCGCTTCCTGACCGTGGATCGTGATCAGTTCGACCAGGTCTTCCGTGGTGCGGGCGTTGATCTTGCCGCCGCCATTGCGCGGATCGACGAATGTCCCCAGCCCGACCGTCGTCAGATGGCCCGGCCGATGCGCGGCGATGTCACGAAACAGATGCGTGATGACGCCCTGCGGCAGGTTGTACGCCTCGATCTTATTGTCGATCGCCAGCGCCTGGAGCTTCGGCGCCAGGCCCCAGTGGCCGCCGATCACCCGGCGCACCAGCCCCTCGTGCCCGAAATGATTGAGCCCCCGGTTCTTTCCGTCGCCCTGGCCGGCCGCGTAGACCAAGGTCAGGTCGCGCGGCTTGCCGGAGCCATGGAAATGCGACGGATCCGTATCGAGCCAGTACTCCTCCAGCGCGATAGCGACCCCTTCGGCGAAGCCGGTGCCGATGAAGCCGCCGGTCGCCACCGTGTCGCCCTCGCCGATCAGGCGAACCGCGTCGCGCGCCGGAACGATCTTGCCACTGTGCGCGTTCCGCAACGATTGCAGGAACGGATGGGCCGCGTGATGGGGCATGCCGGAAAATCCATTGCCACGTAACAAGTCGAATACCAGACCGTGCCGCGCTCATCCGAAGGCGTCACAACTTCGGAAAGATGCGCTCGAACACCGCCGGAGAGCCTTCGTCCAGCCGCATCCCCGCGCGCACCCGCCGGCTCCAAGGATTGGACGCCCGCGCCGCCATCCATTCTTTCGTATCCGGA
Source organism: Acetobacteraceae bacterium (assembly GCA_003164305.1). The sequence goes on from PLSZ01000211.1 coordinate 14,387, forward strand.
ACGTCCGGATTTTCGAACTCGTAGACGGTCAAATACTTCGGTTGCGCCTCGATCGCGGTGAAACGGCGAGCCCGGATCACCCCGGGCACCTGGAGGAAGCCGGGGATGTAACAGGTGTTGTACCAGTCGTTGAACTCCTCCTCCATCGACGCCATGATGTCGATGCGCCCCATCTGCAACCAACGGGGCAATTCGGTTGGGTTTTCGGCCGGATGCGTGCGCGCCGGGAAAATTTGCCGGTAGCCGTTCAGCAGAAAATTCCGCCCGGTTGTACTGGGCGACACCGCCAGCCGCCGCGCCGATGGCTGATAGCGGACCGTATCGATGAACGCCGCCGAGCGCAGCACGTTGTGATCTTCCAACTCATACATCGCCAGATATTTCGGGCCGCCGCGCAACGCCCGGTATCGGCCGGCGCTGAGAAATCCCGGCACGGCCAGCAGCCGTCCGATATGTTCCTCGTCATACCACCGGTTGAACTCGGCCTCATGCGCGGGATCCACATCGGTCCACGCCATCAACAATCCCGTGCCGCGCGTTTTGGGCATCCGCGTTTCCTTCCCTGAGCCGTTCGTCAGATCATACCGGCAATGGCGCTTTGACGCCAAAGCCGCCTGACATCCTCGCGGAGGACCTTTCCGGTCTCGGTCCGAGGGAACTCCGCCACCACCAGGATCCTGAAATCGGTCGCATAACCGCTGGCGATCCGCTCCATCGCGGCGCGCTGTTCCATCACGTCGCCGTCGCCGCCCGTTTCGGCCGCCGCCAGCAGCACACTCGTTTCGCCCTCGCCAATCGTGGTGACCAAAGCGTCGCGAACTCCAGTGATCGTCATCAGCCGTTCCTCGATCGGGCGAGGCGCGATTTTGACTCCGCCGGCGTTCAGCATGTCGTCCGCGCGGCCGAGCACGATAAGTTTTCCGGCGGATGGCTGGAAGCCGATATCGTTGCTGTGATACCAGCCATCGATAAACGCCGCCCGCGTCAGCTCCGGTGCATCGATATACGCCTTCACCATGAGATCGCTTCGCGCGCGGATCGTTCCGTAGTGGCCCAGAGGCAGGGCATTGCCGCGGTCGTCGACGATTTCAACGCTGACTTCGGGAAACAATGTGCCGACCTCGTCATCATCGACCCGCGAGATTCGCTGAATCTCATTCGCGGCATAGATAATGTTCAGGTCGTTCGTAAGCATTCTCCGCGCCGCGCGCCGCACTTCGTTTGAAACCGCCCCGCCGGAGACGTCGATGCGAAGGTCAAACGGACGCCTCCCGCCCGTGTCCGAATCCCCGGGGATAGATTGGACGAACCGCGCCAGGTCGCCTGGCATGAACGAAACGAAATTCCCCACTCCGGACCGGATCGCCGGCAACAAGACGTCACCACCGGTGAAGCAGATCGTTCCGCCGGTCCGCAGCGCCAGCCACGCGCGCCAATGCACCGCGCGGACAGTGAAATTATACAGGCACAGAAAGTTTACGCGACGCGCGATCCGAGGTGGAAAATCCAGAAGATTTGAATGGACGATGCCGCTCAGGACCGCATGCGTTGTGGCCATCACTTTCGGAACCCCGGTGGTGCCGGAGGACTTGATCAGCCGAACCACGAAGCCCGGCGACGGCTCCGGTGTATCGAGACGCTCCAGCGCCGCTGGTCGCGCCAACGCGGCGGCGATCCAGTCCAATGTCATCACCACCGTCTTCGCCGGATCGTCGGACGTGTTCGGCCGCGAGACCAAAATCCGGTCGCACAGCCGGCCGAGACTGGCGGGCGGCTCAAGTTCGGATGGGCTGAGCGACATGGTCGTGACCGAAAGCGCTTCAGCCGCGAGCAGGATCAGCAGATGCAGATACCGGTCCGC
>PLSZ01000067.1 GCA_003164305.1 Acetobacteraceae bacterium
TTGATCGTCAGGTCCTTCAATTCCGCCATTTGCGCCTCGGTCAGTAAGGCCGGATGTCCGCCGATCCGAATAGAGCAAAGCCCCGCCACGCCTTGCTCGTTGTAGCGATGCACCCAGTCACGCGGGGTTTGCCGATCCATGCCGGTCTGGCGCGCGGCATTAAGCCGTGAGGTTCCCTCAAGCACCATCGCGATCGCCAGAAGCCGCCGGGTCTTTGCCGCGTCATCGCTGTTCGCCGCCAACGCGCGAAGCTCCGCTGGCAGATGATCGGTGCGGGTGATTTTGACGGCGGCACTCATGCGATCCTCCCAAGCGGCGAATCGCCGCGTCGGACGCAGCGAATCGTACTTCGCGCCGTTTGGGAATCGGGGGTACAGGGGAGAGTCGGGGTCAGGGGCCGCTGGTATTACACGACCCATCCGGGGATGACCGGTCCTGGGCCCATCAGCAACAAAGTGGATGGCCTACAGGGGATCCCACGGGGGATCGCAGTGCGCTCCGCGCAGGCCTTCACCCTCGGCGGCCTGCCGCTCGGCGTGCTCGACATCGCGGCCTGGGCGCGCGATCCCGCCGAGTTCGGTAAACGCGAAGACCGCGCCAGCAAACCCATCGAAGACAAGGAAAGCCAAAAATGGCTGACCGCGCTGTAGCCCATCGCCGCCGCCGCCGCGCGCTGCCCCAACTCCCGCGTCGTCACGCTGGCGGGTCGCGCGCGAGGCCGACATTTACGAATACCTGCTGGACGCCCATCAGCGCCGGCTGGAAACCGTGGTCCGGGCGAGGCACAAAGAGCGGCGGCTGGACGGCGAGGTGCTGAAACTGCGGCCGCGCATGCTGGCGCGGCCACAAGCGGGAATCCTTGGGCTTGACCCGAGGATCGACCTGACGGTGCCCAGGCATGGCAAGGAGCTGGCCCGCCAGGCGAGCCTGAGCGTGCGCTTCGATACAGTGACGCTGAAGCCGGCTGGTGCACGTGCTGAGCCGTGAGGAAGCCCCGCCGCCCGGCGTCAAGGAACCGCTGGAATGGCTGTTGCTGAGCACCGCGCCACTCTCTGGCCTGACCGCGGCCAGGCGGTCGCCAGCCTGGCGGACGCCGTCGAGCGAACCCAATGCTATGCATGCCGCTGGGGCATCGAGGTGTTCCATCGCATCCTCAAAAGCGGCTGCCAGATCGAGGACCGCCAACTCGGCACGGCGGACCGGCTGGTGGCCTGTCTCGCCATCGACGCAGTGGTGGCCTGGCGGATCCATCATCTCACCTACCGGTTAAACCGGTAGGCAGGCTCCTCTGGCCCGCGCGACGCCGGATTTGCCTGCGATACGGTGTTCGAGGACGTCCTGTGGAAAGCCGTCATCGTGTTCCGGACGCGCAAGCCGTCACCCCCCGGGTCAAGTACCCGGGGGCAGGCTCAGAAGCCGCCTTCGTTGCGCGAGATGATCCGTATGATCGCCGGCCTCGGCGGCTTCCTCGGCCGTAAATCCGACGGTGAGCCGGGCACCCAAACGCTCTGGCGCGGGCTGCAACGCGCCGACGATATCGCCATCGCGTTCCGTGGCTTCCGCGAGGCCTACACACTACCGGACTGACAGCCGGGAACGCCGATCCGGGGCCAGCCAAACTCCGAAGTCGTTATCCTCTGGCAACACAAAACGATGCGAACAGCCGATTGTCCGATGCGGATTTGTGGGGAAAGATCAGGGTCAAGCCCGAGGATGACGATAGAATCCGGGTCGATGGCGAGGTCGGACCGCACCCGGCATTTATCAGGCGACAGATCGAAAACGTCAAGGTTCGTTGTCAGTCCGTCGCCCGAACTGTCAAGTCAACCTGACACAAGATCGCGCATCCTTATCGCCGCGCGAGGCGTGCCACACGAGGTAGCCCAACATCACGGCCGTACGGGCGACCGAGGCGCGCGGTTTCGTCGCACAGCCCGCGCAAAGTCGCGCTGGCGCTGGCCTGGACGATATCGCAATTCGGCTCCCGCACCAGGAGAAGCGCGCCGTGCGGGTGGATCGAACCGGCGAGATGGACCTGTTCGCGTTCGCGGTTCGACAGATCCGCCTGCCCGAAGGCCGGCGTCGTGACGAGCCCTGACGGCTCATCCCCAGAATTTCCGCCGCCGCTGTGCGATTGCCGTTGGCGAGATCAAGCGCCGCGACGCCGCGCCAGTCATCGACCGCTTCGTCGGAGACGGCGTTGGAGAGGCTGACATCCAGGATGACACCTTGCAGATCGAGCATCAGGGTGACGTCCGGCTGGGCGATATTGATGCCCGAAAGTGGCGCGAGAGTGAAAGTAACCTCCTGGAGACACCCAATCCCATATGCGGACATCATGGCGCGGTTTACAATGATCGCGCAATGAATTGCCTGGAATTGAAGCGAAAATCGCGACCTATGGCGGAAAATGGCGGCGGCGGGCGGTTGGTCCGGCGCCCGGGTCCGATTCCCAGGAAGGCGGGGCGGCCCAAGAGAGGCGACCAGAGGGGCCGTTCGTCAACCGGAGGATGCGACCGCTTCGGACAGGGCAATGTTGAGTTCAAAAGCGACCACCGCTTCCTCGGCCACCTGTTCTCGGTCGGCGACATGATGGCCGGCTTCGTCGAGGGCGGCACGCAGGTCCGCGACGAAAGCGCCCACTCGCGGCATGGTGGGGAACTCAGTGAAGGAGGTGGGGATGTCCGGGCCGAACTGACGCAGCAAATGCCGACGAATTACCTGGCCGCCGCTCAGATCGCCCAGATAGCGGGTGTACGCATGGGCCAGCAGCCGGTCGCCGGCCCCCGAGTCGGCCGATTTGACCCGCTGAACGTATCCCTGGCCGGCCGGCAGAATGAAGACAGCGTCCGACACCGCCAGAGCGTCGAGATCCGCCGCGATCCGGCCGGCGCGATGCAAACGGCTGTCCGCCATCCAGGCGAAGCCCGGGCGGGCGCGGTGACGAAGCGCGGCCTGTTCCAGTTCCTGGTAGACCGGCAGGAGGTTGCGCAACCAGAGTGCATAGCGCGGCCGGGTTACGGTTCCGGCCAGGATGGCGGCGACGACACCGGACCGTTCGGCACGCGCGTGCGAGTCGGTGGTCCGCGCTCGGAGCAGTCCGGAGAGGCCGATCGAGGGCAAAGGTTGGTCGTTCAAGGATCAGGCTCCGGTAGACGCGGCCTGTCCGCGTAAGGTGAGATGACGCGGACGCGGCGGCGGGGCAATTAACTTTTTACCCATGACGGCGAGACTATCCCCCATGGTGGCGGCATCTGAGGCGACGCCCAACAATTATCGCGTCGGGTTACCGTCCTCCCCCCGTCATTCCCGGGCTCGACCCGGGGATCCATCCAGGCACCGTGCGGTGATTGGTCCCCGGGTCGAGCCCGGGGATGACGATACACGATGGTTCGTCAGACGACTCGTTTATTTTCGGCCGTCGCCTTAGACTTGTGCCCGAACCGCGGAGACAAGGCGAAGAGCATGAGCGACTGGAGCAACGTCACCCGCCCCATTCCTGTTCCTAACGAATGGACCAAACCATTCTGGGACGCGGCCAACCGGCACGTTCTGGAGCTGCAACGCTGCCAGAGTTGCGGCCACTTTCAGCATCCGCCGTACGCGACCTGCGTCCAGTGCATCGGCACCGACCTGAAGTTCGAGCCGGTGGGCGGCGGCGGCACGATCTATGCCTACACCATCATGTATCATACCGGCGACAAACGTTTCGCCTCCGCCGTGCCGTACGCGAGCATCATCGTCGAACTGGACGCGGCGCCGGGCGCGTTGCTCGCCGGCAACCTGCTGGACGCGGAATACACCGAGGCGAAGGTCGGGCGCCGGGTCGAGGTGATCTTCGAGAAACTCAACGACGATATCACGCTGCCGCAGTTTCGTCTCGCGCGCGGTTGAGGGAGAAAAATCGCATGTGGGACAATCGGTGCAAGATCGCCGTCAGCGGCGTGGGATATTCCAGGGTGTCTCGGATGGCCGACATTCCGCTGGCCGCGCACGCGCTGGAGGCGGTAAAGGGCGCGGTCGCGGATTCCGGCCTGAAGATGGACGATATCGACGGACTGGCGACCTATCCGGAGTTGCCGGCGACGGGGCACGCCGAAGTCGACGGGATTTCCGTTGTGTCGGTCAACTGCATGATGGCGATGCTGAAGTTGCCAGCGCTGACCTGGCACATTCAGGTGGGGACGACGAATATCGGCGGCGCGGTGCAGCAGGCGGTGAACGCCTTGCTGGCGGGCGTGTGCAAATACGCGGTGGTGTGGCGGGCGATGCATAACCCGCGCGGGACGTATCAGAATTTGCCGGGCGCGTACGCCGCCGGCGCCACTCAGTTCACGGCGCCGTATGGGTTCGGCGGGCCCGGCCAGGGGATGGCGGTGGCGTACACGCGATGGCTGGAAAAGAACGGGCAGACCCGCGACAAGATGGCGACCCTGGCGGTGACGCAGCGCAAGCACACGCAGCACAATCCGCACGCGTATTTTTACGGCACGCCGTTGACCCGGGAGGATTATTTCGCTTCGCGGATGGTGGCGTACCCGTTCTGTCTGTTCGATTGCGACATTCCGGTGCAGGGCGCGGTCGCTATCGTGCTGACGACGGCGGATCGGGCGCGGGACTTAAAACCGACGCCCGCGTATATCGCGGGTTATGGACAACGGCTGCACTTCGAGACGGCGGGACGGATCGGCAGCCTGTCGAGCTATATGGAGGGCGGCGGTTCGTCGGCGAAACTGACCTGGGAGCGGTCGGGCTTCAGTCCGCGGGATATCGACGTGGCGCAGATCTATGACGGGTTCTCGGCGTCGGTGATCTACGGGTTGGAATCGTACGGGTTTTGCAAGGAAGGCGAGGCGCTGGATTTCATCCAGGACGGGCGCATCGAACTGGATGGGGAATTGCCGTTGAACACGTTTGGCGGTTCGCTGGGGACCGGACGCATCCACGGGCTGTGGCACATCATCGAGGGCGCGTTGCAGGCGTCCGGGCGCGCGGGTTCTCGGCAGGTGAAGGACGCGAATGTCTCGTTCGTTGGGGCGAGCGCGCCGATCGTCACGGGAACGACGTTTATTTTCGTCAGGGAACCGTATTGAGGGGCGCGGGCGGCGGTCGCTAACCAATCAGAGCCTTCAACTGTTGATACATGAGGGAACCAGACTGTTCTCCCGGCATTGGACTTTCGCCCCAGAGGACACGACGTTATCAGGGCGGACGCAGTGGGGAAAATCATGAAAGTCGGCATTTTGCAGTTTTTCGGGTGGCGCGACCGGTCCGTGCCACTCAATTCGGTTTACGAAACGGCGCTCGAGCGGTTTTCCATCATGGACCAGACCGGCTACGACGCCGTCTGGCTCGCCGAGCACCACTTTTCCAGTTTTTCCGTGTGCCCGTCGGTGCACATGATGGGGACCATGGCGGCGGCGCGGACCAAACGACTGCGCATCGGCACGGCCGTGTCGCTGGCGCCGTTTTATAACCCGCTGCGGTTGGCGGAAGAAGTGGCGCTGCTGGACGTTCTGTCCGGCGGCCGGGTCAACTGGGGCGCGGGCCGCGGCTTCGAACGCAGTGAGTTCGCGGCGTTCGGCATCCCCGGCGAGGAAAGCGCGCCGCGGTTCCATGAGACCGTCGATATCGTGCTGAAAGCCTGGACCAATCAGCGGCTGTCGTACCAGGGGAAATTCTACCAATACGAGAACGTCGAGGTGCTGCCGAAGCCGTTCCAGACGCCGCATCCGCCGGTTTGGATGGCCGCGTCGTCCATGACCGCGATTGATTGGGCGGCGGGACAGGGGCACTCGATTTTGATGGATCCACACTCGTCGCGCGCCGACCTGATCCGCAAGCGCCGGCACTATGCGGCTAAGATGGCCGAGGCTGGGTTCAGCGATGCCGGCCGCGACATTCCGATGTCGCGCCTGGTCGCGGTCGATGAGACGGCGGAAAAGGCGCGCGCGGTCGCGCGGCGCGTGGCGGAGTGGACGATCGCGTCTTATGTGGGTCCGAAGCACGCGAACCTGCGGCAGGAGGCGCGGGATTTCGGCGGCAAGGATCCGGTCGAATTTTATTTGGATGATGTGATGATCCACGGCACGGCGGAAAGCGTGGCCGATCAGATCCTGGCGTTTGGGGAACAGATCGGCATGACGTACTTAATGGCGGCGCCGATGAGCGGGCGGTCGTTTCGCTTGCTGACGGACCAGGTGTTGCCGCGCATCGCGGGGTGACCCGGTCGCGGTTTGGTTTAGACTGACGCGAAACCGACCGAGGAATCGCGATGACCGAACCGACCGGGCCGCTGAAGGGCTTTCGTATTCTGGACCTGACGACCGTGCTGTTTGGCCCGTTCGGCACGCAGATTTTGGGCGACTGGGGCGCCGAGATCATCAAGATCGAGACGCTGACCGGGGACACCTGGCGCAACTCCGGCCAGTTCCGCAATCGCGGCATGAGCGGACAGTTCATGGCGGCGAATCGCAACAAGCGCAGCCTGGCGCTGGACCTGAAGCATCCGGACGGCAAGGCGGTGCTGCGCCGGTTGATCCCGACGGCGGACGCTCTGGTCAGCAACATCCGGCCCGCCGGGCTTGGGCGGCTCGGCTTCAGTTATGACATTTGCAAGGAGCACAATCCGCGGCTTGTTTATGCCGTCGCCACCGGGTTCGGGCAGGATGGACCGTGGGCCGCCCGGCCGGCATTCGATGAAATTATCCAGGCGGCATCAGGGTTCGCCTCGGCGATGGGCACGGATGAGGAGCCGGCGTTCGTGCCGAGTTTGATCGGTGATAAACTGTGCGGGATGGCGCTGACGTCGGCGGTGACGGCGGCGTTGCTGCATCGGGAGCGAACGGGTCAGGGGCAGATGGTGGAGGTGCCGATGCTGGAGACGCTGGCGGCGTTCAACAGCATCGAGATGTTCGGCGGGCTGGCGTTCGTGCCGCCGATCGGGCCGTCCGGGTATAAACGGATGAAGGCGCGGCGGCCGGTGCGGACGAAGGATGGGTGGCTGACGATGCTGCCTTACTCGGGCGATAACTGGTGCGCGTTCTTCGAAGCGGTTGGGCATCCGGAATGTATTGACGAGTTCTCGGTTCGGGATCCGGTGTCGCGCGCGAGGAACATCGATAAGATCTACGACCGGATGCGGGATATCGCGCCGACCCGGACGACCGCGGAGTGGGAGACGTTGCTGCTGCGGATCGACGTGCCGCATACCGCGTTCGCGAAGTTGTCGGAGGTGATGGAGCAACCGCATTTGAAGGCGGTGGGAATGTTTCCGGAACTGGATCATCCGACGGAGGGGAAGATCAGGCAGGCTCGGCCGCCGGCGCGGTTTTCCGAGACCCCGGCTGGGATCCACAGGTTGCCGCCGCGGCTGGGGGAGCATACGCGGGAGGTCCTGCGGGAGGTCGGATATGGCGACGGGGAGATTGAGCGACTGGTCGATGAGAAGGCGGTTGGGGCGGGGTAGTGAGGGGTGAATCGCCACGATACGGCCGACGTGCGACGCTTGTGGTAGACCTCAATGGGGACGCCCATGACCGACCATACCTTCCGCGCCGCCGGCTATGCCTGGCGCCTCTACGCCGGCCCCCAGGTCATCGAGCAATCCCTGACCGAAGCCGTCACCCGGGCCGGAGCGAAACGCGCGTTCGTCGTGTGTTCGCCCTCGGTCAATCGCCGCACCGACATCGTCCGACGCATCGAAGCCACGATCGGCGATCGTTACGCCGGCGTTTATGACGGGATCGAGAAGGATTCCACCTATGCCTCCGTCCTCGCCGCGAAGAACGCCGCCGCCGAGGGATCCGCCGACATGCTGATCGCGGTCGGCGGCGGCAGCGTCATTGTCGCCACGCGCGCGGTCGCGATCTTCATGGCGGAGCCGGGCGATCCGTTTCAGCTCATGACGCAATATCCGGAGGGCAAGCCGGCCTACAGCCCTCGGCTGCTGGCGCCGAAGCCGCCGATCGTCAACATTCCAACCACGCCGAACAGCGCCATGAATCGCGCCGGCACGGGGTTGAAGAATCCCGACCTCGATCATCGGATGGAATATTTCGATCCCAGGACGAGACCGCATTCGATCTTCCTCGATAACGGCGCGTTGCTCAGCGCGCCGCCGGGCCTGATCCGTTCCACTGCGACAACGGTATTCGCTGGGCTTGTCGGGTCGATGGCGCAACTGGATATGAACCCGCTGGCGCAAGGCGACCGCGATCACGCGTTCCGCCTGGCACACCGGGCTTACCCGCGGTTGGTTGATGAACTCGACAACCCGTCGCTCCGGATCGATCTTTGCATCGCCGCGTTTCTGCAAAACCGCGCCGAGGACGACGGATCGCGGCGGTTCCGCGGCGGTGCGTTTTCGGGCAACTACGCAGTCTCCACCGCGTTGCACGTGCGGTATCCGCATGTCGGACAGGGCGAGTCGACGTCCGTCGTTCACGCGGCGAAAATCAGGCTTTCCGAACAGGTCGATCCGCGCTCGGCGCGGCAGGTGGCGGAGGCTCTGGGCGTCTGGCATGGCAACATGGACGCCAGACAGGCCGCGCTCGCCGTCGCTGACACGCTGGAGGTGCTTTACATGCGCATCGGCGTGCCGACCCGGTTGCGGCAACTGAACATCCCGCGTGACGACCTGCCCGCCATCGCCAATGAGACGGTGAAGAACTTCAACGCCAACGCCGGCGCGCGCTCCCCCAAGGATCAGGTCGAGGACGCGCTTAGCTTGTTGGAAGCCGCTTACTGAGCGAACGCCGGCATCACCTGTTCGCCGAAGCGGCGCATGGACAACAGGTTCTGCTCGTGACTCATTTCGCCGAACCCGGTCTGGCACAGCAGATGCCGCACGCCGACGTCGCGTAGTTCGGCGACCTGTTCCCTCACCCGCGCCGGGGAGCCGAACAACGTGCCGGTCGCCAGCACGAACTTCAGCGCCTCGGCGTCGCCGACCGCGGGATTGGTCCAGGGGTTCAGCATCACCGGCTCAATCACGAAGTCCGCTGGATTGTATTCATGACGCACATGCATCATATGCGCCCGTGTCTTCAACAGCAGCATCGACACCTCATCTTCCGCCTGGGCATCCGTCTCCGCGACATACACGTTTCGCCATAAAGCGGCTTGCTGCAATAGCCGCTCCCGCGTGCGCGCGTCATGGCCGCCTTCCGCGATCCCGGCTTCGTAAAGCGCCCAGCGTTCTTTGATTCGCTCGACGGGGAGGCGGGCGGTCAGGATGGGGATGCCCAACCGGCCGCAATCGGTGAAAGAGCCGGGGGAAATGACGCTGCGCCAGAGCGGCGGGCCGGGTTGTTGCACCGGTTTGGGCCGCAGTTCCGGCACGCGCAGATTAAAGTACTTGCCCTCGTAGACCAGCGGAGTTTCGCGCCACGCGCGCTCCAGCACCTCGATCGCTTCCGCCATGCGTTCGCGGCTGTCGTCGCTGCGCAGACCGTGCCCGACGAATTCGTATTCGTTGTAGACGGTGCCTTTGCCGATGCCGACGTCGATGCGGCCCTTGCTTAAATTGTCCAGCAGCGCCAGTTGCACCGCGAGGCGGACCGGATGGTGGAACGGCATCTGGATGACCGCGAAACCGATGCGAATCCGCGTCGTGCGCATGGTCAGAGCAGCCGCGAACAGCAGCGCGTCGTTGTAAACACTTTCACCGGTGAAATAGTGCTCGGTCAGCCACACGTCGTTGAAGCCAAGAGCTTCGGCGGCGCAGACCTGCTCGATCTGCTGGTCGATGCGGACCGCGTCCTCCTCGGGGCTCGGTGACAGCGCGAGCGTGAGCCAGCCAAATTTCATTGCCGTGATCCTGATTTGTGCACCGCACACTGCCGAGGGATGCTGCACGGATCAAGCGGGGGCCGCCGATACTCGTGGACTTTTGGACGATTCTCGCGGCATGATGCGTATCCGCGATCACCCCCGGGAGCGAACGATGAGCCTGATGAGCTTCTTGTCCAAGCAGTTCGTGGATGTCCTGCAGTGGAACGAAGACGGGCCTGGCGTGCTGGCCTGGCGTTATCCGATGTTGGACCGCGAAATCCGGAACGGCGCGGCGCTGACTGTGCGCGATACGCAAAACGCGCTGTTCGTGAATGAGGGCAAGGTCGCCGATTTGTTTGGCGCGGGACTGTATAAGCTAACGACACAAACGCTGCCGGTGCTGACGTATTTGCAGAACTGGGACAAGCTGTTCGAGTCGCCGTTTAAGTCGGACGTGTTTTTCTTCAGCATGCGCGACCAGATCGATCAACGCTGGGGCACGCCGCAACCGATCACAATCCGCGACAAGGAATTCGGCGCGCTGCGGATCCGCGCCAACGGCGTTTACTCCTACCGCATCGCCAATCCAGGCATGTTCTGGACCCGGCTCAGCGGCACGACCCCACAATACACCGTGACGGACGCCGAGGGTCAGTTGCGCGCGGCCATCCTGACGTCGATGGCCGCCTGCCTCGGCTCCAGCGACGTGGCGTTTCTGGACATGGCGGCGAATCAGGAAACCTTTTCGGCGCGTCTGAAGCAGGGGATCGAACCGACATTCGCCAGTTATGGTCTGGAACTGACCACGTTCTATCTGCAAAGCCTGTCGTTGCCGGAGGAGGTGCAGGCCAGGCTGGACCGCGCGTCGTCCATGCGTATCGTCGGCGATATGAAACAATACACCCAGTTCGAAGCGGCGGAGGCGTTGAAGGAGGCCGCCGCCAATCCGGGTGGGATCGCCGGAGCCGGGGCAGGTCTGGGCGCCGGCCTCGCGATGGCGCAGGCGATCGGTGGCGCGATGAAGCCGGCGGCGGCTTCGACCCCAGGTGCCGAATCCGATCCGGTCGCCATGATCGAACGCCTCGGCGGGTTGTTGCAGAAGGGCATCCTGACCCAGGCTGAATTTGACGCCAAGAAAGCGGAGTTGCTGCGGCAGATACGGTGATCATCGGCACCCACATCCGACGCGATCGGCCGTGACGCTGGCGACGCCCTGTCCGTCCTGCGGCGCCGAATTGCATTTTCGTTCCTCCGTCACCGTCTGCGCGGTCTGCGCGTCGTGCGGATCGATGGTCGTGCGATCCGATGTGTCGGTGGCGGCGATCGGCACGATGGCCAGCCTGCCGGACGACATCAGTCCGTTGCGGATCGGCACCGGCCTCGTGGTCGATGACCGCGCGTATGTCGTGCTCGGCCGGATCCGCATGTACTGGGCTGACGGTGCCTGGAACGAATGGTTCATCGATGACGGCACGACGCCGGGATGGCTGGTCGAGGCACAGGGATTTTTCTCGGTCGCGTTCCCGTTGCCGTTGCCGCCGGTCCTTGTGGACGCGCCATGGCCTGTCCTTGGCGCGACGCTGGATCTTGGTGGAACGATTTACCGCGTGTCGGACCTGAAAGAGGCGACGTGCCGCGGCAGCGAGGGGGAGTTGCCGTTCGCCGCGCCGAGCGGGCGGGTCGTGCGATACGCCGACCTGAACAGTCCGGCCGGCGGTTTTGTCAGCCTTGAAGACTCCGACGAGGGACGGCGGTTTTCCTCCGGCGCGAACGTCCACGGCGACGATCTCGGCTTCAGTAATCTGCGGCCGGTCGAAGGGTGGGTCGAGCCGCCTCGCCGAGCCCGGAGCGACGGCGATCCGGAGTTTCCGCCGGGGTCATGAGCGACACACAGTCTCCCCCATGGCGCGCCCCTTCAGCCGCCCGCGCGCGGGTGCTGAACTGCCCGTCGTGCGGCGGAAGCGTCACGGTCCGCGCCAACGGCATCAGCATCACCGCCGTCTGCTCTTCCTGTGGCAGCACGCTGGACGTCAGCAATCCGGATGTCCGGCTGATCGAGGAAGTGCGCCGCCGCACGCACGAACCACCGATCGCCATCGGCATGCGCGGCTTGCTGGTTGGCACGTTGTGGGAGGTCGCCGGATTCCAATCTCGCGCCGACGCCACGAACGGGTGGAGTTGGGACGAGTATTTGTTGTTCAATCCGTATCGCGGATTCCGCTTTCTGGTGCAGGATGACGACGATTGGGTGCTTTACTGCATGCTGCGTCAGGACGTACCCGACCCAGTCCAGGGCTTCGAAGGCCGCCGCTACACGCAGCGCGGCACCGGCATCGCGCGCACCACTTATGTGTTGGGGGAATTCTACTGGCGCGCGCGGGTCGGCGACGAGGTCTCCACCGCGGAATACATCGACAGCCCCTGGCTGCTGTCGCGGGAGCAGAACGGCGACGAGATCATCTGGTCCCGCGGCATTCAATTGGAAGGCGAAACGGTCGGGACGGCGTTCGGGCTGCAATCCGATTTTGTGTCGGGCGGCGTGTCGGGCAAGGCAGCGTCGCGGAATGAGCGGACCAACGGCGTGATATGGGTCGGCGTAGCCGCGGTCATCATGCTTCTGCTGCTGCACATGATCCCGTTCGGCACCAGCCGTTCCGCGGTCGTGTTCGGGCGGACGTTCCACACCACCGCCGCCAACGAAGGCAGCACGCTGACGACCGAGGTTTTCACGATCTCGGCGAAAGGTGGCAACCTCCGGATCACTGCCCAGGCCCCCGTTTTCAACAACTGGGTCGAACTGGGCATTTCGATGGTGGGACCTGACGATATCACGTTCAACGCCACGCCGTCGATCGAATATTATTACGGTCAGGACAGCGATGGATCGTGGAGCGAGGGCTCCCAATCGACCAGCGTCACGTTCCGTTCGGTACCGGGCGGCGATTATCGGCTGCTGATCGAGCCTTACGCCGGCGCCTATCGGGCGAACCCGGAAAATCCCAACGCATGGAAGCCGAACACGCCAGTGGATTTCACGGTCACCGTCACGCGGCACGTTCCGAGTTGGGGCAATTTCTGGATCGCGCTGTTGTTGCTGATCCCGTACCCGATCTTTCGTTACTTCTTCCCCAGCACCCCGCCCGCGCCAAAGCCGGACGCTTCGCCCTGGCCGGCATCGACATGGAAACCTCCGCCATGAAAGTTCCGCCGTTCTACTCAGTGTTTTGTCTGCTGGTGCTGGGTGCGTTCATCTACGCGAAAGTTGAAGGTCTCGCGCTGTTCGGAGCGAGCAACGCCACGGCGTCGAGCGGCGGCGGCCACGGGACCGGAGTTTTCCTCGGCGGCCACAAATAAGGGAACAGCTCAATGGAAATCGACACCGCCATCAATTGGCACAATGTCCTCAGCGCGCTGATCTTCTCCGGCATCGGGCTGGCGGTCTACACACTGGGGTTCATCATCCTCAGTCTGCTGACGCCAAAGGTGCATATCTGGCGTGAGATCAACGAGGAAAAGAACGTCGCCATCGCGATCTTCCTGGGCTCCATCGCGTTAGGCATCGCCATCATCATCAGTGCCGCCGTACGCGGATGAGCGAACGCCAGACCGCCATGCCGGCGCTGCTGCTGACGTCGGTCTTCGTCATAGCGACCTGTGGGCTGGTCTACGAACTGATCGCGGGCACGCTCGCGAGCTATCTGCTCGGCGATTCGGTCACGCAGTTCTCCACCGTGATCGGTGTGTATCTGTCGGCGATGGGCGTTGGCTCGTTTTTGTCCGCCAAGGTGGAGCGCGACCTGCTGGTGCTGTTCGTGCGCACCGAGATCCTGATCGGCCTCGTCGGCGGTTTCTCCGCCGCGGCGATGTTCCTGCTGTTCGGGGAGGTGGCGTCGTTTCGCATTCCGCTTTACGGCATCCTGGCGGTCGTAGGCGTTCTGGTTGGGGTGGAAATTCCGTTGCTGTTGCGCATTCTTCGCGATCGGATCGTGTTCAAGGATCTGGTGGCTCAGGTTTTGACGTTTGACTATATTGGGGCGTTGTTCGCGTCGTTGTTGTTTCCGTTGGTGCTGGTGCCGCATCTGGGATTGATCCGCTCCAGCTTCATGTTTGGCATTCTTAACGTCGTGGTGGCGTTGTGGCTGCTGTTCACGTTGGGGCAGGGCATGCGGTGGGTGCGGGTGCATCGTGTGTCCGCGGTGATCGTACTGATGATCCTGGTCGCGGGGTTCGTTTACGCCGATCGGATCATGGCGATGTCGGAGGCGGCGATTTATATCGACCCGGTGATTTACGCGCGCTCGACGCCGTATCAGCGGATCATTCTGACCTCGACGCACCGCGATCTACGGTTGTTTCTGAATGGCAACCTGCAGTTCAGCAGCCGCGACGAATATCGTTACCATGAGGCCTTGGTCCAACCTGGCCTGGCCGCGATCGCCGATCCGAAGCGGGTGTTGATTTTTGGCGGCGGCGACGGGCTGGCGGCGCGGGAAGTTTTGAAGAAGCCGTCGGTGGAAAGCATCACGCAGGTGGAGCTCGATCCGGAGATGGTGCGGCTGTTCTCGCGCAACACGCTGCTGACGGCGATGAATCATGATTCGTTCGCGTCGCCGAAGTTGCATGTGGAGAACGAGGACGCTTTCGTTTGGCTGAAGGCGCGGACGGCGTCAGACAACCCAGGAAAGTTCGACTATATCATTGTCGATTTTCCCGACCCGTCGAATTACTCGATCGGCAAACTCTACACCTTGAGCTTCTTCCGGCTGCTGCGCCAGGTTCTGGCGGACGGCGGCGCGATCGTGGTGCAGAGCACGTCGCCTTATGTCGCCCGAAGGTCGTATTGGTGCGTCGTCGCCACGCTGGAGGCGGCGGGTTTCGCGACGTTGCCCTATCACGTTTACGTCCCCTCGTTCGGCGAATGGGGGTTCGTTCTGGCCGCGGGCACACCGCCGGTGCCGCGGGACGATTACCCGGCGGGTCTGCGCTATGTCTCGGCGGCGACGATGGCGGACATGCGGCATTTTCCGGCGGACATGGATCGCGTGCCGGCGGAGGTCAATCGGCTGGATAGCCAGGTCCTGGTCCGCTATTTCGATACGGAGTGGGCTGAGTACGGGGTCAACTGATGGCGGCCAAACGGCGTCAGGTGTTGCTGGGCACGACGACCGGTCTCGCGGCGGGCGGCTGGGCGTGGGACGGCGATGCGTCGGTTCCCGGCCGCCTGATGGGCGCCAACGCCGCGCTCGGGCACATGTTGCGGGATGGGAAGTGTCCAGAACCCACGTCCACCTCCACGAAAGACGTCGTGATCGTCGGCGGCGGTATCGCTGGATTGTCCGCCGGTTGGCGGCTGGCGAAACGCGGCATCGACTTCACCTTACTGGAACTGGAGAACGAGGTCGGCGGCAACGCGGCGTCCGGGCGCAACGATGTGTCGGCGTATCCCTGGGGCGCGCATTACGTCCCTCGCCTCACCCGCGAAGCCGTTCACGCCGCCGCGTTGTTCGAGGAACTCGGCGTCATCACCGGCCATGGCGCCAATGGCGACCCGATTTACAACGAATTTTATCTGTGCGCCGACCCGCGCGAGCGGCTGTTTCGGTTCGGCCGCTGGCAGGAGGATCTGCTGCCGTCGATCGGCGTCACACAAGACGATCGACGGCAATACGAAACGTTCTTCGCGGCGACGGAAGCCTTCCGGATGCGTCGCGGCGCCGACGGACGCAAAGCCTTCGCCATCCCGATGGAATTCAGTTCGGCGGATCCTGACCTGCGCGCTTTGGACCGCGTCAGCATGACCGAGTGGATGCGCGGGCACGGCTGGAACTCCGAGCCGCTGAGCTGGTACGTCGATTACTGTTGCCGCGACGATTACGGTACCCACGCTTCAGGAATCTCCGCGTGGGCCGGCATTCATTACTTCGCCGCGCGCGACGGCAAGGCGGCGGATGACGACACGCCCTCGATCCTGACATGGCCGGAAGGCAACGGGTGGATCGTCGGACAATTGAAGCTGCGGCTGGCGAAGCATCTGACGACCGCGACGCCTGCCTGGAGGGTCAGCAACACCGGTAAAGGCGTCGCGGTCGATTTGTTCGACCCGGCGACGCATCAATCGCGCCGCGTCATGGCGCGGACGGCGATCCTGGCGGTGCCTCGCTTCGTCGCGGACCGGTTGTTGAACCGCGAACCGGACGACGCGCACAGCTACGCGCCTTGGATGGTGGCGAACGTCACCACGAGCAAGATGCCGGGCGGCGTTGGAATTCCGTTGTGCTGGGACAACGTGGTGCATGACAGCGCCTCACTTGGCTATGTCGTCGCCACGCATCAATCGCTTCGGCGCGTGCGCACCCAAACGGTGCTGACGTATTACTGGCCGCTGTGCGACCTCCCGCCGGACGAGGCGCGGCGCGCGGCGTTGGCCCGGCCACTGGCGGAATGGCAGGCGATGGTGCTGAAGGAGTTGCTGCACATCCATCCCGAACTGCGCGGCGCCATCGACAACGTCGATGTCTGGCTTTGGGGTCACGGCATGATCCGGCCGACACCCGGATATCTTTGGGGCACGGCACGCGCCGAGGCATGCGCGCAAACGCCGCCGGTGTTTTTCGCGCACTCGGACATGAGCGGACTGTCGCTGTTCGAGGAAGCCAATTACCGCGGTGTCACGGCGGCCGACGCGGCGGCCACATATCTGGGCTTTTGACCATGCGGCCCTGGATCGGCGGCCCAGCATTCGACACGATCTTCATCATCGCTCCAGCCTATGCGATCACCGCGCTGGTGCTGTGCTTTCCAGGCTTCTTCCGAAGTCATGAGGTGACGCCACTGTTGTGGGCGGCGCTGATCGTCGGCGTCGATGTCGCGCACGTCTACAGTACGCTGTACCGTACCTATTTCGATCCGGTGGAGTTCCGCCAACGGCGCACGCTTTATGTGATGGCGCCGCTGCTCGGCTGGCTGGCCTTCGTCGCGCTCTACAGCCTGGGCTCCATGGTGTTCTGGCGAGTCCTGGCCTACCTCGCGGTGTTTCACTTCATCCGGCAACAATACGGTTTCATGATGATTTATCGCCGGCATGAGCGGGGATCGCCGGCGCTCGACCGGGCGGCGATCTACGCGGCGACGTTGTATCCGTTGCTGTGGTGGCACTGCCATCAACGGCATTTTTCCTGGTTCGTGGAAGGCGATTTCTTCCGGTTGAACCGGCCCTGGATCGCCAATGCGGCGTTGCCGGTTTATCTGGCGATCCTGGCGGCTTACGGCGTCAAGGAATGGCTTCTGTGGCGCGCGTCGGGCCGGTTCAACGTGCCGCGCAACCTGCTGCTGGCGGGGACCGCTTTGTCCTGGTGGACCGGCATCATCGTGCTGGACAGCGATCTGGCGTTCACCGCCACTAATGTGCTCGCGCACGGCATTCCCTACATGGCGCTGATCTGGCTGTATGGACGCAATTCGGCCCGCCGGGACAGCACGCGGCCGCTGTTGGGACTGATTCCGTCCGGCCGGTTTTATTCGCTGGCGTTCGTGCCGCTGTTCGTCGCGCTGCCGATCCTGTTCGCTTATGTCGAGGAAGGCTTGTGGGACGGCCTGGTGTGGACCGAGCATCCGACGTTGTTCCGCCTGTTCGACAGCCTGCCGGCGATCGGCGACAGAGATATCCTGGTCTGGCTGGTGCCGTTGCTGGCGTTGCCGCAAATCACGCATTACGTGCTGGACGCGTTCATCTGGCGGCTGCGCCAACCGGAGGCGGGGTGGAAGCAAACGATGTTTTCGGAGCCTCGCGCGGCTATCGAAACCTGACCGCCGCTCAGGCTTTGACCCGATGATCCATAACGTCTGCATGTACCGCGAGTTCGGCCGCAAGCTCTGCGGCGAGCTTGATCGGCCGTACTTGCAAGCGCCGATCGGGTTTTTTTCCACCACCAATTTCCTGCGCAAACTGGCTGAGCTGGCGGGCGTCGATCCCGAGCCGTTCATCGAGCGGGAGAAGCATACGACGATCAAGCCGATCCGGGATCTGTGGCGCAGCGTGACGCAGGATTTCTTCGCCACCGCCAGCTTCGCCATCGTGGCGACCGACGCGTATGCCCGCGGCGTGCGCCGGTTCCTGGAAGACGGCATGGGCATCCCCTGCTCCTTCGCCGTGTCGCGGTGCGACGGCGTCAAGCCGGACAACGCGGCGCTGCGCGCGATGATCCGCGCGAAGCCGCCTCAGGTGTTGTTCTGGTCGGACAACGAACGCATGTACGCCGCCGAGGCCGGCGGCCGGAGCATATACATCCCCGCGTCGTTCCCAGGTGCCGTCATCCGCCGCGCCACCGGCAGGCCGTTCATGGGATACGCCGGCGCCACCTATATCGTGCAGGAATTCTGCAACGCGCTGTTCGACGCGCTGCTCAGTATTCTCCCTTTTGGCACGGACCTGGATCGTATCGAACCGACGCCTGTGCTGCACGCCGCGAGCTGTCCCTGGGACGACGACGCGCGGGCGCTGTTCGACGAGCATCTGGAAACGGGGCCGTTCCTGGTTCGCATCTCGGCCGCCAAACGCCTGCGCGACCGGATCGAACGTGACATGCGCGAGGCCGGCGAGGATCGCGTCACCGTCGAACGTGTCAGTCTCGCGCTGGCCGGATCGGCTGTCTCATTCACGATGCCGCCCAGAGCCGCCGCGATGGCGAGCCCAGAGAGGTTCCGGGCGGTGACCCCGCGCGGAACGGGCGCCGTGGCCTGGTCGTCACGGCAATCCCAGTCGCGCGGGATGGGCGCGACACAGGCCGCGAGGTCGTTTCATCATCAGCGGACCGTTCTGGAGCCGGGGTTGGCCGGAATGGTGGACCTGGTGGCTCAATCTTCCGATTTAGGCGCACTGATCAGGGACCGGGGGACCGTCATGGCCGAATATCAGAACATCTTCACACGCGTGCAAATCCGCGGCCCAGGACATATGGGTCCGGCACGCCGTTCCACTCACGCTTTTTGGGTTTTATCGGCGACGCGCAGGTCGGACCGATTTATTTCGGCACCACCGGCATGGCGTCGTTGATCCGCGGCTTCATCGCCATCGAAATCATTGGCCTGACCTGTGGGCCTCGGTCAACGGGAGTCCGATCCAGTTCATCCGCCAACTGCCGCGGCTGGCACTGGAACCGCCGCCGCCCGCTTACGGATTGCACATCCCGCCGCTGGCGCAAGGCGGCTGGTGGCTGATGGCCGGCTTCTTTTTCACGACATCGATCGTGCTGTGGTGGCTGCGCATGTATCGCCGCGCCCGCGCGCTCGGCATGGGCACCCACGTGGCCTGGGCGTTCGCCTCCGCCATCTGGCTGATGCTCTCGCTCGGCATCATCCGGCCCGTGCTCATGGGCAGCTTCGGGGAGTCGGTGCCATTCGGCATCTTTCCGCACCTCGATTGGGTGGCCTCCTTCTCGATCCGTTACGGTAATTTGTTCTACAACCCCTTTCACTGCCTGTCGATCGCCTTCTTGTACGGCTCGACGCTGTTGTTCGCGATGCATGCGGGCACCATCCTTGCGGTGAGCCGCTTGGGCGGCGACCGCGAATTGGAGCAGATCATCGACCGCGGTACGGCCGCCGAACGGGCGGCGCTTTTCTGGCGCTGGACCATGGGCTTCAATGCAACCATGGAATCCATCCATCGCTGGGCGTGGTGGTTCGCGGTGCTGTGTCCACTCGTGGGCGGAATCGGCATTCTCCTCACGGGCACGGTGGTGGACAATTGGTATCTGTGGGCGGTCAAACACCACGTGGCGCCGATGTATCCGCATGTGTTTGCGCCGGTGATCGACCCCGCCACACTTCCGGGAGCTCCGAAATGAGTCACTCAAGCGCTGTGTGGCCGGCCCGCGCCACGGCATCGGCCCTGCTGATCGCGGCGTTGGCGTCGCTCTGCGGCTGTTGGGAGCGGCCTCCGGTGGACACCGTGCAGAGCGGGTTTCGCGGAACGGGCTCGCAGCAGGTGATCGACCCGCGGCTGGATGCGCAGAAGTACAAGAAGAACGCGATACCCGAGGAAATCCCGGCGGCGGATGCCGAAGGGCCGCCGGCCACAGTGATATTTCAGAATGTTCAGGTCCTCAAGGACTTGAACATTGGGCAGTTCACGCGCGTGATGCAGGGCAATGCGGCCTGGGTGGCGCCTGCGGACCAGAGTTGCAATTATTGCCATGAAGCGGTCATGTCGAGCGATGCCAAGTACACCAAGCGGGTGGCGCGGCGCATGCTGGAAATGGTCAGGCACATCAACAAGGACTGGCGCTCGCACGTGGGCGCCACCGGCGTCACCTGCTATACCTGTCACCGGGGACAGCCGGTGCCTGAGTATCGGTGGTACATCAATCCGGGCCAGTCGGCCGAGGGCGGCCTGATCGCCTCCAATGCCGGCAAAAACAAACCCTCGACGGTGGCCGGGCTGAGCGCGCTGCCGGGGGACCCCTTTACGCCGTATCTGCTCGGAAGCGAAAACATCCGCGTACAGGCGACCCAGGCATTGCGCGGAACGGATTTCAGCTCGATCAAGCAGACGGAGCGGACGTACGCCTTCATGATCTCGGTGGCGGAGGCGCTCGGCGTGAACTGCAATTATTGCCACGCTACGCGGGCGCTGGAAATGTGGGACCAGAGCACGCCGAGGCGCGCGACCGCGTGGTACGGCATTCGCATGGTGCGCGACCTCAACAACAATTTCATGGTGCCGCTGACATCCACCTTCCCGCAGCACCGGCTGGGGGTATTGGGCGACGTCGCCAAGATCGCCTGCGTCACCTGCCATCAGGGCGTCTTCAAGCCGCTGTACGGTGTGAGCATGGCGAAGAACTGGCCGGAACTCTACGGCGGCGATCATCCCGTCTGGGAAACGCACCCGGCGGCGGCACCCGGCGACTCAGCGGCGCCGTCCGCGGCGCCGACACCGGATAGCGCCAAGGCGCCGCCGACGGCCGCGCTGGTGGCGGCGCACTGAACCCCAAGGCTTCGCCGATTCTTCGGTCAGTCAATGCTCCGCCGGCCAAGGCCGGCGGAGCAGCTGAGCAGCCCGCCAAGCTCAGCGCTCCGTCGCGGCCACGTCCTGCGGGCGCTTGAGAAACTCATCCATGATCGGATTCAGCCACTCGGAGCGCCCTGAAAACGTACCGTGATCCGTTCCCGGCAGCACGCAGAGCTCGGCATTGGGCAGCGCGTGGAATATCTGCAGGGTGTGCTCGAGGGTGATCGCGTCCCGGTCGCCGGAGATCAGCAGCACGGGTTGGGAGATCCTCGACAGCAGGTCCAGGCTGAGTTCGGAGGGTGTCGGCGAGGTGAGCCACAGACGGGCGAGCTTCTCGTCGATGGTGTTCGGCGCCGGGGTCTGTGCGGCGCGCAGTCCCTCGAGGCCGTCCGCCGTCAATCCGTCGGGCGAGATGTTCACGCCGCTGATCAAGAGGCGCCGCACGAGATCGGGATGGCGCACGGCGAGCATGAGCGCAAGGATGCCGCCGTCGCTGAAGCCGATCACGTCGACATGCCTGAGCTTGAGCATCTGCAGAAGCGCCGCGGTGTCCTCCATCATGCCGGTGTAGGTGAGCGGCCCCGGCACGTCCGGGGTTCGTCCTTGCCCGACCTGATCGGGCGCCACGATGTGATGATGCTCCGAGAAGACATCCAGCTGGCGCACGAAAGAATGCTCGCCCGAGTCGCCTCCCCCGTGCAAAAACACCAGCGCCGAGCCGCTGCCCCGCACGGCGTAGTAGATTCGGTGGCCGTGAACGGAGGCCCAATGCCACTCCGGCGGAGATTCCGCGGCAAGGGCTGGACAAACGGGAACGCACATGAGCAGTGCTCCGAGCAAGGAAAGCAGGCCGAGCACCCGCACGTCGGCGAATCTCATGGGCGTCAAACCGGGTGTTGCGCCGGCAGGTATTCGGTCAGCAACTGCATGTATTGCGCTCGCAGCAGCTCCCCGACATCGGCCTGCCGTCGCAGGCTCTTCAGGCCCCGCAGCGGCGCCACCGATGGGTAGCCGTTATCCTCGAGCCATGCCGACAGGCCGGCAACCAGCTGCGTCATGTAGGCCGGACCGTGCCGCAGCAGCGCCGAGGTCGTCATGACGGCGTCGGCGCCGGCGAGAAGATATTTGACGACCTGTTCGGCCGTTTCGACCCCGCTCGTGGCCGCGAGCGAGCGGTCGAGCGTGCCGGCGAGCAGTGCGATCCACAGCAGCGGCAATCCTGTGTCATGGCGGGTGCTGAGCTTCAGCTCGGCCTTGACCGACAGCGTACTCAACTCGAAATC
>PLSZ01000613.1 GCA_003164305.1 Acetobacteraceae bacterium
CCTGTCCGTCGGCGCCCAATCCCCAGGTGGACGGGCTGCTGCCGTCACCGGGATCATTCAGGAACGATCCCGGCAGGCCGGTGCCCGCCACCGGGTAGATGCCCTGGCCGCTGATGCAGGTCGCGGCCGGCGGGCTGCCCCAGGATCCGACCACCCCGTACCCCAGCGCCCCCAGATGCCAGGCCACCCCCTGGGCGAGCAAATGCCAGGCGCCGTCGTTCAGGCCGTTGCCGGCGTTGGACTGGCCGGTGACCAGGATCTGGATGCCCTTGCGCGCGCCCAGTGTCCACCGCGCCGCATGGGCCTGGATGGTGGCGATGCCGGCGACGGCGTTGTCCCAGACGGCGGCCTCGTGGAACCAGCACTCGGAGCCGCCCAGATATTGGCCGCTGTGCAGGAACAGCAGCGGCGCGCTGATGGTGGAGGCCATCGTATTGGCGGCGGCGGTGGCGACCTGCGTCGAGTCCAGCCAGACATCCACTCCGGTGCCCGGCGTGTTGCGGACGATCACGGCATGCGTGTGCCGGCGCTCCAGCGTGCTGGTCAGCACCGTCTGCTGGGCTCCGGGGAACAGCACCAGCCGGTTGGTCCCGGCGCTGTTGTCGGCGGCGAGCACCTGAGTGCCGGCGATGCTCAGCAGGACGCTCGGTCCGGTGCCGGTCTGGCGCCAGTTGGGCCGCGACCAGACGAGGAAGACGGTCCACGCGGCACCCGAGCCCAATGGCATGGCGGCGCCGATCAGGCCCTGGTCGGGATCCATGACGGGCAGTTGCTGGCCGGATTGCGGCAGCGCCGGCGGCACGACCATGTTGCGGCCGATGCCGCCGAGAAGCCCGTTCAAATGGCCGCCGGCGATCGGCGAGACGGTGCCGCTGGTGGCCTGATGCCACACGGTGAGGGGCGTGCCGGCGCCGGATTGGTCGGTCACGGATCCGGCCGCGACACCGAACGCAGGCAACGGTGTGCCGGTCGGGTCGAGCACGCTGGCGGACACGCCGGCATCCCACCACCCCGTCAGGCCGGGAACCGAAGACAGGATGCTCGATACGGTTCCGCCACCGCCGCCCCCGCTGCCGTCTCCGCTGCTGCCTCCACTGGTGCCCCCACTGCCGCTCCCCGAGGTGGAGAGCGGTTGCGCCAGCATGGGCCTGCCCGGGGCGGCCATGGCGATCTGATTTCCGCTGCCGGTGAGGATCACGCCCATGGGACTGTGCCCGGCTGGGAGGTACTGGGCTGGCGGCTGGCGAGCATACGTGGCTTTCCTTTGCTTCGGTGGCGGCCCGATGGCCGGCGATGGCGGTCGGCAGTCTCTAACATATACTAACAATTTATGCAAACATAAATAACATTGTCTGGCACCCGAGGTCGCCGCGGCCCGGGAAGCACGTGTCGGTGAATTTGTACGGAAGGGTGATGAATCCGGGTTTCGTTAACCGTTTCTTAGAGACTGTAACCGCAGAATGTTTAAGGCGGTAACAGAGCCATCGTTGCCCCCTGGGAAAAATCCCATCAGGCCTTCTCTCGAAACCGGATCAACGCCATGAGCATTTCGCCAGTATCCAACGCCGCGCCCGCCATCCAGGCCGGCCAGGCCGCCAAAGTGGCTCCGTTCAAACGCGATCGCGACGGCGATTACGATAACAACCGGGCCGAAACACAGCAGTCGGAAGCCGCCGAGGCGTCGAAAGGCGGACAACTGCTCAACATCAAGGCCTGATCGGAACCCCGCGGGGGATTCGCGGATATTCCGTCACGAATTCGTGACGGACCCGCATGGTCCGATCGGCGCCCGCGCGTTCGTTCGCGATCGGTCGTGGCCGGTTCGGTTACCGTTCTGACGCGGTGTGAATGGCCATGCGTGCGCCGGGGGTGCGCCGGAGCGCGTCAGCCGCCGAGTTGCTTTTTCAACGCGGACCAGCGGTCGAGGATGGGCAGGATCGCGTCTTCCTTCTCGGCCGGCAACGAAAACACGATGCGATCGATGCCGATTGCCTCGCAGAAGCGCAGTTGCGTCGGATCCTCGGGCACGCGGAAGATGGTGATCGGCAGGCTGGCGGGATCGCGGCCGGCCTCTTTCGCCAGGGCGCGGAACTGATCGATGATGACGCCGACGCCGTCTTTCTCCAGCCGGTCGGCGCGCGGGATCCAACCGTCGCCGTAAGCGATCGCGCGGCGCGCGGCGTAAGGGAACGCGCCGCCGACGATGATCGGCGGATGCGGTTGCTGCACCGGCTTCGGCCACTGGTTCATCTTTTCGATGTTGACCAGGTCGCCGTGATATTCAGGTTCCTCCTGGGTCCAGATCGCTTTCATCGCCTCGATGCGTTCGCGGCCAAGTTTGTGGCGGGTTTTGAAGACGGTGCCGTGGTTTTCGATTTCGTCCTGGTTCCAGCCATTGCCGACACCGAACAAAAACCGGCCGTTGGAGACGCGATCCAGCGAGGACACCATTTTCGCCGTGACGATCGGATCGCGTTGCGGGATCAGGCAAACCCCAGTGCCGACCTTGAGGTTCGTGGTCACGGCGGCGGCGGTGTTGAGCGCGATGAACGGATCGTAGATGTCGTAGTACGGCCGGATCATCGGGCCGCCCGCCGGATACGGCGTTTTGCGGGTCAGCGGGATATGCGTGTGCTCGGGCACCCAGAGGGACTCGAAGCCTCGAGACTCCAGTTCGCGGCCGAGCGCGGCCGGTTGCATGGAATCGCTGGTGAAGAACATGACGGCGCCGATTTTCATGCTTTGGATTCCCTTGTCTGGTGTGTTCGATCCTGACTTATACCACCCGCGTTGACGTTGACCCTTGGTCGTGACGCCCCGGCAGCGTCATCCACGGGCTTGACCCGTGGTTCGGCCCGCACAGACACCAACGCCCACCTGAGAGCACGGACTCGCACGACGTGATGCCAGGGTCAGGCCCCATAGGCATCAAGATAAGCCACCGTGGAGGCAAATGTTCGCCTTTTTCCCGTCATCCTCGGGCTCGACCCGAGGATCTCTCGACATGCGATGAAGTCAAAAGTCGGACCGGGTGGCCAGGCAGGCCGATCCTCGGGTCGAGCCCGAGGATGACGTTCGGGGGAAAGTTTCGCCTTCGCCAGCTCTATCTTGATGCTTATGCGGTCGAGCCCAGTCATGACGATGGGACGCCGGATCAGGCGATGATCTTGCCGTCTTCCGGGTCGATTTCGACTTCAATCTCCACCTCGACGTCATCGTCGAGATCGGTGTCGTCGTCAGGGCTTTCGACCTCCTCGGCGTCATCGGCCGCCAGATCGTCGGCGGGTTCCGATTTTTCCTCGGCGAGGACGGGAAGCGGACGGCGGCTGAACGCGCCCCGATCCGAGGCGGCGCGGATCGGCCGATACATCCTGGGTTTCGGCGGCGACTGCGTGGCGCCACACTTGAAACAGATCACCGGAGTTCTGTTCAGATCGTAAAATCGTTCGGCACACGCCTCACACGTATGTTTGGCGCCGAATTCCGGCTTGCTCATCAAAGGTCCCTCAATTGCCAGTGTTCAACTGGGCTTTCCCACGTGCAGCTTCTCGGCGCAGGCACGTGCCAGCGCATCGCTGCCCGTATTGCCATCCCCCTTCTGGCCATCCCCCTTCTGGCCATCGAACGACGCCCAACCCGCTTTCATGACGATGTCGCTGCGAGAGTAGGACGATTGTTCCGCCTGAAACTTTGTCAGGATCGTCTGGTTGGGATCGGCCTCGGCTTTGGTCACACAAAACGGCACCAACGCGGCGACAACGGCACTGTCCGCGGTGTCCTGCGCGAGCTTCTGTGACGTCGCCTGAGTCGTCCATCCAAGATACGAGAAGCCAACGATCGCCATCGCGACGGCGCCAGCCGCCGCGCCCCAAAGGCCGGGCTTCACTCCCGCGGGAATTTCCATGGATTTACTGTTTCCGTTGTGGAGGGAGCGATATCCCGCCAACGTCGTATATGCCCATATGGGGACGAGGTTGCTGAATTACAGGAACGGGACAAAAAGAAACGCTCTTATTGCATAGTTTGTTGCAAGCAGACAGACTTGGTTTTAGGCAACGGAGACCGGGTATGGATTCGGTGGCGTTCAGGGCGTGGCTCAACGGCATTCGCGGGTTGGATACGGCACAGCGCGGGCAGGTCATGCGGGAACTGGCATTGGCGGAGGCGGGTATCTCAAGGAACGATGACGATCGTGCGTCCGGCGCCGCCTCGACGCCGGACGCGGCGTGTGTCGCACCGCCAGCCGGATACAAAACGAGCAGCGGCGCCACGGCGAAAGCAGACCTGATGGCGCGCATTGGCCAAAGCAGGCTGGCCAGCATCGGATGCCCGCATTGCGACAGCGACGACATTCGTCCCTGGGGCACGGCCGGCGGTAAACCCCGGTACCGCTGCGCGGCCTGCCGCAAAACCTTCAATCCGCTGACCGGAACACCGTTGTCCGGCCTGCATTATCCGGATCGCTGGCAGGATCAGGCACAGGCCTTGATCAACGGTGAAACGATCGCGAAAGCGGCGGCCAGGCGCGGCGTCGATTACACCACCGCTTTTCGCTGGAGACACCGGTTTCTGAAGGCCCTCACTCTCGATAAACCCGCGAGCCTGTCCGGGATCGTCGAGGCGGACGAAACCTTCATTCTGGAATCCTTCAAGGGCAAGCGGGACGGTTTACGGCGCGCGCCTCGCAAGCGGGGTGGCAAGGCCAGCAAGCGGGGCCTGTCCGCGGAGCAAATTCCCGTCATCGTGGCGCGCGACCGTTCGGGCGCGACCATCGATGGGGTCCTGCCGCGTTTGGATGCGGCCAGCATCGCCGCGGTTCTTGGTCCGGTCGTCGAGAAGTCAGCACAATTCTGCTGTGACGGCGGGACCGCCATCAAAGCATTCGCGCGCCGCGCGGGGGTGGCGTTGCATGTTCTGCCGGCACCAGGCATTCCCCGGCCGGAGGCGCCCGATCTGCATATCAATAACATCAATGCCTCCCATGGCCGTCTGAAGGAGTGGATGCGCCGTTTCCATGGTGTCGCAACCGCGAACCTACCCAATTATCTGAGTTGGCGAAGAACGATCGAAGCACTTGGCAACGGATCCACTCAGGAGGCGTGGATCATGGGAGCCGCCGGTCTCGGCCCGTATCAACAGAGTTCACGATAAGAGCG
>PLSZ01000440.1:0-8249 GCA_003164305.1 Acetobacteraceae bacterium
TGTCGCATTGGTCCAGTCCCGCCGCCCGCCACGCGGTTTCCGTCGTCTCGACGATGAATGTCGAAGTGTCGCCATTGAAGCGATACGCATGCGCCTGGAACCAGCCGAACTCGGTCTCGACGAAAATGAACGTGAACGCCTCGAACAACCGATGCGTGCCGAGCCAGACGAACCGGTTGCTGCGCAGGTCGATCGACGGGCGGAAATGCTCCGAGTGGCGTCCGCGGATGCGACTGTTGATGCCATCCGCCGCCACGATCAGGTCGGCGTCCGCGAACGCGGCGATGTCATCGACCTCGCGCTGAAAGATCAGTTCGACACCCAACGCCTCGGCCCGCCGTCGCAGGATATCCAGCAAATGCCGCCGCTCGATGCCGCAGAATCCATGCCCGCCCGAGGTGATGACACGCCCCTTGAAGTGGATATCGATGTCGTCCCAATGGGCAAAGCTGTCGAGGATCTCTTGCTTGCTGGCCGGATCGGCGCCCTCCAAATGTCGAAGAGTCTCATCCGAGAACACGACGCCCCAACCGAACGTGTCGCCCGGCCGGTTGCGTTCGATCACGGTGATCCGGTGCGACGGATCGCGCCGCATCATCTGGATCGCGAAATACAGACCCGCCGGTCCGCCGCCCACGCAGACGATCCGCATGCGAGATGTCATCCTCTGTTCGCCTGACCATATCAGGCCTAATTTCTCCCGGACAAGGGATGGAGCCTCATCGATGCCGCCTCGCCCACACCCCATGCGCGGCCCGAACCGCCTCAAACTGGGCGTTTTCTCCGCCAACGCCGATGGCGGCCTGACCCTGACCCGCGTGCCGGAACGCTGGCGCGCGGAATGGCCCGACGTGGTGGCGGTGGCCCGGATGGCCGATCGGGCGGGATTGGAGTTCTTCCTGCCCATCGCCCGGTGGAAAGGTTTTGGGGGCGTCACGAACTCCCGCGAATGGTCGTTCGAGACGTTGACCGAGGCGGCCGCGTTATCGGGGGTGACCGAGCAAATCGCTTTGTTCGCCACGGTCCACGTGCCGATGGTGCATCCGGTGTTCGCCGCCAAGGCGCTGACGACCATCGATCACGCCAGCGGTGGCCGGGCCGGATTGAACATCGTCTGCGGTTGGAACCCGGACGAGTTCGGTTGTTTCGGCCTGGAGATGGTCGAGGATCGTTACGCGCAGGGCCTTGAGTGGTTCGAAATCATGACGCGGCTTTACACCGAAGCGGAGCCATTCGATTTCAAGGGCCGGTACTACGATCTGCGTGGCGTGTCGGGTAAGCCGCGGCCGTTGCAGCAGCCCTGGCCGGTGACGTTGAACGCGGCGTTCTCACCGCCCGGCCGCGATTTCGCCGCGCGCGCGGCGGATTGCCTGTTCACCACGTTCGTCGAAATCGCCGGCAGCCACACGCAACTCACCGACATGCGCGACCGCGCCGCCGCGATGGGACGCGAGGTTGGCGTCTACACGACCTGTCACGTGGTCTGCCGTCCCTCCCAGGACGCGGCGGAGGCGTATTACGAGCATTACGCGGTGACCATGGAAGACACCGCCGGCGCCGATCATTACATGGGCAATAAAGCGAAGTTCTCCAGCTCGCACGATCCGGAGGCGTACCGGTTGCATCGTAAGCGTTTCGTGGGCGGCGCGGGAACCTATCCGTTGATCGGCACGCCGGAACGGATCGCCCAGAAGCTCACGGCGATCAGCGAGGTTGGCTTCGAGGGAGTGGCGCTGTCGTTCGTGAATTACAAAGACGAGCTGCCGTATTTCATCGAAACCGTGTTGCCGCTGCTGCGCGATGCGGGGTTGCGCGGCTGATAAAGTCCCGCGTCAACGGTGCCTTCACACCTTGGCCCGAAAATGGGAAAGCCGGCGAGAATACCCCCGCCAGCTAACCAAGGGAAGCAAGAGATGCCAAACGTCTCAATCTTCCTGCCGCTGAGACTGGTGATCCTTGAGGTAAAAGTCAAGATCATCCGACGCGTCAGCCGGCCCACCCCTGGTGACAAAACCCGGCGTCACTCAGCCTCAAGCAGATCGTCCTCTCCCGTCCGCACAAGCACTGCGTCACCGGGCGCCGCCGTTTCCGCCAGAAAGCACACCGCGACCGGCCCGGTTTCGAACCGCACCAGCCCGCACACCAAGGGCAACCGCGAACGGAACCGCGGTTCGTTGCTGTGATACAATCGCGTACGCGCCACCACGCGGGCCGGCAGCGAGTCGGCGCTTTCCCACACCAGGCCATCCGCCAGACACACGCGGCAAACCTCACGCGGCGGATACTGGGTGGCGCCGCACGCCGCGCAGCGCTGCATCCGGATCATGCGCGCCCCAACACGGCGGCGGCGGAGCACAATCCGCGATCGTAATTGATCATCCCGAACCCACTGATCAACGCATGCCGCGCGTTCGCCACCTGCCGCCCGTCCGCGAGGCCGAGCAGTTGCCGCATCGCCTCCACCAACCCTAAATAGCCGCCGGCCGCGCCCGCCTGTCCCATCGACAACTGGCCGCCGCTGGTGTTGTGCGGCACGTCGCCGTCGATGGTAAAGTCATGTCGCCTGACAAACGACGGCCCGTCGCCTTCCGCGCAAAAGTCGAGACCTTCGAACTGCAACATGGAAATCACCGGATAATCGTCATAAGTCTCGACAACATCCACATCTCGCGGACCGATCCCGGCCTGGGCCCACAACGCATCGCGATCCATCGCCCAGCCTCCGCGCAGTTGCACGGGGTCGTCCGGAAACGCGTTATGCCGTTCGATCGCACCCAGTACACGCAGAAACGGCAGGCCCAAGGCACGCGCGCGGGCCTCGCTCATGACCAGAAACCCGTCCGCGCCGGCACACGGCATCACGCAATCGAACAGATGCAACGGTTCGGCGATCGGCCGCGCCGCGAGGTAATCCGCCAACGTCAGTTCGCCCCACAGCAACGCCAGCGGATTGCGCCGCGCGTTGGCACGCTGCGCGACGGCGAGTTTGCCGAAATCCTCCCGCGTGGCGCCGGTCGCGCGCATATAGGCATCGGCGATGACGGCAAAACTCATGTTCGGACCGCCGGCGCCGTACGGATACACCGCGTCCCGCGAAAACCCGGAAAAATTCGCCAGCAAATCCCGGAAACTCGTTTCGTTGGCGGTGTCGCCGGCGATGCAGGCGACAATCTCCGCGTCGCCCGCCTGCACTGCTCGGGCGGCTCGACGCAACGCGATCACGCCGCAGGCGCCGCCCATCGGCAGCCACTCCAACAGCCGAGGCGACAGGTCAACATATTGCGTGAAACCAACCGCCGTGTCCGGATGCAGCGTGAAGCTGGACAGGCAGAGCCCATCGACATCGTGCTTCGCCACGCCGCCGGAATCCAGCAGCCGCCGCAAGGTCCGCGCCAGGAACCACGCGGCGCCATGTTCCGAACGGCGAACATACGGTTCCGTCACCGGACAGCAGAGCGCGACACCCTCGTAAGATCGCGCCGTCATCTCCGTTTCAGGCCGCGCGTATCGATGCACTCTGGGCTTGT
Organism: Acetobacteraceae bacterium; assembly: GCA_003164305.1. The sequence goes on from PLSZ01000440.1 coordinate 3,528, forward strand.
CACCAACCGGTGGGCGACCGCTTTCAACTCCCCGCGCGCGACTTTCTGGCTGGAAGTCAACGGCAACGCGTCCACGAAAGCGATCCAGCCAGGCACTTTGAAGTACGACAGGTCTTGCAAGGCGGCGCGAACGATGTCCTCCGCGGTCGCGGCGGCATCGGTAAGCGGCGCTCGGGGAACGATACACGCGAACACTTCTTCTTCGCGCAGGTCGTCGGGCACTGCGGCGACCGCGACCTCGGCCACGGCGGGATGCCGCCGCAGCACGCTTTCCACCTCGACCGCGGAGATGTTTTCGCCGCTGCGGCGGATCACGTTTTTCTTGCGATCGACGAAATACAATTCGCCGTCCGGGCCGGCGCGGACGATGTCGCCGGTGTGGAACCAACCATCCTCCCACGCGGCTTCGGTGATCTCCGGTTCCTTCAGGTACTCGCTGAAGAATCCCGCGCGAGGATCAGGGCCGGCGGCGCGCACCAGCAACTCCCGGTCCTCCGGCATGATGCGGATTTCCACCGCCGGTCCGGGGCTGCCGAAGCAGTTGGTACCGACATGGCGAGGCTCCCGGTTGGCGATCACCACCGCGCCGGCGCCGGTCTCGGTCATGGCCCATGCTTCCAACAGCGGAAAACCGAAGCGAGATTCAAACGCGGCGTGGTGGCGCCGATCCACGCCGGCGCCGAAGCCGAAACGAACCGCGTGGTCACGATCGCGCGGATCGGGCGCGGCCCCAAGCAGCATCGAGGGCATGACACCCAGATAATGCACGATCGAGGCCTGACTCTCCCGCACCGCATCCCACCACCCGCGCGGATGAAAGCGGTCGAGTTGCACGATGCAGCCACCGGTTTCGATCATTGCCATGGTAGAATAGGCCATCGCGTTCATATGCGTCAGCGGCAGCGGCGTGATCAGCCGGTCGCCCTCTCGCAGCGCGCAAAGTCCGCCGATGGTCGCGTACCATCGGCCGGCGCGATGGAAATAATCGTTGGACAGCACACAGCCTTTCGGGCGGCCGGTGGTGCCGGAGGTATACAGCAGCGCGCATTCGGTTCCCGGCCCAGGGATGCCGGCGACAGCGGGACGCGGCGCGGCGGGCGGCGGGTGGTCGTCGGCGATGACCGGCAGCTCCGGGGCGGCGGACTTTAGCGTGGCGAAACGTGGGGCGGCGGCGACGCCGAGGATGATTTCGCTGTGCCGCACGAGATAGTCCAGTTCCACCGGGCGCAGCTCGGGGCTCAGCGGCACCACGCCGACGCCGAGATTATTCAACGCCAGCCAATGGAAAAAGAACGCTGGCCGGTTTTCCAGCATCAGCCCGACGCGATGGCCGGGACCATAACCGGCCGCGGCATAAGCCGCGCGCAGTTCGCCAACACGCGCGGCCGCGTCGGCGTAAGTGATTGTGCCGGACGCGATGCCATAGGTACGCGCTGTCTCCGCCAGAACAAGAAGAAACGGGTGCTCCGAGCAGCGCGCGGCGGTTTTGGTGAACGCGGCGGCAACCGTCATGGTCGAACACCCTGGGCATGCACTGCCGTCCCGGTGCAGGGGAACGCATTATCGGGTTTCGATCGCTCTTCGGCCAGGCCGCTGTCGGAACCGGCCCGTAACGGTCCAGCCGCGCAACCATATCGGCGTGCATCGGCGTTCATCGGCGGTTGCATTCTGCCTGGTTGTATCGGCCGCGAAAGAAAAATCGAAACCGCCGATGCACGCCGATACACGCCGATACGGCGGGACCAGCATCCGCCGCCGGGAAAACGTGCCAGGAAGGATCGGCGGGTTTGTTCAATGGGATCACCTCAGGTCTGCGTTCAAAGAAACAACTGGATCGACGGCAGCGCCGCTTCGCAGTTCAGCAGATTGACCCGCTTCAACCGAATGCGTGGCTTCCCATCCACCTCAACCAAATGATGCAGCACCAAACCGGTATAACTTTGCATCTCGTCACCCCGCGCCTCCGCGTAATGAAACGCCGTGCGCGTCAGCCACGCTTCGCCGTCATGCGATTCGATCTCCGGCGCCTGCAGCACATGCTGGCTCCAGCTTTCCGGGTGCTGCGACGGAGGCCGCCGGCCCAGCCGCTCGATCCGTAGGCGCAACAGCAGCCGGTCCTCGTGGGCCAACGACGTGTGAAACTCCGCGTCCGGCTGGTCACGAGTCAGCGGTACCCAATAATGACCGTCCTCGGTGAACAACTCATACCATTCGTCCCACCGCTTCTCGTCCAGCAGCCGTGCCTCGCGATAGATGAACCGGACGATTTCCACTTCCGTCATGGGGTGCTCATCAGCCGAGCCCAGACGCGGAACTGGTTGCGCATGGAAATTTCGCTGGTACCGTTGACGGTCAGGTCGGCCGCGCCGCGTTCCTCGGGATGGTAATCGCGTTGCAGATTCACCCATTCGTTGCCGCCGGCGGCGAGACCCTCCTGCAACAACCGGTAGCATTGCTGGTCGTCGTGCCCCACCACCGACATCGGCGAGTTGATCAGACGATTATAAGTGACGTTGCGTTTGAAGAAGATGTCGGGCGCGCCCTTCAGGCGGAAACTCCAGCTTTCGATCAGGGTTTTATCGACAGCGATCGGTCGCACCACGCGGATGGTCTGGATCGCGCCTTTGATCGTCAGGCTGGGGTAATACACCGTGTTGTGACGCACGGTGCCCAGAATGTCCTTGGCGCGCGCCTCGCCGTACGCGCCAACCATCGCCGCCTCGTATTCCGGCACCGCCGCGTAAGCGGAATGAATGGAAAAATGCACACCGGACCACGAGTGCCCGTTTTCGAACACCCGCACGCCCATTTTGTCGAAAAAGTCGTAACTGCCGGCGAACGGCACCAGTTGCTCGATCGCCATCGGCTTAGGTGCGTCCGCTGGCTGATCGGCCCACAACTCCTTCGCCGTGCCCGCCGAGGACTCGTGCGCAGCCATCGGATGCATCGTGTCGTTCAGGTTCTCGACGAAGAACTTCCAGTTGCTGTCGTGCATGTAGCGCAGCACACCGCCGGCGATTTCCATTTCGCCCTCGGGCGAGCGGTCGGCCATATAGTCGATCGACGACAGCGCGCCGCCGAACCATTCGTCGAACCCCGGCCCGTCCTCGCTCAGCCGGGCGAATACCAGGCCGCGATAGATGCTGGTGGCGACCGGTCGCAGACCCCGAACCGCCTCGCTGCATTCCAGGCCGGTCCCGTCGTAGCCCTGCCGTAGCGGAATGGCGGCCAGCGACCCGTCGGTGCGATAGCTCCAGTTGTGATACGGGCAGCGCAGGAAGCGGCCGGTGTTGCCCGAGCGATCAGCGACCAATTTGGCGCCTTTGTGCGCGCAGCGATTCCGGAAAGCCCGGACGCCGCCATCGGCCTGGCGGATCATCAGCACCGGTTCGGTGGCGATATCGGCGGTGAGGTAATCCTCCGGCTCCGGAATTTGGCTGACATGCCCGACATAAATCCAGGTCCGAGCCCACACGCGGTCCATCTCGATCCGAAAGATCCCGGGATCGATGTAGGCGTCACGATGCACCGCGTCGTCCCGCACCAGCGCGCCGATCCGGGCCGGGTCGTCGCGGTATCCGGTCATGCCGCCTCCAGAATCCGGGCTCGGCTGCTATCGATCATCACGCTCCCGCGGCTTTCAGCTTGGCGTCTGGCTTAGCGTGAGTTACCGTTTGGCTCAACCGTTTCCTCTCCCGGACAAGGGTGGCCGACCTGACCCACGCGCTGGCTCCGACGATCCACATAACCAGCGGCGAACGCTGACATGCCGGGACCCTCGCTGGGGCCTTCTGGGCATATCGACACATTCACCCGCGACCGCCTGCCGCCGCCGGAGCAATGGCCGGACCTGTTGCTCGATGGCTTCGAGTATCCCGAATCCCTGAACGCCGGGGTGGAACTGACCGATGCCATGGTCCGCAAAGGCTTTGGCGATCACACCGCGCTGATTGGCAACGGCCGACACCGTACCTATAAAGAACTGGCGGACTGGACCAACCGCATCGCCCACGCTCTGGTCGAGGACTATGGCGTGCGGCCGGGCAACCGGGTGCTGATCCGCTCCGCCAATAATCCGGCGATGGTGGCCTGCTGGCTGGCCGCGACCAAAGCCGGCGCGGTCGTTGTCAACACCATGCCGATGCTGCGCGCCGGCGAACTGGGCAAGATGGTCGATAAGGCGGAGATCGCTCTGGCGCTGTGCGACACGCGATTACAGGACGAACTGGTACTGTGCGCCAAGGAGAGCGCGTTCCTGAAGACCATCGTGGGCTTCGACGGCACCGCCAACCACGATGCCGAGCTCGACCGCCGCGCTCTGGGCAAATCCGTCCGCTTCGAGCCGGTCGCCACCAGCCGGGACGACGTGGCGCTGCTCGGCTTCACCTCCGGCACCACCGGGGAGCCGAAGGCGACGGCGCATTTCCATCGCGACCTGCTGATCATCGCCGACGGTTACGCGAAGGAGGTGCTCGGCGTGACTCCGGACGATGTCTTCGTCGGCTCGCCACCGCTGGCGTTCACCTTCGGGCTCGGCGGGCTGGCGATCTTTCCGCTGCGATTCGGGGCGGCGGCGACGTTGCTGGAGAATGCCTCGCCGCCGAACATGATCGAGATCATTCAGACTTATAAGGCGACGATCAGCTTCACCGCGCCGACCGCGTATCGCGCGATGCTGCAGGCGATGGATCAGGGCGCCGACCTGTCGTCGCTGCGGATCGC
>PLSZ01000440.1:8326-16459 GCA_003164305.1 Acetobacteraceae bacterium
GGCCCGACCGGGTGCCGGTATTTGGACGATCCTCGCCAGGCGGGCTATGTGCGCGACGGCTGGAACCTGACGGGGGATTCGTTCGCCCAGGATGAGGGGGGGTATTTCCATTTCGCGGCACGGTCGGACGATATGATCGTGTCCTCGGGTTACAATATCGCCGGCCCGGAGGTGGAGGCGGCGCTGCTGGCCTGCGCCGAGGTCCTGGACTGCGCTGTCATCGGTGTGGCGGATGCCGAGCGTGGGCAGATCGTGGAGGCGCATATCGTGCTGGTGGCGGGGGTGGCGGCTGACGAGGCGACGCGCAAGCGTCTGCAGGATTTTGTGAAGGCGACGATCGCGCCGTACAAGTATCCTCGGTCGGTGCGGTTCATCGATGTGTTGCCGAAGACGCAGACGGGGAAGATCCAGCGGTTTCGGTTGCGGTTGGGGGGGGTGGGATAGGCCCAGGGCATTTGGCCGGATTTGGAAAGAGGTCCCATATTCTGGAACTCACCCGCTCCCTGAGGGGATGCCGCGGCTTTTTATCTTGATCTTTATCAAGCATCTTTGGATATTGGAAATCCCGCTCAGGAGTGGACATGCTCGAGAAAACGCTGGCGCTGCTGGCTAATGTAAAGCCGGGAACGTATCTGCCGGACGACGTTGAATGCTTCGACCCGGCGGAACTTGACCTCCTGGGCCGTTTGCTCGATCGGCTGCTCTACAGCCCGTCCCAGATCCGCGGTTACCTGCAACAGAAATTTGGCGTGACCATCACCCGTGCGGATTTTTACGCCGAGATCCCCACGATCGCCGATCTGGAACGGTCGTTCGCATCGCCCTCGCTGCTGACGCTGGATGGCGTGTTTCCTCCCAACGCCGAAATGGTGGTGGAACTGGAGCGCCTGATAAGAGTGTCGCATGAGTTCAATCCGCCGAAATCGAACGCGCCACCGGGCGAATACATGTGGGAAAACGGCGCTTTCTCCTTTTCCGATGCGATGGCGTATTATGCGATGATCCGGACGCGCCGGCCGCGAACCATCGTCGAGGTTGGCAGCGGCTGGTCGACCAGAGTCGCGCAAATGGCCTGCGCGAAGAACGGCATGGGACGCATCATCTGCGTTGAACCGTTCCCAAGTGAATTTTTGACGTCACTGTCCGGGATCGAACTGGTCAGGCGCCGGGTTCAGGACATCGAGACGGACTTCTTTACCGGATTGTTGCGGGACGGCGATATTCTGTTCATCGACTCAACGCATACCGTGCGGCACGACAGCGATTGCCTGCATTTATATCTTCGTGTTTTGCCGGAGATCGAGGCGTCCATAACAGTGCATGTTCACGACATCTATCTGCCGGAAAGTCTGCCCCTCAATCAGATGCGCGACAATCAGATCTTTTGGAATGAGCAATATCTGCTCTATGCTTATATGATTTCGAATCCTAAGACGCGGGCCATTTATGGCAGTCGTTACCACATCAAACATAACGCGGGGATGCTGAATCAGTTCATGCATGGCCGCTTCCAACCGGGCGGTGCCAGCTTTTGGTTTGAGCAAACGAGTTGAGTTGGAGGCGACTGGCCGAGGTTATGAACCTTTTATTGCCCGATTTCGCAGGCGTCCGTTGTTTGGTTGAACCGCACGGATGATTTAAAGGTTGCGACGCTATTGTCCCGACCATAGGCTCGCGCTTCGACGGCGGCAACGCGCGCGCCCAGGTGACTGGGGTCGAAACGAAGCTGATAGGGTGGTGAGGTGACAACTCCCACGCTTTGGCCATCGACCAAAAATTCCACCTTCGACGGTAGCTTCGCCCCGACGCTGGCCACCGCGTAGAGGTCAATCGGTTGATTGACGGTCGCGCAGGGTAACGGCCAGGTCAAAACCACTCTGGGCTCGGGGCCGACCGGTGGAGCGGTGAGAGCCGACCGAAGCATGGCCATCGATTGTTCGCCATGACCTGGTTCGATCCGATAGTCTCGACCCTCAAGGTCAGGGGACTGATGGGTGCTGGCCTGATAGAATTCCCACACCCAGATCGCGGCGTAATCCGCCATTCCTTGCCCGACCGCGTTCGCGACATCACCAAACAAGGGGGCCCCGTCCGGACCGCCGAACTCGCCGATGAAGACCTTCTTGCCGAGCGGATGGAACAGCCTCGCGATGATATCAACCATGTCGATCTCCCGGTATGCCGACAATTCGGGGCGGACATCGACCGGATACAGATGCAGACTGACGATATCGAAAGGGGCATGCATCTTCAGCATCAGGTCGGTGAACTCCGCCATCGAGTCCGGGGTCCAATCGGGACCCCCCGCGAATTCCGGGCGTCTGATGAGATGCGTGGCGGCCGGTCGCGGCAATCCGAAGCCGGACGAAACGCCTCGCGTGGGATCTTGCCGTTTGATCAGGGCGACGATGTCGCGGGAGAACGCTATCAACGCATCGGTCGAATAGTTTCCGGTCGAACGGCAAACCGGAGAATCCCGGCCGGACTGTTTCACGCACCGGCCCTCCAGGTCCATATCCTCACCGTTATTGAACTCATTGCCCATTTCATAGAACAAAATGGTTTTTCGGGCGCGATAACGTGAAATGAACTCGGAGATAAATTGCTTCGCCAGATCTCGGCTGCGCGACCGCGGGTCGGTGAGAAAGGTCGTGACCGTCTCACTCTCCAACGATGGAAACTGGATCAGATTGAACAACAGCGACGGCACGAGCCGGATGCCGGCTCGATCCAGCTCATCGAACATCAAATCGACGTCCGACCACCATTTCGATGGATCGGCCTGCCAGAGCGCCAGATCGTTTTGCACCGGCGAATCCGGCCAGGATGGCCCGAACCCCGCAGCCGGAACTCTCACGAACGTAAAGCCGGCATCTCGCGCATCGAGGATGGATTTGACGCCCATCGCCCGCGTGATTCGCAGCCAGGGCGGAGATCCGTCACCGCCACCGGCGCGCCCGGTGAACTGGCGCACCAGGTCGAAGGCGTTCGCTCCCATTTGGCCGGAGGGCAGATCAGTCGAATGGGCGCACGAACACATGATCCAATATATAATCGCTCCGAGCAGAATCCGAAGATGCGATCGCCCGTGTCGGCCTCGGCCGAGCAGAACTGACCGGCTTGCTTTTTGCCCATTCGCCGCATAGTTTCCGCGCCCGATCATGATCATCCTCGGCGGATGGTGCACGAGGTGGTATAATGCGTGACCAGGCACAGGATGCAAAATGTGATGAACGCAGCGCCTTTGCATCCTCAGTTCGGGAAAGCGGATGCTGTCCTGGAACTCGGCGCTCGCGTTGGACTCAAGGTCGCCAACCCTTGGCATTCCGCCGCGGTTCCCGACATACTCAGGCAAATCCGCACCCTCCTTTCGCCAACCAGCAACGGGCAGATTGTGGTTTCGTCCGCCGAGGAACTCAGCCTGGGGTGGACGCCAATTCATTACCCGACCAGACGAGATCTCACTCCGGCGGTCTTCACCAACGGATTGCCGGACTGTTTCGGCACCGGCGGCAGGATCACCGCGTTCAGCCCGGAATTCAAGGTATTGTCCGTTCCGAATGGCTATTTTGGACATTTCTTCGGAGCGCCAATGGTGCTGGCATCAGACAAGCGTACGATCGTCAGAGATGTCAGCTCCCACTACAGCGATCTCTATCAATACTACGACATGGATGCTGCCGGAATCCTCGACGCGGCGCCCTTCATCGATGGGACCGTTATACCGATCTCCGACGACATACGTCCGTTGAACTTCTGCCACTGGCTGGTGGACTGGCTGCCGCGACTGGCCTTCCTGGGCGCCCGCGCCACCTTGTCCTCGGTCTATGTCGTGACCACACCGCTGATCGCCAAATTCCAGCGCGACTCGCTTCGGATGTGCGGTTTCGATGAATCGCGGGTGATCGCTCTCGACGAGTATCAGGCGGTGCGGGCGCGAGAATTGCTGGTGCCGAGCGATTTGCGGGCCATCCCGCATCCGATCCATAAAGGCGCGCCATGGGCGCTGTCCTGGCTTCGCTCCACCGTCGGCCTGGGCTCGGTCATGGAGGTCGGAGACGATCTTCGGCGGCGTGAGAAAATCTATGTATCGCGCTCCGACGCGTCTCGCCGCAGGATCGTCAACGACGCGGAATTCGCGACCGCGCTCGCGAGGCTGGGTTACCGGAGAATTGAGTTAGCGGGCGCGTCGTTGGCGGAGCAGGTGACCGCGTTTGCTTACGCATCGCACATCATCAGTCTACATGGCGCGGGGCTCAGCAATCTGGCTTTCGCGGCGCCGGGCACCCAGGTCATTGAGATTTTCCCGGAACGTTACGGTATTCTGTCATTCGCGGTGATCGCGGCCAGCGTGCAATGTCCTTACGCGACCTATATCGCCGACAGGACCGTCGCCGGGGAAAACACCCAGTCGGACGATGTGGAGGTAGACGTGGCGCGGTTTCTGAGTGCCTGCGGCGAGTTGCTTTGATCGGCGAGAGGACGCCTGGCAAATGATGCTTTTCGACCGGTTCGTTCAGCGGGCGGCACTAGCACCGAGCACCACGTTCTGCGTCGTCTTCGAGCATGGCAGGCCTCATGTTTATTCGAACGGTGCGGTCCTGTCGGACGCCCGTCGGATTTTTTCATTGCTTAAACAAAATGGTATCCGGACAGGGATGACTGTCGCGATCATCCTGGAACATCGTCGCGAGCTTTATAGCAGCTTTATCGGGAGCGTTTTGGCCGGCGCCATCCCATCGTTCTTACCTCCGCTCACACGCAAACAGGACCCCGAGATATTCAGGCATTCAATGAAGATGTTGATGGATCGGCTCGAACCGTCTTGCCTGATCGGCTCAGGGACCACGCTCCCTACCGCTGACGCCGCCGATTGTCTGACACTCGACGTTGATGCGTTACCCACCAGTTCCGATGCCGCTGGCGAAGGTGCACCAGCGGCGAATGTAGACCAGATCGCGTTTCTGCAACATAGTTCGGGTACGACCGGCCTGAAAAAGGGCGTTTCTCTCTCGCACCGCGCCGTGCTTACGCAGATCGAGGCTTACGCCTCGACCATCGGACTCGTGCCGACCGATGTCGTTGCCAGTTGGCTTCCGCTCTACCACGACATGGGGCTCATTACTGGCTTCCTGATGCCCTCTGTGACCGGGATTCCGTTCGTGAGCATCGATGCGCTATTGTGGGTTGCGCAGCCGACAGTCCTGCTCGATGCGATTGAGAAATATCGCGCGACGCTCGCCTGGATGCCTAATTTCGCTTTCCATCATCTGGTTCGCATGGCCGAGCCAGATCGGAGCTGGGACCTGTCCTCGATACGGATGATGGTCAATTGCTCGGAACCGTGCCGCGCCACGGCTTTCGATGCGTTCCTGTCTCGTTTCCAGGCGTTCGGGATTGTCCCCGAGGCCCTGCAGGTGAGCTATGCGATGGCCGAGAACGTCTTTGCCGTGACGCAGACCACCTCAGGCCAGCCGGTAAGTCGCAGTTCGCGGGCGCAGTATCTCGACTATCTCTCCTCAGGGCGTCCCATCCCTGGCACGGAGATCAGGATTCTGAACGACGACCGCGAGCAGGTTGACGATGGCGTCCTGGGTGAGATTGTCATTTCCGGCAACTGCTTGTTCGATGGCTACCATAAGTTACCGCATCTCTCCACGCAGCGACTCCGGGACGGATGGTATGCATCCGGTGACCTTGGATTCATGGAGGATGACGAACTGTTTGTCGTCGGCCGTTTGGACGATGTATTGAATATAAACGGTAAAAAAGTCATCGCCCATGAAATCGAGGCCGAGCTTAACGCGCTGGACGGGATCGCACCTGGGCGTGTTCTCGTATATTCTGACTACGATGCCGAATCTGGTGCCACTCAATTGTTCGTCGCCGCTGAAACCATTGAAGTTTTCGATGACCGGCGATCCAATCTGCCGTCCGCCATCCGGCGCGCGGTATTCTCAGGCTGCGGAATTCGTCCGCATCATATTTCCATTGTGGATCGTGGTTTCCTTCTGAAATCAACCAGTGGCAAGATCAGTCGCCAGGCGAGCATCAGGAAGCTTTTGGCCAAAATACAGTCATAGTGAGGTTCATGAATGCCGGAGATTCTCGAACGGATCGCGGAGGTGATTCGAGCGACCATGAAGCAGCCACGCCTTCAGATAGGTCCCGAAACGACCGCGGACGACGTCGATGGGTGGGATTCTCTGGCGCACGCCAGATTGCTTATGAACATCGAAAGCGCGTTCGGCATCCGCTTCGTTATCGCCGACGTTCTGGAGTTGGAAAACGTCGGCGACCTGGCTGCCGCGGTGGCTTCGACAATCGCCGCGGCCACGCGTCCCGACGCGGACCAGAAAGATGCGTAAGCTCATTGTCTACGGCAATTGCCAGGCTGGAGCCGTCGCCCTCATCCTGAAAACCGTGCCATATGTCGCCGAGCGTTGGGACGTCGTCCAGCACGACATATGGGCCTCCGGGGATGTTCTCGCCAGCAATCTCGCCGATTTCGAAACGGCGGACATTTTGCTGCAACAGGATATCTGGACGTGGCGTAACCACCCCATGCGCGATAAAATCCCTGAAGGGATAGCGGTCGTGCGGTTTCCGTTCTGTTATATCGCGGCACTGTGGCCGTTCGACGCATGGCTCATCGGCAACGACGACGCCATGCTCAAGGCCCGGGAAAAACACCAAGCAGTCAGTAAAGACCCGTTCCCGTTCGCGTTTCACGATGGACTCTTGGCCAAGCTTCGCACGATCATACCCGACCCGGAAGAACGGTTCGAACGATATCGCAGCCTCGATCTGCCCCCCATCCCGGATTTTCAAATTCCTGATTTCAGGCGTTACGCCGAATTTGAGGAAGCCAGACTCGCGAAAGACGACCGCCAGCTTGGTTTCAATATCGGAAAGTTCATGACAAACAACTTTCGCGGCACGCGGCTTTTCCATGCGTGCGTCCATCCGACCGCCGGTTTGCTTGAAGAATTGACCGCGGAGATCATGGGCCGGATCGGATTGGATCCTCATAAGAACCAATTCCGCCCGCTGGCAGACTATATGTCCGGCATACAGGTTCCGCTTCATCCAAAGGTCATCGAGCAAATCGGCCTCACCTGGGCGAACGATTCCACGTTGTATTCCCAACCGGATGGTGAAAAGCTGACGTTCGATGAGTATTATCGCCGGTATGTGAATTATCCGGTCTGATCGTTTCTCCGACCCTCACTCCAAGGAATCGCAGCAGTCGTATAGCCATTGCTCCAGATCGGGCAAATTGACACGAATGTCTCGGTTACCGAATTGGTTTCGGGACAGATCGACGCCCAGCGTATCGTTAAATTCCGGGGCATCGGAATTGCCGTCTCGCCCGACCAAAGCGGCATAGTGCAACCGCGCGTCGGACGCGAGAGCCGCATACGATGCGNNCGATGCTGTGCCATAGAGTGGATGAAAAATCTCCAGCACATGCGTGCCCGGCGGACTGACCACGATTGAGGTCAGGCCGGCACCGTGAGGGCCAACGACGTGCGTGGCCGCCGCAAAGGCCGCGATCTGCTGCTCAAAGGGCAGTTGCCCGGGCACAACGATCTCGAAGTCATGCCGCAACAGCATCGAAACGACCTCCGCCTCATTCAGAACGCGACGGACCGAGGCGTCCTTGCGCGATACATAGAGTCGGCGTGCCTTTCCCCTGGGTGCGGTTACAAACGTTCGGCGTAGGAATTCGATGGCCCAACCAGCCCCGTGATGAGCCGGGTGTCGCAGATCCCGACAGTTGCTACTGACCCAAAGTCGCCTTACCCGGACCCGGGCCGTGCGGCCGGTGTGCAGGAAATTGGCGACCCCGAATTTCGCCAGAGATGCCTTCTGAAAATCTGCCTTCGGTTCACCGCCGATTACAGTCGCGGTCCCGATATCGATACCAGCGCGGCGATATAGTTCAAGCCGCGTGAAATGGTCTAGCAGGAAGTGACAGAGGTTCGGCGGGCTTGAAAAGCGGTCGCCGATTACGACCGCCTCGTCAAGTTCGATTTGCTCGACCCCTGCACCCGCGGATTCGAGCGCATCGATGCGTTGATTGAGCAGCATTGGAAAATCGTGGATGGAAAGGTCCCAATGTGTCTCGCC
>PLSZ01000531.1 GCA_003164305.1 Acetobacteraceae bacterium
ACCGGGTCCGTCTATTCCCCTAAATTTCTCGAACTGGGCGGCCCAGAGGTTGAAGGCGTTTACACCAACGCCAACTTTTTCCCCGAGGATCCGCGTCCGGTCGTGCAACGTTTCGTGGCCGGCTTCCGCGCGATGTATGGCACCGATCCAGGCAGCTACAACGCCCGGGCCTACGACGCGATGGTCGTGGCGGCAACGGTGATGCGGCGGTTCGGCGCCGACCGCCAGGCGATCCACAACGGACTCGGGAAAGTGCGCGATGTGCCAAGTGTGCTGTTTGGAACTGTGACGTTCGATCCGGTCACGCGGCGGGTCAGCGCTCCGTCCTCGGTCGATCTGGTGGTGAAGGACGGAAAGTTCGCGGTCTGGAAGGGGTAGGCCGCGGGCCGCCCGGCCTCCGTTGGTTTACTGCCTCATTACGGATTTGGGTGCCGCCTGGCCTGGCGATTGCCGGCATAAATCGATCGTTGCGTAAGCATCGGGTTAACCACCGTATGGCCGTTAGAGCCTGACATTTGCACGGAGGCCGCCGTCCGCCCCCCCTCGTCCGTTCGTTCCACGCTCACGGGCCTGGCGAACCGCGCGGGATCGCCCATCGTTTCGGGCTCGGCCTGGCGCACGGCGATCGGCGCCGCCGCCACGGGTTGCCGCGCCGGCGCGGATGCCTGGTGGCGCCGGACACGGTCGGAGATATCCGCCTCATCGCGCGCCGGCATCGGCTGGATGTCGTGCGAAGCCTCCACGCGCCGGGTTCGATACGCCTCCAACCGCGCGAGGTTGTTGCCAAAGGCCTTGTCCATGGCGACGATGTTGCTTCGCGCGGGACGGCGCGAAGCCGGATCTTCGCCAATCAGCGTGTCGTGCAGGCTATCGACGATCAGTTCATGGAACATGACGCAGTGACTGGCGATCATGGCCTCGATCACGTCCTCCGGTTGGAACGCCATGATCATGCCGGTGGCCGTACGGGTTCGCTCGGCGCGCCTCTGGTCCGACTCGCGCGGTCGTTCGCCGAGGGCCTGGGCCGCGTCGCCGACAACATGGGCCAGGGTGTCGTGACGGGTCATGGGGGATTGGATATCCATCGCGCGGGACCTCGGAGGTGACGTTAGTTACCGTTTTTATAACTAACTATCCCGACGCGTCAAGCGCGAAACATCACGATGTCCGCGCGATGCCGGAAGCGGGTCATCGATCTGACCCGCTCCCGCGCGCTGTTTACTCCGCCGCCTGCTTCACCGGCGCGGCGCCAATCCACGCGTGATCGGCGATATCGAACAAAGTTCCCTCGGGGCCCTTGAACTTATCCGAACGCTTCGGACGGTAGTTCTTTTCATTCTTGTCCTCGGGCAGCTCGTCATACGCGACGGCCCCGTTCGCGAGGCATTTCGCCGCCGTTCCCTCCAGGTCCTCCACGAAGACGCCGAAATGATGCGGCCCGGTGAACTCCAGTCCGCGGTCGATCTGATCCTGCTTAAAGTACAAGACCGAGATGTTGATCGCGCCGTCGCTCAACACCACACCGCGCGCCCGCGGATTGTCGATGCGCCTGACCTCCTCCCAGCCGAACACGCTTTTGAGGAAGCCGGCCTGCTTTTCCGGGTCCTGGCTGGCGATCGCGAGATGTTGAATACGGGCCATGGTGTTAACTCCTTACAGGACGTGAAGGGGGTGGGTTCGTCATGAAACCGTCGTCTTGCGTATGCCGAACAGCCAGTCGATCCCGGCGAGCCTGTCGCAGACGAAGATTAGCACGAAAGCGATGATCACGAGAAGCGAAGCGACCGCGGCGCCCTGCGGATCGGCGCTCTGCTGCAAATAGCCCAGAAGTTGCACCGACAAGGGCGTCACGTGCACGTCCGACAGGAACAGCGCGATGTTCACGTCGTCGATCGAAACGATAAAACTGAACAGCGCGCCCGCGATCAGCCCATGCCGGATGAGCGGCAAGGTGATTTTCACAAACGTCCGGATCGGCCCGGAGCCGAGGATGCGGGCGGCGCGCGTCAGTCCCGAATCGACTCCCGCGAGCCCGGCCAGCACGAATCGCACGACATATGGCGTGGCGATCATGGTCTGGCCCAGAGCGACCGACAGGTCGGAGGCGGGAAGCGCGAGGCTTTCGTAAAACCGCAAGATGGCAAGCCCGATCACCAGGCTGGGGATCATCAGCGGCGACAGGAAGAAGGTTTGCAGGGCGGTCGCGAACCGGCCGGTGGCCGCGTGCAGGCCAAGCGCCGCCGGCACACCGATGCTCAACGCGCAAACAATGACGATCGCGCCCACCTGAAGGCTGGTGAGGAACGACGGCACCCACTCGTCGGCGGACGCGACCGCCATGTACCAGCGCAAGCTCAGCCCACCCGGCGGAAAACTGATATACGCGGCCGGTGTCAGGGAGGTCAGCAGCACGACCGCGATCGGCAGCAGCATCAGCACCGCCATCGCCGCGACATAGCAGCGCAGCAGCCACTCTCGGATACGCGCGCAGCTCACGGCCGAGC
>PLSZ01000130.1:0-3608 GCA_003164305.1 Acetobacteraceae bacterium
CGGAAGAAATTCGGCACGAACGACTCGCCGGTCAGCCTGCCGTCGCCGTTGTCCGAGGAGATAAAAATCGCGTTCCACTCCGCGAGTTTCGGCACCACCGCCAACGCTTCAGATGACAAGGTCATCCCAAACAGCAACCGGCAATCGTCACGCTCTACCGCTTCCTGGGCCTTCCGCACGCAGGCCGCCGGATCGCCGCCGGTATCGGAAATGAACAACTGAATTGGCCGCCCCAGAACGCCGCCTTTGGCATTCACCGTTTTGGCCCAAAGCTCGGCGCCGCGGCGCATTTGCTCCCCGACCGAGCCCAATGGTCCTGTCAAAGCCAACGGCATGCCGATTTTGATCGACTCGGCCGCCTCCACCCGCGATCCGATGATCGTTCCGGTGGCGAACGAAGCCAGCACACCCCTGCGCGTTATTTTATGCATGATTTTTCCTCCCATTGACGACAGCCTGTCACTGGACAGGCGAAAACTCAACCGGAGCCGGGAATGACCTCACGCCAGCGGCGCAGGATTTCATCGCGCACCGCGTTGACCGACAGCCAATCGACGGGCATCGCCCGGGCCACGCGTTCCTGTGTGTTGGCCGTGCGCAGCAATGCGCTCTCAAGATAGCGCGCGCGGGCATTGACGGGACCAAGATACATTTGCTCGACCATGGTCCTTTGCGCGTCGGCGCCCAGCAAATGAGCGATCAACTGGCGGGCGGCGTCCGGCTGGCGCGATCCCTTGACCAGATTGACCGTCGTCGCGCGGGAAATCGTGCCTTCTTCCGGAAACGCCACGCCGAGGCGCCCATTCATGCGATCCGAAAACACCTGCGCCGGCATGTTCCAACCAACGCCCAGGAGCGCGTTGCCTTCGCCGACCATGTGGTAGACGTCTGGACTGGGGCTCCAACTCAGGACCTGCCGCTGCAGTTCGTTGATCGCGACGATCCCGTCCACGACGGCGTGCTGTTCGTTGCCGCCACCAAACAACCGTCCGGCGACGATCGTGAAGGCGATGCCCACCGGGTCGGGCGGCGCCGGAATGACGATCGACCGGTCACCCAGTCCGCTCCACAGCGTCTTCCACGCGGGTGGCGGCGGCATCTTCGCGGCATCGAACAACAACACCAAAGGCTCGGTGAACAACGCACGCCCGGCGATGCCCGGAAACGTCGCGGCCGGCGCCAGATCGGCCAGCACCGGCATCGACGAGGGCGAAAGCGGCTCCAGCAATCCCTCATCGGTCGCCGCGCGCGCCGACGGCAGATCCAGCAGCACCACGTCGATTTCCGGCCGCTCCCGCTGCCGCCGCAACGTCGCGAGCGCCTGCGTCGAGGTTGGGACCGCGTAATAAAACACATCGATATCGGTGTGCGTCCCGCCGAAGGGATCGACGACCGCCGGCTCATACAGCTCCTGAAACAGACCGCCATAAGCCGCGAACGTCA
The DNA here is from genome assembly GCA_003164305.1 of Acetobacteraceae bacterium. The sequence continues at coordinate 1,444 of PLSZ01000130.1, forward strand.
GGCTCCGCCGCGCCGCGAACGCTGGGCGAACGCGTGGCAGAACGAGGCTGATCGAGGCCGTCAACAGCCGCCGGCGGGACGCGGGCATGAATGGAAACCCCCTGGCCAGAACGATGTGCACGGTCCGTGTCCCGGCTTCAAGAGTCATCGCGACTGACCAGCAGTTCTGTTTTTGCCGGAACCCCTTGCATTTCCCGTCATCCTCCGGCCCGGCCGGAGGATCGGCAGCCACGCACCCGTCCGAAATTACGTGACCATTCAAGGTTGTGCGGAATTTGACTGATCCTCCGGCCAGGCCGGNNGGATGACGAATTGGGAGGCCGATCGCCAAAATCAGAACTGCTGGCGACTGACGCGACCCGAAAGCCGTGTTACGACTGACGGCGACGATCAAACGATTCGACACGAACGGTCAGCCGAGGGGATCTGTGTCAGAAACTCGCTCCACGGAAACCAAGGAACAAGCAATCATCAAGGGGTTCCAGGCCATCCTGGGCCACATCCGCCAGCATGGCCTGACGGACGACGTCGCGGTGATCGAAACCTGGATGGACCACGTCAGCGATCCGATTATGCGCGGGGAAATGGCCCGCCTGCTGGGGTTCTTCTGGCTCCGCCGGCACAACACCGAAAAAGCGGTGCATTACAGCGATCTGGCAAGCGAACTGCTGAACGGCAACACCGACAGCGCGTACAACGCGATGTTCGCCTTGCTACAGGCCGGCCGATGGGCCGAGGTGATCCCACGCGGCCGGGCGGCGCTGGTCCGGTTCGGCGACATGTTTCAGTGGCACAACATCCTTTGCACGGCCTATGGCCGCCTCGACCGGATGCCCGAGGCACGCCATCACGGCACACGCTGCCTGGAACTGAAGGACGCCGCCGCGACCGGCCAACCGCTGCAAGACCTGACCCGGGTCCCCGTTCCCCCGTTCGATGCAACGCGGCCGGAGCGGAACATCATCAGCTTTTCGCTGTTCGGCGACAACGAACGCTATATGCGCACCGCGATCCTGAACGCGCGGGCGGCGCGCTTCCTCTATCTCGGCTGGACCTGCCACTTTTACATCGACGACACCGTCCCTTCACCCGTGGCGCAGGCTTTGGGCGCCGAGGGGGCGCGCCTGCTGAAGGTCAACGGGCTGCCAACCGATCCATTCGGCACTTTCTGGCGCTTTCTCGTCGCGGACGATGTCGGCGTGGACCGCTATATCGTGCGCGACGCCGACTCAGTGGTAAACATCCGGGAATGTGTCGCGGTGCAGGAGTGGCTCGTCTCCGGCCGTCACTTCCATGTGATGCGCGACAACTACGACCATGGCGAACTGGTGCTCGCCGGGATGTGGGGCGGCGTGCGAGGCGCGCTTCCGCCGATTGGGCCATGGGCACAACGCTATCTCGCGTCGCGGACCGACCTCGCGGGACGCACCGCCGATCAGGAATTCTTGCGCGACCAGGTCTGGCCGACGATGCGCGCCAGTGTGCTGACCCACGACAGCCAGTTCGCGTTTGGCGACCGGCGAGACTTCCCCGAGGTCGGGCGCCTGCCACCCGGTTGCTATGTCGGCTGCGACGGCCGGGTCATGCTGAACCTGAAGTCGGTGCCAACCTGACACCATCGACGGCGGGCCAGGCCCGTCGCCCCCGCGTTACGGCGTTTTCGTCTCGGTTTCGGCCGCTGCCGGTGACAGCGTGTCGGCCTTCGCCGCGACCGTGCTGCTTTCGGTGGTTTGCGTCCAGCCGGCGGGAAATCCCATGGTCTTGATCCGCAAACTCACGAACCCAAGGCCAACGATCACGCTCAGGGCGAGGGTCAGTTCCACGAAGGAGACGCGACGCCCGACAGCGGAGAATTTTCTGGTTGGATACCTCGGTGCGGCCATGAATGAGTCTCCGTCGAATGAAGCTGGCCCTATATGATAGAGGTATTGCAGCGATAGTTACGAGAGCCTTGCGGAATTGCCCATTACGATCGGCCGGAAGTGAATTACCAAGATTTGAGAATTCGTTAGGATCGCTGTCAGGCGACGACCAAAAGACCCTGGAAAATCATTGGTTCCGTCCGGGTAGATTTGACGCGCTCGTCTGATTCACCCGAACAAACCAGCGACCATCGCCCGTTCGTTCGTCCTGGCCCGGTTCGACCGCATAGGCATCAAGATAAG
>PLSZ01000130.1:3704-7915 GCA_003164305.1 Acetobacteraceae bacterium
AGGTTTTCCCTTCGCCAGCCTTACCTTGATGCCTATGCGGTTCGACCGGGCCATCTCCCGCGACGAGCACGCGGATAGCCCGGGCAAGCCGGGCCATGACAAAGCCACTTCGAAGAGTCGATTTTTGGCGACGTTTGGTGTGAATTGGTCAAATCCAGCGGCGGCCGACCCGCCACGGCATCGTTCATTCATATCCTTTTACGAGAAATGTATGTGAATTCACACAACACCTACATAGCGTCAACGCAACAGAATTTCCCTGGTTGTCACGGCTGGTGCATCGCCGGCGCTCGATCGCGTGATACCGGCCGCTCGTGCTCGTCACGCCAGAAAACCGCCGTTAGCTACGCCACTTGACCGGTCGCGAGGGCGGATGCGCCCGAATGACGTCCTCGTTGACGTCCGCTCCCCAGCCAATACCGCTCGGCAGCAATAATTCCCCGTTTTCGATGACGGGCACTACCGTCACGAGGTCGTCTTTCCAGGGCACGTCCTCGATATCGATTTCCATGACGCGGAAATTGGGGATGGCGGCGCACAAATGCGCGCTCATCAGCGACCCGATATGGCCGTTGAAATTATGCGGCGCGACGTTGACCTCATAAGCGTCGGCCATGGCCGCGATCTTGTAGGATTCCAGGATACCGTTCCAGGCGACGTCGATGATCGCGACATCCACCGCCTGTTGCTCGAGAAATGGCCGGAACTGGCGCCGTCCGTACAGCGATTCCAGGGATGCCACCGGCGTGCGCGAACTCCGCCGAATGGTCGCCAATGCCTCTGGATTATAGCTATCGATCTCCAGCCACACCAGGTCGAATTCCTCCAGCGCCTGGGCCAACCGGATGTATCCCTCCGTCTTGAAATTGAAATTGAGATCGAGATGCAGCCCAACCCCAGGTCCCGCGCCGCGACGAAACGCCGACAGTTCCGCGCGCAGCGCGTCGATCAGCGGCTTGTCGATATTGCACTCCGGCCAGCCGGGCCCGTTGAACCCCGGCATGTGGATCACCGGGGGATCCACGTCGAAGCGCATGATGTTCGTCTTCAGTCCCTTGAACCCGCGTTCCGCGACCTCGGCGCCCGCCCGCTCCACGTCCGCGAGCGAACGAATAGGCTCGTAGCCGGTCCACTCCTTGATCCGGTCGGCGAAACTCACCCGCCAGGTGCCGCAATGCGACCAATAGAGCCGCAAGCGATCCCGGATCGGTCCGCCCAACAACTGGTACACCGGAATGTTGAGGGATTTGGCCTTGATATCGACCAGGGCGTTCTCGATCGCGGCGATGGCCTGCTGGTTGATCCCATAGGGTGTTTGCCGTGTCAGGCCGTGCAGAAACACCGTGATCCGCTCGACCGGGCGAGGGTCCATGCCGATCAGCCGCTCGCCGAGCCGCTGGATGACGGTGGAAAGGCCCTCGGCGCCGAAATTCTCCATGAACTCGGACCAGCCAACCAACCCGTCATCGGTGGTGATCTTCAGGAAGGAGAAGTCGCGCCAACCGGCGTTGCAGTGCAAATCTTCGATCTTCGCGATGCGCATGGCGTTGTCTCCGGTCCTGTTCCGCCGCTCGCGAATTGTCTGCTGATTCGCGAGGCGTTTGAACGTCCCGGCCGATCGTTCCGGCCGGCCAGGATGCTCAGACCGTATTCCTAAAGCCGCGCCTTCCCGTCAAGTGAGCCTTTTGGCCATTCGGTTGAAGCGATGGCGGCCGCTCAGGCGACGCGGCGCTGAGGGCTGGTGGCGCGCCGGTTCGGCATCCGGCCGCGAAGACGGGCCACCACCGCGTCGAGCTTCGCTCCGGTCACGACCATCCGCGCGCAACCGAACGCTTCCCATCGCCGGCTGGTGAAGTCCGGATGCAGGGAAACCGGGCCTTCCGCGTTGTCGAACGCGGCGCGATCGCCGTTTTCCAGGTAGGATTCCGCCGGCATGCCCTCGGCCAGCAGTATGTCGTGCTCGCCCAGTTCGACGTGGTAGTAGGTAATGGTGTCGACCTTTTGCTGCACGATGGTTTTGCCGTTGATCAGATGCTTGATGGGGATCAGCACGTCATCGACGAACACCGCGTGATCAGGTGACAGCACCAGATCGCGGGCCGGCATTCTGGGACCGAACGCATGGGCCGACACGCGCACGGGCCAGATTTTCGCTGGGTCCGGATGGCGGCGGCAATTGACATGGCGATGACCAATCCAGACCACGGGGGTCGTTCCAGCGAAATGCGCATGAACCATATCGCCTGGCAGGAGTTGCTCCACCGCCACCTCGCCCGTCCGGGTTCTGATGCGCGTACCCGCGGCATAGCAAGCCGCCGCCTGGACCTCGGATACTTTTACCGTTGCCTGCGAATCGCCGGCGTTCTCGGTGACGCTGAAAATCGCGCTGTGGTAATTCTCGGTGTTCGTGTTGAGCGTGATCGACTGCACGACACCGCCGCCGCCGTTCGTCAGATTGAGAACGTTGCCATCCAGTGTCGCAAACGCGGCGTTGCCGACAGTCGGCATGACGATCGTATCGGTGTTGCTGAACCCCGAAAGGGTTCCGGTGAACGTGGAGGCGACGTCGAGCAGCAGTTCGCCGTAATTCGTGTCGAATGCCACGTTCGCGGATAATCCCGACGGCAGCTCCAAAATCGTCCGGTCCGCGCTGTCGAAGCCGCCCTGGATCAGGAAACTTCCGGTCCCGGAATAGGCGCCGCCAATGCCAAGAGTACCGGTGAGGCCCGCGAACGCGGCGTCGATCGTGCCGTTGTTGACGAGCGTCTCGGCATACGACCCGAACGCCTGCAACACGAGAGAAGCGCCCGCGTCAACCTGCAACGTGCCACCGCCGCTGACGTCGCCCACCCCCGGCACCGTCAACGTGCCGCCGCTGGCTTCGATTTTTCCGTTGTCGGTCACCGGCGTGCCAGGATCGATCACTCCGGCGCCAACGACGTTGCCGGTCGCCCCGATCGTCAGACCATTTGTCGGCGCGGACAATGTGCCGCCACCGAGCGTCACGGTGCCGTTGACCACGAGCGAATTGGACGCCTGAAAGTTCCGTCCGCTCAACAGGTTCAGCGCACCGGAGGAGCCGACTGTCGTCAGGCTGTTGTCGATCGTGACCGGCGTGCCGCCAGAGGTCAGAGCTGACGTCGTGCCGCTGAGGGTGATGGTCGCGTTGTCAGTCAGAATCTCCGCGCTCCGCACCGACAGAATGCCGATCCCGGCGGCTTCCCAGACACCGCCGGTCAATGTCGATCCGGACAGGTTGGTCACCACAACCGAGGAGGGGACCGTCAGCTGCTCGTTGTTGGCGAAGATCGTCCCTTGGTTGGTCAGCGTCGCCGCGTTGACGCTCAGCAGCCCGCCCGGCACATCCGCGGCGATCGTTCCCAAATTCAGCAGCGTGAAGCCCCCGGTGATCGTGCCGGTACCATCGAGCAGCCCGCCGGCCGCGACTGTACTATCGCTGGAAAGCGCCAGGCCGGACGAATTCGTTACGGTTAGCGTCTGGCCATTATTAACGATTACGGTCATATGGGAGTTCCTGAAGGGCACCGGGAGATGGGCACATCTCGCGCTCCATGGAGACACGGAGAACTTCCGACTTCAACATAAAACCGTGGTTCGTTTCGGTATTCTATCGTGTTTTTCATTTATATTTTCCTAAGCGTTCTTCGTTCATTTTATCGTGAATTAATCGTTATTCTTTCATTCTCCGCCTCACCGATAGGAGGAGAAAATCGTTAACGAAAACACCCGCGTGGGTTAATTTTTGTTTACTATTCGTAAATGCAATGCGAGACGGACACGCTGCACGCGCATCGTTAAAAAGAAACCCCAAAAGGAAACGTTAACGACTGATTCAACCTTTTCCGCGCGTCGAGCCGGCGGTTAAAAGTTCGTCAACGGAACGTTGGTACGGCAGTCTTCAAATGCCTCGGCCGTCATGGCCGGTGGCCTGATCGGCGGCGTCATCCGAACAGACGCCAGCCCTGGGCTGTCAAAAGGCATCACATCCCGGCACCCGAGTAATCCGGCGTCCAACACCCGGGCTCCGCGTGGGCGACCCGCGCCGCGCACGGCAGCGACCGTCTCTCACATCTGGCCAACGATCCTGGGTCGCCCGGCGTGTTCGTCTCATACCAACCGGCGTTGACGTTGATCCTTGGTCGTGACGCCCCTGTATCGTCATCCCCGGGCTCCCGAACGTCATCCTCGGG
>PLSZ01000334.1 GCA_003164305.1 Acetobacteraceae bacterium
CCGCCGGTGCAGGCGCCGGCGATGGCCGCAATGGTCGGTACGGCACAGCGCTCGAGCACGCCCAGCACGCGGTCCAGCTTCGCTTCATAGGCGATGGCGTCCTCGGCGCCGGTGAAGGCGCGGAACTGGCCGATGTCCGTGCCCGCAGCGAAGGCCTTTTCGCCGGCGCCGGTGATGACGAGGGCGCGGATCGAGCCGGGGTCGGCGGCAATCTCGGCCAGACGTTCGTACATCGCGAAGGTCAGCGCGTTGCGCGCCTGGGGACGGTTCAGCGTGATGCAGCCGATGCCGTCACGAATCTCGAAAAGCAGGTCCTGGGTCATTGGGCCAACCTACCACGGGCAACGCCGTCTGGCCGAGCACCCATCCCTCCCACGTCGTCAGCCAAAGATCGTCGGGCGCGGTATCCGGCCGGTTGCCCGCCAGCACGTTGATCACGCACAGCACGCCCAACAGGCAGTCGAAGCGGTCCTCACCGGCGGGGTCACGGCCGAGGCCGTCGGTCAGGGCTGCCACCAGGATCGGTTCGGGCGAGACGTTCAGCCGGGCCATAGCGTCCAGCAGTGGTCTGGCCGCGGCGGCACGATCGGCCTGGCGGCGCTTGCTGCCGCGCAGTTTGATGGCCAGGTGACGCAACGCCTCGGCCGGGTAGGTTTCCGCCATCGCGACGGTGCCAGGGGCCAGCAGGGAGCGGAACGGTCCCTCGAACGGCCAGAGGCGAAGCCCGGATCCCAGGGAAAGCGCCGGCAACAGCATGTCCCTCCAGGCGGCGATGGCGGCCTTGCCGGACTGGTTGGCGCCGAGGGTCCAGAACAAAGGCGCTCCGGCGGGCCGTTCGGCGGTGGCGCGATCGCACAGACGCGACAGCCCGGCGGCCAGCCCCAGACCGAGGGCGGCGGCGTGCGAGGCACGCGTCATGCCCTTGATGCCGCGCGCGGGGTAAAATGGACGGTCAGGGCGGATGTCGGTCAGCGCCTCGCAGACGCGGAAGAAATCGGGCCAGCCGCGGATCGTTTCCAGAAAGCCGAGGAAGCCGGATTCCGGGCGACTGGCGGCGTAGCCGCGCGGCACGCCGATCGGCAGGTCCACGCCGAGCGCCACCGGATCGCCGCCGGCCTCCGCGCGCAGCACGTCAAGAAAGACGGCCGGGTCGCCCACCGGTCTTGGCGTGAAGAGTCTCCAGCCGGCGCCGTCCTGGTGCGCGATGGCGGCCCATCGTTTGCGGGGATCGATGCTCCAGTCGGCGTGCGCGGCGATCAGATGCGGGTCTTCAACGGTTTGTGCGCGCGTTCCAGCAACCGCTTGAAGAACCCCGGCGGCTTGGCCGGCTTGGCGGCTTCGGCGGCTTTGAGTTTGGCTTTTTCCTCTGCCAGCCGGTCGCGCTCCTTGGCGGCGAGCCATTTTTCGAGGCTCAGGCCGGCCTTGGCGGCGCGTTTGGCTTCATAGGCGCGCTGACCCTCGGTCAGTTCCTTGCTCGCCTTGCGCGCGGCGGGCCGGGCGGGGGCAGGTGCGACGGCGGGCGTGGGTGTCGCGGGTTTGGCTGGTTTCGCCGCTGTCCGGGTGGCCGGTGCGGTAGTTGCTTGCCTGGGTTTCTTCACTTGTGGTGCTCCGGCGTTCTGGAGGCCGTTCTAGCGCCGTTCGGGCCTGGATCAAGCGGAACGCGCGGGCTATGCCGGATGGAGCAGTTTGGAGGCGTGCATGTCGGGCGGTCTGGAAGGCGTTGTCGCGGCGGAAACGGTGCTGAGTCATACCGATGCCGCGGCGGGCATGGTGTGGGTGCGCGGGCACGATTTGCCGGACCTTGTCGCGCATCACGGGTTCGAAGGCACGATCGCTCTGCTGTGGGACGGCTTCGCCAATGGGGAAACAGGCGAGGGATTGTCGCGCGCCGGCATGACCTCGGCGATCGGCGCGGCGCGGGTGGCGGCGTTCGACGGACTGGACGCGTGGCTGGCGCTGGCGGCCGGACGGCCGTTGTTCGAAGGGATGCGTCTGGGGCTGGCGTCGCTGCCCGATACCGCGGCACCGGCGGACATCGTCGGCGCGGTGACGGTGAACGTCGCGGCGTTATTACGCGCTGGAAAGGGCCTGCCGCCGGTGGCACCCGACCCCGCGTTGTCCACCGCCGCCGACCTGTTGCGTATGTGGCACGGTGCCGCGTCCGAGCCGGCGATGGTGGCCGCGCTGGATACCTATTTCACCGTCCTGGCCGAGAGCGGATTGAACGCGTCGAGTTTCACCGCCCGCATCGTCGCCTCGACCCGTGCGTCGTTGGCGGCCGCGGTGCTCGGCGCGTGGTGCGCGTTCACCGGGCCGATCCACGGCGGCGCGCCGGGGCCGACATTGGACATGCTGGACGATGCTCAGGCGACGCCGGATCTGGACGCGTGGCTGGAGGGGAAGTTGCGCGCCGGGGAACGACTGATGGGCTTCGGCCACCGGGTGTTCCGGGAAATCGAGCCGCGGGCGGCGGAAATTCGCAAGGCGCTCGCCGCCATGGGTCCGATGGCGGGACGGCTGGCGTTCGCCTCGCATCTGGAAGCGCGAGTCGCGGCGGCGATGGATCGCGTGAAGCCGGGACGCAGGCTGCCGCCGAACGTGGAGATCATGGCGGCGCTGGTGCTCGACGCGGTGGGGTTCGAGCGCGACGCGTTCACGCCGGTGTTCGCGGTCGGGCGCTGCGCCGGATGGATCGCGCACGCGCTGGAGCAGCAAAAGACCGGGCGGATGATCCGTCCGACATCGAAATATGTGGGGGTTTAGGGTTTCGCGGGTTTCGTTGTCCGATCTTATCGTTTGATTTACGTCAAAGACACGCGTTTTGGCGCGCTCACCATCGGCTTCACGGCGCGGATACCGGTCGTCACGACAAGACCGGACCGCTCCCCCGGAACGTCGTTGGAGAGTCAGTCATGAAACTCGGGATGCTGCATTTGTTCGAGAATCCCGCTGGGAAGACCGAACACGAGGTCATCAAGGAACAAATGGAACTGATGTACGAGGCCGAGACGCTGGGTTTCGACTCGGTCTGGCCGGCGGAACATCATTTCACGGAATACGGCTATTGCGCGTCGCCCCAGGTGTCGCTCGCCGCCGTCGCCGCCCGAACCAAACGCATTCGACTTGGTACCGGCGTCGTCGTGCTGCCGTTCCATAACCCGGTGCGCGTGGCCGAGGATTTCGCGTTTCTCGACCTGATGTCCGATGGACGCGTCGATCTGGGCGTTGGCCGCGGCTACCAGCCCGGCGAATACGCGGGGTTCGGGCTGGCGGACAAACAAGGCGAATCGCGCGCGATGTTCGATGAGGCGATCAACCTGGTACGCAAGTGCTGGACCGAGGAACGGGTGACGTTCAAAGGCAAATACTATCAGGTTGATGATCTGGTCGTGCGGCCGAAACCGTTGCAGCAGCCGCATCCACCCATCTACATGGCCTGCCTGTCGGCCGAAACGTTCCGCCTCGCTGGGCGGTACGGGTTCAACGTGCTGANNAGCTGATGTCCGGCGCGTTCGGATTGTCGCCGGAGGGCGCCCGCGCGGGCATCGCGGATTATCGCGCCGGACGGCGGGAAGCGGGGCTGGATCCGGCGACCGGCAAGGTCGCGTTGCTGTTGAAGGTTTACGCAGGCGACACGATGGACGGGGCGCGAAACGATTACGCCGGACCGTGCACCTGGTATTACCGGACGATCGCCAAGTACGTGGCGCCGCCGGCGGGCCACGCGCCGATCAAAAGTTACGAACTGTACACGAAGACCAGAGGTACGGCCGAGACGCTGAACTTCAACGATCTGGCGAGTTCTCCGTTGATGGTGTGCGGCGATGTCGATCATTGCACGGAGAAATTGTCGGCGCTGATCGAGGATTATGGGTTCAATGAGTTGCTGTGCTGGACCCGGATCGGCGGTCTGGAAACCCGGAAAGTGCTGCGGTCGATGGAGTTGATGAGCGGCCTGGTGATGCCTCGGGCGCGGCGGGCGACGGAGAGACTGGCGGCCTGAGATCGGCGTCAGATGGGGGCCCCAATGGGGCGGCCAGTGGAGCGTCCCGGCAGGGCGGCCAGACCTGGGGATTCGGTCTGGCCGTTCTGTTGGGGTGCGTCAGCGATGCTCGCCGGGGTGCCAGATCTGCGCGTAGGCGCGTGGCACGCCGGTTGGCGTCGCGGCGGCGACGGCGGTGATCAGCGCGGCGTTGATGCTGGCTTCGACGGCGGCATCGTTGCTGTGCACCTGTGGGTGCATGCCCGCGGCGGCGCAGGCCGACAATTTGCCGGATATGCAGTCGGCGCGAAGCGTGGCGAAGTGGTCCGAACTACGCTCCGATGCGCAGCCGGCCAGGATCAGCGCGGCGGACAGGACGGAGATGATTGAGGTGTTCACGGGAACTTCCTGTGGTTCGATTGGGGAAAGGCGCAAGAGAGGCTGGTCGGAACGGATCCGGCATGGGGCGATGGTTCCTTGTGTGAGGTGTCGGCATGAGGTGGTGGCTGGTTTCGCGATCGATCCCGGCCGGCCGAAGGCGCGGTTCCTGGGCGATGACCAGGCGCGTTCAACGGCGTGAGCCAGGAGGCCACGATTCAGTCAGATGATTCGTGGCCAGAGCCGAGGACGCGCCTGAAGTAAAGCGATCAATCAGCGCGCGAGATAGAGGAAATCGCTGGGTTCCGCATTCCGATCTCCTTGAAGTCGACCTCGCGGCCGAGGAATTCTGAACAGCCGCACACTACGCCGGAGGTGTTAACGGACCGTTAACGGCGGGACGGTTTTTCTGGGTTTCGTGGTCCCCGCCGGCAGGAGGCGTTGACGGTGCTCGAAGGGGGCGGCGGTACCCACGGACGTGCCGCTTCGAGGTCGCTGGCCGCCGGTCGCCGCCGCCGCCAAACGGCCCGCCAATCCAACTGGCGCCCGCCGCCACATCCCCGCTATAATCGACCTCTATTTCCAGACGATGGGTTGCCTGAGGCTGACGTCATGACATCTTTACCGGAAGAGAATTTCGACGTGCTGGTGGTGGGTGGCGGCCCCGCCGGCTCGACGATCGCAACGTTACTGGCCCGTCGGGGCGAGCGCGTGCTGCTGCTCGAGAAAGAGCATCACCCGCGATTCCACATCGGCGAATCGCTGCTGCCGATGAACATGCCGCTGTTCGACGCACTTGGCGTCTCGGATGAAATCGCCCGCATCGGCATTCCCAAATACGGCGTGGAGTTCGTGTCGCCCTGGCACGACAAGCCATCGACCCTCGACTTCGCGCAGGGATGGGACAATGCCGGCGCCTCGGCGTACGAAGTGCGGCGGTCGGAGTTCGACCACGTGTTGTTGAAGTACGCCGCCGCGACCGGCGCGCGGGTCGTTGAGGGTGTGCGGGTGACCGCGGTGGAATTTCCGGCGGAGGGCGGCGTCGTCGCGCGGGCCCGCGGTGAGGATGGGTCGGACCAACGGTTCCAGGCGAAGTTCCTGGTCGATGCGTCGGGCCGCGACACGTTACTGGCCAATAAACTCGCGACCAAGACCAGTAACAAGCAGCATAACACGGCGGCGGTGTATGGGCATTTCACCAACGCGTTCCGGTGGCCCGGCAAGCAGGCGGGCAACATCACGCTGTTCTGGTTCGATCATGGTTGGTTCTGGTACATTCCGCTGCGCGACGGCACCACCAGCGTTGGCGCGGTGTGCAACGCGAACTTCATGAAGACCCGCCAGACCGACGTGACGGAGTTTTTCAAAAGCGTGATCGCGCTGGTGCCCCCGTTGGCCGAGCGGTTGCAAGACGCCGAAATGACCGGGCCCGCGATCGCGACGGGCAATTATTCGTACAAATCCAGCCGCGCTTATGGGCCGGGATATGTGATGGTCGGGGACGCGTATGGGTTCATCGACCCGGTGTTTTCCTCGGGCGTGCTGATCGCGATGCAAAGCGGGTTTCTCGCCGCCGACGCGGTGACCGCGTGTCTGCATCAACCGAAGGCCGTGGCCGAGCGGGCGTTGCGCCGGTATCAGGCCGACATGGACCGCGCGATGGAGCGGTTCTCGTGGTTCATCTATCGCGTCAACCGGCCGGGCATTCGCGCGCTGTTCATGCGGCACGGCAATCCGTTGCGGCTGCGCGAGGCGGTGATGTCGTTGCTGTCCGGCGACGTGTTCCGGCCGTCGCCGATCCATGCCCGCCTGTGGCTGTTCAAATGTCTGTATTATATCAAGAACACCGCGCTCCGCTGGACCGGCGAGGGCGCGGGTTCCGGCCAGGCCGCGACGAAGGCGGGCAAGGCATGAGCGGTTCGATGCCCGCTGGACGTTCTTGACCCGGAATGAGCGACCATTATCCGGCTCATGTCGTTCTGATCCCGAGTTATAACACCGGCGGCCGTTTGTTTGAAACGATCGCGTCGGTACGTCAGCGCGGACTGAAGGTGATCGTGGTGATCGACGGCAGCACCGACGGCACGAGCGAAACGCTGATCGATGCCGCGGCGCGCGATCCCGCGCTGTTCGCATCGGTCATGCCGCGTAATGAAGGCAAGGGCGCGGCGATCTTGCACGGGCTGCGTCTGGCCGAGAGCAAGGGCTTTACCCACGCTCTGACCATGGACGCGGACGGCCAGCACTCGACGGCGCATATCGGCGAGATGATCGCCATGTCGCTGGCCCGCCCAGGATGCATGGTGTTGGGCTGGCCGTTGTTTGACGCCAGCGCGCCGCGGATTCGCGTGCTTGGCCACCGGCTGGCGAATTTTTGCACCGGGCTGGTGACACCGCGCGGCGCGATCGCGGACTCGCTGTTCGGCTTTCGGGTTTATCCGATCCGGCCGCTGCTTGAGGTGTTCGCCAGCACCTCCGGCATGCGGCGCTTCGATTTCGATTCCGAAGCGGTGATCCGGTTGTGCTGGCGCGGCGTGCGTCCGGTCAATGTCGCGACCCCGGTGCGCTATTATCGCCGCGACGAAGGCGGGATCTCGCATTTCAAGTACCTGCGCGACAACCTGTTGCTGACCCGGATGTATTTTCGGCTTGGCCTGCGACGGTTGGCGCGCGCGTGGCCGCGGCGGATCATGCCGGGGTGCGTCGCGACCGATCCGCCGCCGGTCCATCGCGTCGCCGTCGATGCGAGCGCCGGCATTCAGGAGGACGCCGCCTGACCAACATCTCGCGTGCGAAACGCGCGCATTATGATCGAACGCATGCGAGCCGCCGTTGTGTCCGACTCCCCGGCGGACTTGCCACCGGACCCGAGGTCGGCGACCCTTGGGGGCAAGATCAACTGGTTGGAAACGGACGGTCAGCATGGACTGGGATAAAGCGTTCGCCGGCGTGAAAGTCATCGACCTGACCGGCGGCGTCGCCGGCCCGTCCTGCGCGATGATGCTGGCGCAACATGGCGCGAACGTGATCAAGGTCGAGACTCCGCACGCCGGCGGCGACTGGTCGCGCATCCTCGGCCGCACGTATCAGGATCATTCGGCGTTTTCCGTGTATGGCACTCTGGGNNAGGGCGCCGACGTGTTCATGGAGGGGCTGCGTCCGGGCACCATGCGACGTTACGGGTTCGGCTATGACGCCGTCAGCGCGAAAGAGCCAGGGATCTTATATTATTCCATCTCCGGCTTCGGCCAGACCGGACCGCTGGCGTCACGCCCGGCGATGGACCCGGTGTTGCAGGCATTCATCGGCATCGTCAACGAAAACCGCGGCGATCGCGACAATCATCCCCATCGCATCGCGATCTCCTTGATCGATATGTTCACCGGGTTGCTGGGGTTTCAGGCCATTTCGACCTCGTTGCATGTGCAGGCGCGGCAAAAAGTGAAGCAAGGTCGGTATCTTGAGGCGAGTCTGATGCAGGGCGGCGCGATGCTGTCGGTCATCCGCATGATCGCGCAATACCTGGAACGCGGCCAGGCCACACGGACCAGCATGCCGAACGGCGTGTTCGATACGGCGGATGGGCAGTTGAACGTAACGATGGTGCGTCCGAACGATTGGAAGCCGTTCTGCGAGGTGATCGAGCGGGCGGACCTGCTGGAAGACCCGCGATTCTCGACGCACGCGGCGCGTGGCGGAAACCTCGATGAACTCTACACAATCGTGCGGCCGGTGTTCAAGGCGAAGTCGACCGAGTGGCTGGCGGCACGATTCACCGAACGCAACATCATGAATTACCGCGTCAATTCCTATGAAGAGTTCCTGCGCGAGGAACAGGTCGCGGCGACCGGGATCATCTCGTGGCTGACGCAGCCTGGTTTCCCCGAGTTGGTGCCGATGCCGAACATTCCGGGTCTGCCACCCTTTGAAAACGGCACCAAACGGGCGCATGCGCCGCGGTTGGGCGAGCACACGCGGGAGGTGTTGCTGGAGCATGGCTATAGCGAGTTCGAGATTGCGACCTTGATCGAAATGAGGGTCGTGGCGGGATAGAAACGGTGAAATTGGCGATTTGGCTGTGCGTCAGTGCGTGCCTGCTCATCGGTTGCGCGACCAATCCGTATCAACAATATTATCGTCCGGTCCGGGGAGTGAGCGAACAGTTGTTGGCGGAGCGCCGGATCGCGCCGCCACCGGCCATGCCGGAACTTTATCACAGCAGTCAGCCGAATATTGACGGTCCGGCGACACTCGCCGACGGGTTCGTCCTGATAGGCACATCTACGTTCAACGGACCGAGCGGAAGCGAGGACGATGCGCTGAAGCAAGGCAACGCCGTGGGAGCGGACCGTATCCTGATCTTCCGCCGATACGCGGGAGCCGTCGAGAAGATGGCGCCGCGATCGGCGCCCGTGACGGTCGGACACATAGCATACGGCTCATCGCCTTCGCGGCCAAACTGCACGCGCACGATTTTCGAGCCGATGATGTTCGACCGTTATGACTTCGCGGCGGCGTACTTTGTCAGAGTGAAACATGTATTCGGTGCGGTCTACCGAAATTTGAACCTATCGGAGACGAAACGGGCTGGCTCGGTGAGTGGTGTCACGATCACAACGGTTGTGCGCGAGTCTCAGGCGGCGGCCTCTGGCTTGCTGCCAGGCGATCTCGTTACAAAAGCCGATGATGAGGCGGTAATCGACGCGCCATGGCTCGTTCGCTGGATCCAACAGCGATACGGGCAGGAAATCAGGCTTTCGGTCATCAGGAACGATCGCAGGTTGACCATACCCGTCAGTCTCGGAACATTCGAATGAACGTCACATGGCATTGGTCTGGAGAATCAGCGCGCCATGCCGCGTCTCCGCCGGCAGACACAGCCCCACCAGCGCCTTCGCCGCGCCTTCGGGCGTTGGCACCGTCGCCGGGTCCTCTCCTGGAAACGCCCCCGCGCGCAGCCGGGTCCGCATCGGCCCTGGATCGAACAGGTTCACCCGCAACCCGGTGAACCCCACCTCCCCGGCCCAGGTCAGCACCAGGTTCGCGGCGGCGGCTTTGGAGGCACCGTAAGGCCCCCAATACGCCAGCGGTTCCCGCGCCCGCACATCGGTGACGAACACCGCGCGTCCCGCGTCGGATCGCCGCAGAGCCGCCTCGCACCCCTGGATCAGCCGCCACGTCGCCAGAGTATTCACAGCCAGTACCTCGGTCCGATCGACCGGCAGCGCGTGGCTGACCGGCGTCAGTTTCCCCAGCACCGCCGCCGCATGCACCAGGATGTCCAGGCGGCCAAACCGGGCAAGAATACTGGGCGCGATCGCCTCCAGCTTCTCCGGCTCCCGCAAATCCAGCGGCAGCAGCGTCGCTGTCCCGCCCACCGCGCGCACCGCGTCGTCGGTATCCTCCAGCCCGCCTTGCGTTCGCGCGGTGATCACCACAAGCGCGCCCAGTCGAGCCAGTTCCACGGCGACGGCCGCGCCAAGCCCGCGACTGGCGCCCGTAATCAGCGCCACCCGGCCGTCCAGCGCTCCGGGTATCAGAGAAGGACTCTCAGCGGAATTCACCGAATCTCGGCGAGCAAACTCAACTGCCGGTCGGCGTTATCCGCCTGATCCGGCAGCGCGATCGGATAATCGCCGGTAAAGCAAGCGTCGCAGTAAAACGGTTGCGCCGGATCGCGTCCCGCCTTGCCGAGCGCCCGGTACAACCCATCCAGCGACACGAACGCCAGGCTGTCGGCGCCGATCAGATGCGCCATCTGCTCGACGCTGTGGCTGGACGCCAGCAGTTGCGAGCGCTCCGGCGTGTCGATCCCGTAAAAACAGGAATGCGTCGTCGGTGGCGAGGAAATCCGCATATGCACTTCCCGCGCTCCGGCCGCGCGCACCATCTCGACGATTTTCTTGCTGGTGGTGCCGCGGACGATCGAATCATCGACCAGGATCACCCGCTTGTCCTTCAAAATCGGCCGGTTCGCGGAGTGTTTCAGCTTCACCCCTAAATGCCGGATGTGTTCGGACGGCTCGATGAAGGTGCGGCCGATATATTGGTTGCGGATGATGCCAAGCTCGAACGGGATGCCGCTTTGCGCGGAGTAGGCCAACGCGGCGGGCACGCCCGAGTCCGGCACCGGCACGACCAGGTCGGCGTCGACCGGCGATTCGATCGCCAGCTCGCGGCCGATCCGCTTGCGCGCCTCGTAGACGGACGTGCCTTCCATCAGCGAACTGGGACGGGCGAAATAGATATACTCAAACACGCAGAAGCGTTCCGGCGTGCGGGTGAACGGGCGGATGCTGTGCACGCCCTGATCGTTGATGACGACGATCTCGCCCGGCTCCACGTCGCGCACGAAATCGGCGTTGACGATGTCCAGCGCGCAGGTCTCACTGGCAAGTACCCAGCCACCCGTGCCCTCGGTGCCGATGCGGCCGAGGATCAGCGGGCGCACGCCCATGGGATCGCGAACGCCCATCATCGCCTCGTTCGACAGCGCGACCAGGGAATACGCACCGATCACCTGTTTCAGCGCGTCGATCAGCCGGTCCACCACGGTGGAATACAGGCTGATGGCGATCAGTTGGATGAACACCTCCGAGTCGGTGGTCGACTGGAACAAGCAGCCGCGGCGTACCAGGGTCCGGCGCAACACATGCGCGTTGGTCAGGTTGCCGTTATGCGCCACCGCGAGGCCGCCGAACTCGAAATCCGCGTACAGCGGCTGTACGTTCCGCAGAATCGTGTCACCGGTCGTGGCATAGCGGTTATGCCCGATCGCGATCCGGCCCGGCAGCCGGTCGATTACCTTCTGGTCGCTGAAGTTCTCGGCGACCGAGCCCAGACCGCGATGCGAATGGAACTTGTCGCCGTCGAAGGTGACGATGCCCGCCGATTCCTGCCCCCGATGCTGCAGCGCGTGCAGCCCCAACGTCGTGACGGCGGCGGCGTCGGGCACATTCCAGACGCCGAAGACGCCACACTCCTCGTGAAACGAATCGTCGTCCTCGTTCTGGGCGCGGATCTCGTCAGCCATGCGGAAGATTTCCTGTCACCTGCGAATGGGCGGGTCGATTGCTCGGCCCGAAGGAGCGGTTTTCAGTATGTCATCCACCGACGCTTTCTGCACCGGCGAGGGCGGTGGCGGGACCTGCGGCTGATACTCGGGCGGCATCTGTCGCGCGACCCAGACCGCTCCGCTATAGATATACGGTAAAGAGCGGGACTCAAGGACCCGCGGCGGCCAATGCTCGGGAGGGATCGCCATGCAGGCGACGATGTAGGCGGCGACCGCGATGGCCGCGCCGCGCGCCAGGCCAAACACCAGCCCCAACGTCCGGTCGATGCCGCCGATCGCGGAGGACCGGACCGCGCTGGCGATCGATTTGGCGATCAGCGACAACACGATCAGGGAGATCAGGAACAGCAGGATATAGCCGACCGGATCGGTCCACTCGGGTGACGGCATGTAGGGCGCGATCAGCGGCCGAACGGCGGGCAGAAACTGGATGGCGACCACCGCGGCGCCAACCCAGGCGACGACGCTCAGGACCTCCCGGACGAAACCGCGCATGAAGGCGACCAGCGCGGACAGGAACATCACACCCAATACGACCAGATCGACCGACGTCATGCTGTTCCCATCTCTTGGTCCCCTGCCGGTCTCTTGGTCCTTTGGCGGAGCCGCCCGCCTTTTGCGTGGTTTTGCCGCCGCTGAAAAGCGCCGAATGAGAAATTTGACCGTGCCGCGACGGCGATCAGGATTTCCCGCCGGTTCCCAGGGCGGTTTCCGGGGCGAATCGCGCTACCAGGTCGGCGATGTGGCCAATTTCCTCCAGCGCCAGCCCGTCGGGCGCCGACAGCCGCCGGTTGCCATGAGCGATTCGCCGCGGCAGACACGCCGAGTCGAACCCCAATTTCGCCGCCTCCTTCAACCGGGCCTCCGCCTGGGCCACCTGGCGCACCTCCCCGGACAGCCCGATCTCACCGAAATACACCGTCCCCGGGGCGGTCGGCTTGTCGAACGCGGCGGAGGCGAT
>PLSZ01000286.1 GCA_003164305.1 Acetobacteraceae bacterium
CTCGGCGCCGTTCGCCGGCGTGCCGCTGGTGGCCGACGCGGTGATCCCGGTGAAAGTCAGCGCAAAGGTCGTGCTGGTGCCGCCGATCGTCGTCACCGAATACGGTCCGGTCGCGACGCCGTTCGGCACCGTCAGGTTGATGCTCTGGCCGTCGTTGTAAATATCCAGTCCGCTGCTGTCGATCGCCGTGTCCACCAGTTTGGCGGCGCCGATGTTCACCGTGCTCAGCCCCTCGGCGAAGCCCGAGCCGGTCAGGGTCTCCGGGCCGCCGTTGTAGGCGCTGTTCACGCTGGCGGAGACGGTCGCCAGCGTCGGCACGATCTGCAGCAGGATGCCGGCGCTCTGCCGCGCCAGCCGCACCGTGCCGGTGGTCGCCTGGGTTGGCACCACGACCGTCAGCGACGTGCCGTTCGCCGCCACGTTGACCGGGTTCACCGTGATCGTGAACAGGTCGCCGTTGTCGTCGAGCCCGGTGAACACGACCTGGTCGGTGCTCAGCAGCCCGGAACCGTTCAGCGTGATCGTCTGGCCGATATTGGCCGATGCAACGCCCGCGAGCGCCGGCGTGCCGCTGCTCGCCGTGGTGGAGATCGAGGCCAGCAGAGAGGTGTTCGCCGCCAGCCGGGTCAGCGACAGCGTGTAGGCGCCGGTGTAACTGGCCGTGCCGCTGCCCGACACCGTCGGGTTGTAGCCGGTGTTGTAGTAGCCGCTGACCCCGACATAATACGTCCCAGTACTGGGCAAGGTCAGCGTGACCACGATGGCCGTGCTGTTCTCCGTGACGTAACCGTTGCCGATCGGCACCAGATCCGTCCCGGCCGCGTTGAATACCCGGATGTGGGTGTACGACGCGCCGTCCAGCACCATCGACACCACATCGCCGGCGTTGCCGGTGAACGCGTACATATCGACGTCGGCCCCGCCGTTGGGACCGTCACCGATGGTCGCCTGCGCCGACGCCGTGCTGTTCTCCGGCAGCGTCAGCGCCGTCGCCGTCGCGATCGTGTCGCCGACATCGCCGGTCGGTACCAGCGTTGTCTCGGTCGTGAGCGGCACCCCGATCTGCAATGTCGCGGACCCGCCATTCGTCAGGACCGTGACCACGCCGGGCCCGATCGCCGGCGGCACCGTCAGGGTCAGGATTTGCTGACCCTGGATCGCGGTGGCGCCGACGCCATACTCGTTGACATCGACCGCGTCCCTGACTGTCACCGCCACCGCGCGGCCGTCGATCAACACCGTGGCCTCGCCCGGAGGCACGCCGGTGGCCTCGATCTCGATCGTGTCGCCGACCTGAACCGTCCCGCCAATCGACCGCAGCAACGGGACGACCTGCAATTCATACGACGCCGAACTGCCCAGGACCTGCACGTTGCCGGTTTTCGCCAGCTCCGGCACCGTCACGGTCAACGTCGTGCCGTTGTTGCCCGCCGTCCCCGTGCGAACCACCTGCCCATTCGCCCCCGTCCCATCCTGGGCCGAGAACAAGACGTAAGTCGAATTCGTGAAGCCCTGGCCGGTCAATGTAATCGTCTGCCCGACGTTCGCCGAGGCCAGGTTGCCGTTCGCGGGCGTGCCGGACCCGGCATTGGCCGTGATCCCGGTGAATTGCACCGACGCCTGCGGCGGGAAAACGTACCCCGCCAGCGTCGAGGACCCTCCGGCGGTGGTGATCGTCACCGGCCCGTCCAGCGTCAGCGGCGCCACGATGCGCTCTTCCGCGTTGGCCCCGTTGATGATCTGGTTCTGGTACTGGTTGGTGTATTGCGAGTCGGGCAGCGTCACCCCGCCGATCGTGATCGTCGTCGCCCCCGCCTGTAGGCCCGAGCCATATAGATCGAACGTGCCGTCCCCGCTGGGTGATCCGTCCATGCTCGACAGCACTGGTACGATCTGCAATGGCAACAACGCGCTGCCGTTGAAGTTCTGCGCTTCCGTGGTGTAATTCGTCGGTTCGAGCAGCGGCACCGTCTGGCCGTCGTAGGTGATGTTGGTCTGCTGGTTATTGACCTTCACGCCGATCTCGTCCGGCCCGTAGGTCGTCGTCTCACCGTCCAGCGAGTCGAGCGCGTAGAAGTCGAACTTCAACGTGTAGGTCTGGCCCGCCGTCAGTCCGGTCAGGTTCAGCGTGTCGCCGCCGCTGCTGAAGCGGCCCAGGAAGTCGGTGAACACGCCGGGGGTGCTGGTATCGACGGTGTTGAGCGACCACGCGGCGCCGGCGCTGCCGCTCTCGAAATTGTTCGAGTAAACGGTGGTCTCGCCCTGGCTCACGACGACGTTGTCGATGCCCCAGCTCTCGTTGCTGAGCCCTTCCAGACCGCCGTCGGCGAAATTGATCGCCGCGACACCTTGCGCGTTCGGCGTGAACGACACCGTCATGCCGCGATAGATCGCGTCCGGCCAACTGCCGAAGCCCAGATTGGTGTAGCCGATATTGACCACCTGGACAGTGCCGGTGGTCGCCAGCGCGGGCACCTGCACCTGCAAAGAGGTTCCGGTCGGGTTGATCGCCAACGGGGTCACCGCGACCGTGGTGACGTTGCCCGAGCCGTCCC
>PLSZ01000273.1 GCA_003164305.1 Acetobacteraceae bacterium
TGGGCCTCGGCACCGCCGCCGTGGCGGCATTGAGTTCCGATCAGGTCGCGGCGCTCAGCAGCGCGGACATACTCCATATGGGAACGCAACAAGTCCTGGCCCTCACACCAGCGTCGATACCTGTCCTCACGGCGGCGGAAATACCCGGGCTTGGCAGTGCCATCCTATCGGCTTTGTCAACAGATCAGTTCGCCGCCATCACTGTCGATGCGATCCAGGGTCTGACATCGGCGGAAGTGAGGAGCCTGACCACGAAAGAGGTTGCCGCGTTTACAACCGATCAACTCAATGTGCTCACCACGACCGCCATCGCCGGATTTACGACAACTCAAACCGGAGCCTTCACCAACGCGCAGATCCTGGGCATGACGTCCCAGCAACAAACCAACATCTTCGCCGGATAACATGACAGCCGCCCAGGATTCCGCATTGGCGTCGAGCCGGTGCGGGGTCCCGGAGTCCAACAGGGAGCATATTAACCGCGGTCGTCTGGCGCGGCTCAACCCGCGCCACGGGAGCACCGGCCAACGACGCGCGAACCCCAGGCGTCGCCGGTACAATCAACAAATGAAAACCACCGCCGAAACAGATCGTTAACCAGTTTACCCCAGTCTGCGCGCCAGCCGTTGCCGATCGCGAAATCGACGAACCGCCGGCCAGACAATTCGCCATACTGGGGTCGCCATCATTGTCCAACGCCGCTCTCGACCAATCGCTGCTTGAGGCCATCAGCCATCACAATGCTGGTGACGCCGCCGAGGCGGAGAAGCTCTACCGAACCATCCTGGCCTCACCCCCCGGACACGCCGTCGCGAGCTATGGTTTCGGACTACTTTGCGCCACGCAAGGCAGGCTCCCGGAGGCCATCGATGCTTACCGAGACGCGATCGCCATGCGTCCCGATTTCGTCGATGCTTACATCAACCTCGGAACGGCCGTGCTGACCCTCGGACAGCCCGAGGAAGCGATGGCGCTCTACCAACAAGCTATCGTCATCAACCCTGAAAATGCCATGGCCCGCGGCAACCTCGGCAAAGCTCTGCAGGATATGGGCCGCGTCGATGAGGCGATCGCCGCCTATCACGCCGCGCTCGCCCTGGAGCCCAACAACGCCGCCGTCCTGGTCAACCTGGGTTCCGCGCTGCTCGCACGTCAGGCCTGGGATGACTCCCTCACGATCACCCGCCGTGCCATAGCCCATGCGCCGGAAGACGCGATGGCACACGCCAATCTGGGAACCGCCCTGATGAACCTTGGTTGGCGTGACGACGCTTTGGCCGCCTGCCGGCAAGCCGCCACATTGAATCCGCGCGGCGTCGTGGCCAACGCCAGTCTGGGCGGCGCGATGCTGGAACTCGGGGCATTCGGCGAGGCGGAAACCCTCTGCCGCCACGCGATCGCGCTCGACCCATCCAGCCCGGACGCGTTCTTCAATCTCAGTCACGCGCTTAAAGCGACAAATCAACTCGGCGAAGCCGCGCTCGCCGCCCGCCAGGCGCTCGCGCTCCGTCCGGATGAGGCAAACTATCATTTTCATCTCGCCCACATCCTGCTGCTTCAGGGCGATTTCGAAGCCGGTTGGGCGGAATACGACTGGCGCTGGAAATTGCCTGATTTTGCCTGGATCGTCGAACGACACGGCGAATTCCCACAAGCGCGATGGGCCGGCGAGGATATTCGCGACAAAACGATCCTGGTCTACACCGAACAGGGTCTGGGCGACATCATCCTGTTCGCCCGCTATCTGCCGTTGCTCGTGCGGAGGGCGCGCGAGGTCATCGCCGCGGTCCACCCATCCATGCGACGATTGCTGGCCTCGATCGATGGCCTCACCATCGTGTCAATCCGTGACGTTCCGTTGCCGGATTTCGACGTGCATTGTCCGTTGCTGAGCCTGCCACGCGCTTTCGCCACCCGCCTCGATTCCATCCCGGCGGAAATTCCCTGGCTCCGCTCCAACGGGGAGGATCGGACGCGCTGGAGCCAACGAAACGGCGGCGATGGTCTTCGGGTCGGCATCGTCTGGGCTGGCAACCCCGCGACCAAACGCGATCACTTCCGCTCCCCGGGCCTGGACAGCGTCGCGCCGCTGTTTTCCGTTCCGGGCGTCACCTTCATCGCCCTCCAGGTCGGCTCCCGAGACGCGACCCCGTTGCCTCCCAACGTTCTGGATCTCGGCCCGGAGGTGACGGACCTCGCCGATACCGCCGCCATCATGTCCGGACTGGACCTGATGATCAGTTCCTGTACCGCCCCGTTGCACCTCGCCGGAGCCCTCGGCGTCCCAACCTGGGCGATGATCCCGTTCGCGCCCTATTTCCCATGGTTGCTGGAACGTACCGACACGCCCTGGTACCCGAACATGAAGCTGTATCGCCAGGACAAACCCGGACGAGACTGGTCGGGGGTCGTCGCGCGGATCGCTGAAGATCTGGCGGCGAAAGCCCGGCCAGAGACCCGGAAACCGTACCCTACGTCAACCCGGAATCGGCCATTATTCCACATCATCGAGAGCGTTCCGAACCAGGAATCCGGCGGCTTCAACGAACTCGCGCACTGCCGCGCAGGTCTCATGCTCTATAATCGTAACGACACCTATATCGGCGCCAGCCTACGAAAATACGGCGAGTTTTCGGGTGAGGAGACCATTCTCTTCGACGTCATCGTGCAGCCCGGCAGGACCGTCCTGGACATCGGAGCCAACATCGGTGTGCACACAATCGATCTCTCTCGCCTGGCCGGCCCCACCGGCATCGTGCACGCGTTTGAGCCGCAGCGTCTGACGTACCAGACCTTGTGCGCCAACATCGCGCTGAACAGCCGCCGCAACGTGTTCGCCCACCACGCCGCGGTTGGTGATTCCCCTGGCACGCTGCTTGTTCCCGCTCTGGACCCCGACGAGCGGCACAATTACGGCGGCGTGTCGTTACTGGAGCAACTGCCGGGAGAGCGGGTGCCAATGCTCACCATCGACAGTCTCAACCTCACCGATTGCCAGTTCATCAAGGTCGATGTCGAAGGCATGGAAACCGAGGCGCTGCGTGGCGCCGCAGTCACGCTTCATAAATTTCGGCCGGTCCTGTATGTCGAGAATGATCGCCAGCACCGTTCCGCTGGATTGATCGCTCTTCTGCGACAATACCGTTATCGGCTTTATTGGCACCTTCCCTCGATTTACACGGCGAACAATTTTCGCTCGGATGTCGAAAATATCTTTGGCGCCAAGGTCTCGGTCAACATGATCGGCATCCCGATCGAGGTGCCGCAGTCCACGCTCACGAATTTTCGCGAAGTGACCGGCCCGGACGACAGCGTCATCAAATGGTGACCCGCGTCTCGCCGGCGGCCGCGAACCGCGGCGATCCTGAATTCGAAACGGAGTCCTGATCATGTCGGAAACCCTGTCAGAACCAGTCGCGGTCCTCGGCCCAGACGCGCGGCGAGAAACGGCGGATGTCCTGCATGTGGGATGCGGCGTTTACAATCGTGCCAAACTGCCACCGGTCTTTCAAACAGGCTGGCGGGAAATCAGGCTGGATATCGACCCCGAAGTCGATCCGGATGTCGTCTCGAGCATCACCGACATGCGGGCGATCAACGACGGCGTCATCGACGCCGTCTACTCATCGCACAACGTCGAACACCTCTATCCCCACGAAGTAGCTCTCGCTTTGGGAGAGATGCGGCGGGTTTTGAAGTCGACCGGATTCGCTTTTATTACGCTGCCGGACCTTCAGGAAGTGGCGCGTCACGTCGCCGAGGGGAAGCTGGAAGAGCCGCTTTACATGTCGCCCCTTGGCCCGATTTCCGCTCTGGACATCATTTTCGGTCATCGTCCGGCCTTGGCCAGCGGCAACACCTTCATGGCGCATCACACCGGCTTTACCGGCGTCACACTGGGCGCCGCATTGGTGAACGCCGGATTCGCCGCCGCGTTGCTCCAACGCGATCCTCCTGGCTTCCGCCTGACCGCCATCGGTTTCCGGACGACGCCCGATCCTGAGCAATTAAAGTCGGCTCAGGCGACAATGCTTCCAGACCCCGATCGGCCCGCGACGCTCTACAAACCGGTGGGCTGACCATTCAACGCGTCCCGCGCTCAGGAATTAAACGACCCTTAAATCGGTAATGACGTGCGTCGCCCCGTCTTTTCGTTACGGTTCCTTAGGGAAGGGTTAAGGTTTCGTCCGTAGTGTCGGCCTCCTTCCTGCAAAAAGTCGAGCGGCAAAGGCCCAACATGACCACCTACATCGTGACGTCCGGTGCCGTCAGCAGCGGCATTGTCCTCAGCGGAGGCGACGAGCTGGACGTGCACTCCGGAGGCATCGCCAGCTTCGCGGTCGTGAGCAGCGGCGGTGTCGCCAACGTCCTGAAAGGCGGAGTCGCCAGCGGCATCGTGGTGAACAACGGCGGCGCCGCCAACGTGTCCTCCGGAGGCATCGTCAGCGGCACCGTCGTGAGCAGCGGCGGAATCGCTTACATCTACCAGGGCGGCGTCGCCAATTTCACGGTGGTGAGCAATGGCGGCGCCACGTTCGTCTACTATCGCGGCGTGGCCAGCGCCACGACGGTCGGCCCCGGCGGTATAGAATACGTTTACACCGGCGGCGTGGCCCGCCACAGCGTTGTGAACAGCGCCGGCGCCGAGTTCGTCTACACCGGCGGGGTCGCCAGCGGTACCACCATTAACAGCGGCGGCAGCGGAATCGTGTTCAACGGTGGCGTGGCCAGCCTGACCGTCGTGATCGGTGGCGGCATCGAAACGGTCTTCGCCGGCGGTGTCGCCATATCCGCGGTCGTGAGCAGTGGCGGAACACAGGCTATACTCGGCGGCGTGGCCAACGCTACCGTGCTGAATGGCGGCTATCAGGTCGTCACTTCGGGCGGCGCGGCATCGGGCACGATCCTCAACAGCGGTGGCGGCGAGACAGTCGCTTTCGGTTCCATCAGTGCCGCGACCGTGAACAGCGCCGCGGTGCTGACCGTTGCCTCGGGAGGCGTCGCCAACGCTGTCCTGGTGAACACCGGAGGCGCCGATTCTGTGTCCTTCGGCGGCAGCGCCAGCGGCACCGAAGTCAAAACCGGTGGGCTCGAGGCCGTTTGGGCGGGTGGTCTCGCTGACGGCACCGTCGTCAGCGGTGGCGGGCGCCAGACCGTGACCGGCGGTGCCGTCAGCGGCACGGTCCTGAGTGGCGGAAGCGAAACTGTCGCCTCGGGCGGCACGGCGAGCGCGACGACCGTCAACGAGAACGGCGCGGAAATCGTCGCATCAGGAGGCACGGCCAGCGCCACGACCGTCAACAGCGGCGGATCGCAAACGGTGTCCGGCGGCCAGGCCTTCACCGCGACAGTGAACGCGGTCCAGATCGTGATCTCGGGCGGTGTCGCCAGTGGCACGCAGATAAACAGCGGCGGCGTCGAGACGGTCGCGTCCGGCGGCAAGGTCAGCTTCAGCACGATCAGCGCCGGTGGTCATCAGCTGGTATCTGGCGGCGTCGCCAGCGCCACGACACTGAACGGTGGAACCCAGGTCGAGATGGCCGGCGGCGTCGCCAGCGGCACTGTGATCAGCGACAACGGCAGCGCGACGGTTTCTTCTGGCGGTCTTGCGAGTTTCGCCGTGGTCAGCGCGCGCGGTGTCGAAACAGTCCTCTCCGGCGGTGTCGCCAGCGGCTCGGTGTTGCGCGGAGGCCCACAGACCGTGGACTCCGGCGGCATCGACAGCTTCACCGTGGTGAGCAATGGCGGCACCGAGGCAGTGTCTTTCGGCGGCGGCGCCGATTTCACGACCGTCAGCAACGGCGGCATTCAGACGGTGGCTGGCAAAGCCTCCAGCGCCACGATCCTCAGCGGGGGCGTTCAAACGCTCGTCTCCGGCGGATATGCCAGCGCGACCAGTGTGGACAGCGGCGGCAT
Organism: Acetobacteraceae bacterium; assembly: GCA_003164305.1. The sequence goes on from PLSZ01000273.1 coordinate 5,917, forward strand.
CGTGAACATCGGCGCCGCGGCCACCGCCTCCGCCGTCGCCGTCAATCTGGGCGGCACCGAGTTCGTGTTCAGCGGCGGCCTGGCCAGCGCGACGTCGGTGAACAATGGCGGCACCGAAACCGTTGAGATATTCGGCGCTGTCAGCGCCTCCATCATCAGTGCCGGCGGTGCCGAGATCGTGCAATATGGCGGCACCGCCAGTGACACGATCCTCCTGAGTGGAGCGACCCAGTTCGCCTATTCGGGCGCCGCGATCAACGACACCCAGGTGGATAGCGGCGGCAGCGAAATCGTCTCCGCCGGAGCGACCGCGGATGGCACAGTGCTCAAGGCCGGCGGCATGATCGACCTGCGCGGTTTGAATTTCAGCAGTGGCGGCTCGGCGTCAATCGACCCGGCGACCGGCATCCTGACCGTGACCGAGGGCGCGAGCCAATATCAACAGGCCCTGACAGGCACTTACGCGAATGTCACCCTTCGGGTCGGCCCCGATACGGGCGCCGGGACATTGGTCACCATGGACAGTACCTCGCCGTGTTTCGCCGCCGGTACGCGCATCCTGACCGATCGCGGCGAAGTTCCCGTCGAGGCGCTCGCGATCGGCGATCACGCGCGGTTGCTGGATGGACGCGCCGCGCCGATCGTCTGGATTGGCCATCGGCGAGTCGATTGCGACCGCCATCCGCATCCGGAGCAGGTGTGGCCGGTGCGCGTCGCGAAAGACGCGTTCGGGCCGGGTAAACCGCACCGCGATCTTTTCCTCTCGCCCGATCATGCGATCTTTGTCGAGGACGTGCTTATTCCGGTGAAGTATCTGATGAATGGCGGCGGTATCGCTCAATTGAAGGTGACTGAGGTGACGTATCATCACGTGGAACTGGCGGCGCATGACGTGGTGATCGCGGAGGGGCTGCCATCCGAATCCTACCTCGACAGCGGCGATCGCGCGAAGTTCGCCAATGGCGGTGGCGCCCTGGTACTGCATCCCAATTTTTCGTCGCACGCGTGGGAGGGGAAGGGCTGCGCGAAACTCGTCGTGGTTGGCCGGGAAGTCGAAACCGTGCGACAGGCCCTGGCGGAACGGGAAGCGTTGATCCGTCCGCATGCGCGTATCGCGAACGTGGCGTGACATAAGACCGGAACGAACGCGCCATGTCCGCCCGGAACCCACCAGAATTTTTCATTCGGTAGTGGAACAGACGTCTCCCGTACCATTCCGGGGGCGCGTGATTGACGACGCCGCGGCCGCCTGTCACTCTTTCCCACGCGCTTAACCGGCCGGCTCGATCAACGTCCGCGGCCGACTGGGAGGGAATGATGACGACTTCGATCCGGCGGATCGTGGCCGCGTTCGCGCTGGCCCTGACGGCATTCGGTGCGCGGCCCGTCCTCGCGGCCGACACGATCAAGGTGGCTTATATCGATCCGTTCTCCGGCCCTTTCGCGTCCGGCGGAGACGAGTTTCTGAAGATCTTCAAAGTCCTGTTCGACCGCGTCAACGCGAAAGGCGGTGCGCTTGGCCGCCAGTTCGAACTGGTTCCGTTCGACGACAAGTTGCAGCCGGCCGAAGCGCTGATCGCGCTGCAAACCGTGACCGATCAAAACATTCCGTTCGTCATGTCATGCACCGGCTCGAACGTCGGGGCGGCACTGATCGACGGCGTGTCGAAGCACAACGCGCGCAATCCGGACAATCGCGTTCTTTATTTGAACTGCGGCGCCCTGGCGACCGAACTGACCAACGAAAAATGCGACTTCTGGCAATTCCGCTTCGCCGGCAGCGTGGAGATGCGGGCCGCCACCCGGGTCAAGGCGCTGCCGGAATCAGTCAAAAAGGTCTATCTGCTCAATCAGGATTATCTGTTTGGCCAATCGATCCGCGACGACACGATGAAATATCTGGCGAAGCTGCGTCCGGATATTGAAATCGTCGGCAACGAACTCATGCCGTTCGGCAAGGTGCAGGACTTTTCGTCGTACGTCACCAAGATCAAAGCCTCGGGCGCGCAGAGCGTGATTACCGGCAATTATAACCGCGACCTCAACCTGTTGATCAAGGCGGCGGTGGATGCCGGCCTGGATGTGCGGTTCGACACCTATCTGGCGCATCTGATCGGCGGCCCCACCGCGATCGGCGCCGCGGGTGAGAATCGGCTGAGCTCGGTCATGGAATACAGCGCCAACGTGGCGGTCGATCAGAAGGCGCCCGAGGCTGAGCAATTCAGCATCGAATGGCGGAAGAGCCACGACACCGATTTTTCCACGCTCAACTTCATGACGATGCTGGACATGTTACAGACGGCGATCAACAAAACCGGTTCGACCGATCCGCTGAAGGTGGCGCTGGCGCTGGAGGACATGCACGCGAAAGACCTGGTCGGCCAGGAAAACATCATGCGCAAGGACGACCATCAGTTGTTGATGCCGTTCTACGCCGGGATTTTCACCAAGGACGTGAAATACGACTCGGAGCACACCGGCTTCGGCTGGAAGACCACCGCCACCGCCACGGCGGCGGATCTCACCTTGCCCACCACTTGCAAAATGAAGCGCCCAGCGAACTGATTTCGTTCCGATGGAGATCTTCGTCATCTCCCTGGTGAATGGGCTGGTTTACGGCATGTTGCTGTTCATGCTCGCCAGCGGCCTGACGCTGATCTTCAGCATGATGGGCGTGCTGAACTTCGCCCATGCGAGCATTTACATGCTCGGTGCTTATCTGGCGTTTCAGGTCAGCCGGTTGCTGGGGTTTTTCCCCGCTCTGGTGATCGCGCCAATCTTGTGCGGTCTGATCGGCGCGGCGATCGAGGTCTTCGGCTTGCGTCGCGTGCACCACAACGGCCATATCGCCGAACTGCTGTTCACGTTTGGCCTCGTGTTCATCATCCAGCGTCTGGTGCAAATGACCTGGGGCATGCTGCCGATGCCCTATCGCGTGCCCGCCATGCTGGATTTCTCATTGTTTTCGATTTACGGCGCCCACTTCCCGGCCTATCGAGGCTTCATGCTGCTGGTCTCGGGCGGCATGCTGCTTGTCACCTGGCTGTTGCTAAAGAAGACCCGCATCGGCCTGATCATTCAGGCCTCGCTCACCCATCCTGGCATGGTCTCGGCGCTCGGCCACAATGTGCCCATGGTATTCACCACGGTCTTCGCCGGCGGTTGCCTGCTGGCGGGTCTCGCCGGCGTCATCGGCGGCAACTACCAGACCACGGAACCGGGCATGGCCGAGTCCATGGGCCCTATCGTCTTCGTCGTCGTCGTCTTCGGCGGACTGGGCTCGCTGGCCGGATGTTTCGTCGCCTCCATCGTCATGGGCATGATCCAAACCTTCGCCGTCGTCATCGATTATTCCATTCTCGATCTGGTTCGCCCTCTGGGTATCACGGCGTTCCCGGATAACCTTCTGGGCGAGTTCCTGTCGGTCCCGGTCGCGCGCATCGGCGCTTTGCTGCCGTTCGCGATGATGGTGCTGATCCTGCTGTTCCGCCCACGAGGATTGATGGGAACCCGCGACACATGAAAGCGTCCAATTCGTGAAGACGCCCGGTCTTTGGATCTTCGCCATCGTGCTGGCGCTGGTATTGCCGTGGCTGTTCTACGACTGGGGCCATCATCGCCATTCCGGCTTCGTGATCTCGATGCTCAGCCAGATGGGGATGATGATCATCCTGTCGCTGTCGTACAACATGCTGCTCGGCCAGGCCGGATTGTTTTCGCTGTGTCACGCGGTGTTTTTCGGCATTGGCGGCTATGCGACCGTGCATCTGCTGAACGCCATCGGCGATGGCGATGTACCGATACCGATGGAACTCGTTCCGCTACCGGCGGGCTTCGCCGGCCTCGGATTGGCCATCGTGTTCGGCTACATGGCGACCAAGCAACGCGCCACCGCGTTCGCGATGATCACGCTCGGCATCGGTGAACTCGTCACCACTTCCGCGTTGATGTTCCACCATTTCTTCGGCGGCGAGGGCGGCGTCACCACCAACCGCATGATCGACCGCAGCCTGTTCGGCCTGACCTACGCGTCCGGCATCCAGGTCTATTATCTCATTCTCGCGTGGACGCTCCTCGCCACCGCCGCGATGCTGTTCCTGACCCACACGCCGCTGGGACGCATGGCCAACGCGACCCGCGACAATTTCGAGCGTGCGCAATTCATGGGTTATGACCCACGCGTCGTGCGCTTCCTCCAATTTTCTCTGTCCGGCTTCTTCGCCGGCATCGGCGGCGGGCTGTACGCCATCACCTATGAGATCGTGACTTTCGACGCCCTCGCGGCCCCCTTGTCGGCCAACGCCCTCCTGATGGCCTATATCGGTGGCACCACGGTTTTCGCCGGGCCGGTGCTCGGCGCCGTACTGATCACTTTGCTACAAAGCGGCGTCAGTCTGCTGTCGAATTCCTGGCTGGTCTACGTCGGGGTCATGTTCATCGCGATGGTCATCTTCGCCCCCGCCGGCTTGTCGGGCATGATCATGGCGCATCAACCGCTCGCGCGCGGAGGTCGCCTCGGCCGATTGACCGTCCCCTATCTGCGGCTGATCCCGAGTGGGATCGCTGTGCTGTTCGGCTTCGTCGGGCTGGTCGAACTGTTGTCCTTCCTGACGATCGGCGCGGCCCAGGGCAAGAAACTCGTGCTGTTCGGCAACGCCATCGACGTTCATTCGCCGGTGGCCTGGTGCATCTCCATCGCCTGCCTGGTGTTCGGTGGCGCGTGGCTGCGATACGAGGCCGCCGGCTTCCACAAAATCTGGGAAAGCCTGACCGCCGATCTCAAACCGGCGGACGCGCGGCGATGACCGTTCCCGCGCTGAGCCTGCGCGACGTGCGAAAGAACTTCGGCGCCACCGAGATCATTCGCGGCGTCTCGCTAGACATCGCGCAGGGTGAACGTCATTGCATCATAGGTCCGAACGGCGCGGGCAAGACCACCTGCTTCAATCTCGTCAGCGGCCGTTTCCCGATTTCCTCCGGCGAAATCCTGCTGAACGGCGCCCGCATCGATCAATTGCCGCCGCATAAAATCAACCGCATGGGCCTGTCGCGCAGCTTTCAGATCACTTCGATTTTTCACCGCCTGTCGGTATTCGAAAATCTGCGCTGCGCGTTGCTGTGGAGCAGGGGTTATCGCTACTCGTTCTGGTCGCCGCTCTGGCGCCAGCCGGCGCTGAATGAGGCGGCGGACAGCCTGCTGCATGACCTCAACCTGGAAACCCGCCGCGAGGTGCGCGCGGGGCTGTTGTCTTACGCCGAACAGCGCGCGCTGGAGATCGGCATGACAATCGCCGGGGGCGCCTCGGTCATTCTGCTGGACGAACCAACCGCTGGCATGAGCAACACCGAAACCGATGCCGCCATGACGCTGATCCGCCGCGTCACGCAGGGCAAAACGCTGCTTATGGTGGAGCACGACATGAAAGTCGTGTTCGACCTCGCCGATACGATCACCGTCCTGGTCTACGGTCAGGTCATCGCTTCCGGGCCGCCCGCCGAGGTCCGAGCCAGCCGCGCCGTGCAGGAAGCGTACCTCGGAGCACTCGACGGATGATGCTCGATGTGCGCGGCCTGCATGCGTTTTACGGGCAAAGTCACATCCTGCACGGCGTCGACCTGTCCGTGGACGATGGAGAGATCGTCAGTCTGTTGGGTCGCAACGGCGTTGGGCGCTCAACGACGTGCAAGGCGATCATGGGACTGGTGCCGCCGCAAGGCGAAATCTGGTTCCGCGGCAAGGATATCGCTGGCATGCGCAGCGACCTGATCGCCCGCGCCGGGATCGGCTATGTGCCGGAAGATCGTCTGGTGTTCCCGACCCTGACTGTCCGCCAAAATCTGGAACTCGGCCTGAAGCGCGCCGGTAAATTTGGCCGTTGGACGTTTGACGACGTGTTCCGGCTGTTCCCCAATCTCGCCGCGCGTCAGAATAATCTGGCGGGCGTGTTGTCGGGCGGCGAACAGCAGATGCTGACGATGTGCCGCACGTTGATGGGCGATCCCGATCTGGTGTTGATCGATGAACCGACTGAAGGTCTCGCGCCGATTCTGGTCGAGCAGGTCGGTGTCCTGCTGGCCGAAATCGCCAGCCGCGGCGTGGCGATTTTACTGGTTGAGCAAAAACTGACGATCGCCCTGAAGATTTCCCACCGGCTATACGTGATGGGCCACGGCCATATCGTGTTCGAAGGCACGCCCGCGGAACTCAACGCCAACGCGGGAATCCGGCGGGAGTGGCTGGAAGTTTAAACGCCCCTCCACCGTCGAACGCCGACATGGCCCGGAGCAATCGGGCCATGTCGAAGTCAAAGATCAGGCCTGCAACACACGTTGCGTCTGGATCCCCAAACCCTCAACGCCCAGTCGCATGACGTCTCCAGGTTCGAGGAAGATCGGATGCGGTTTCATGCCCAACGCAACACCGGGCGGTGTTCCGGTGGCGATCACGTCGCCCGCGTGCAGCGTGATGAAGTGGCTGACATAGCTCACCAGTTGCACCACCCCGAAAACCATCGTCTTCGTGCTGCCGTTCTGCATCTTCTTGCCGTTGACCTCGGTCCACAGCGAGAGGTTTTGCGGATCCGGCACCTCGTCCTTGGTTACCATCCAGGGACCGGTCGGCCCGAACGTATCGGCGCCCTTGCCTTTATCCCATGTGCCGCCGCGTTCCGCCTGGAATTCCCGCTCGGACACGTCGTTGCAGACGCAATAGCCGGC
>PLSZ01000173.1:0-8327 GCA_003164305.1 Acetobacteraceae bacterium
GCGCCGCGCAATGCACCGCCCGTTGTCCGATCCAAACGATCGGCGCGCCCTCGAGGGCGCGCGGCGAAGTATTGCCCCCGCCGCCATTCGGCGGCGTCTCGCCAATGACCGCCCGATCGCTGGCGTTCGCCGCGCGGTCCGCCCGCGCGCCGGGCAATGAAGTCCCCTCGGCCACGCACGTCCCAACGGGCGACGCCTCCACCGTGATCACCCTGTCGCCAACACGCAATTCCTCCACCGCGACCCAGCCATCGACGGTCCCGACGCGCGTCCCCTCGGCGAAGCACGCCACCGCCTGCACGGTGCTGCCGTTGACGATGCCAAACGCCCCGGCGCCGATGCCCGAGCCGAAGATGATGGAATCAATGCCGCCCGCGCCCGCGCCGGTTCCGGCGTCCGAGAACGTCAATGTGTTGCCGTTGCTGACACCAAGATTCGACAGCGTCCCGCCGGTGATGACGAACGAGTCGCCGCCTTTCCATGTCGCCACCGTGCCCGCGAACCCGGCGATGTCGTCGATCTGGAGAACGCCGGTGCTGTCCTGGAACACCACGTCGATCACGCTGTTGTTGACCGTGTAAGTGCCGGTCGGCGTCAGGTTGTCCGTGAACGTCGTCGTCGCGGCGTTCACAACGGCCCCTGTCAGCTCGATCGTGTCATGCGTGCCGATCTGCAGAATCCCGGGACCATTGACGGAGACGGAGCCGTTGATGGTGGCGGTGCCGCCACCGACCACCGTGCCCTGCACGACCTCGGTTTNNTTTCCTTACCGGACTTGCTGCCGTTTGAAAGGATCGTGCCTTCGAGCAGGATGAACTGCGAGGAGACCGTGCCGAAGCCGCCGGTCGTGCTGCCGCCGTTCTCGATGAAGACCGTCGGATCGAGCACGCCGCCTTCCAGCACCACGCCGCCCTGTAGGTTCACCACCGACGCGTTGACCACCGCCCCTGGACCGACGGTCAGGTCGCCCGTGCCAAGCGCGGTGCCGATGTTCAACTGTCCGGATATCGAGAGTTTCGATCCATTCCCCGACACCACCAGCGCGCCCGAACTGTCCGTCTGCGACCCGATCGTCAGAGACGCCGCCGAGAACGTCGCCCCGTTCAGCACCGACAGCACGCCCGTGCCGTCGTCCGCCACCGTCGCCGCGTTGGTGACCAGCAATTCGCTGCCCGCGCCCGACACGCTGATCTGCGCCACCGCCGAGGCCACGTTCGCAGCGTCCAGCGACCCCGCGGTGACCGTCGCTTCGCTGCCAACGTTCAGCACGCCGGACGCCGCGACGCCCACGTCGAGCAGACCTCCGACTTTCCAATTGGAGCCTGCTCCAGACACATTGACAGAGGAATCGCTGGCGGCGGCGGCGTTGGCGATGACCGCGCCCGCGGCGCTCGATCCGGTGCCGGGGGCCGTCGTCACCGTTGCGCCGCCCGAGATCGACAGCGAGCCCAGACCCGCGTCGCCGACGACGAAGCGGCCGATGTTGGCCAGCAGGGACTTCGATCCCGACACCGTCGCCGCGCCGGAGCCGCCGGCCAGTTGGGCGATGTCGAAGCCCTCGGAGGGATCCAGCGCCAAGTCGTTGCCAGTTCGTAAGGTGCCCTGATTCGTGACCGCCAACGTTCCGGAGCCGGATTGTCCGACGTTCAACTGACCGGTCAACGTCGCCGACGATCCGGTGCCGGTCACCAACAACGAGCCACCGCCGCCAGCGGACAGGCCCAGAACCGCCGCCGGCAGCGAGCCGCCCGCCGCGGCGCTGGCACTCGCCCCGTCGCTGACGGTCAGCGCGCCGCTGGCGGTATCGCCGACGATCAGTTCGCCCGCCGACTTCCAGGTGGAGCCGAGGCCATCGACCGTCACCAGCACGGCCTGAGCCGCCGCACCGGAGATGCTGTCGAAGGCGCCGAGACCGCTGATGGAAGCGCCGCCGTTGACCAGCAGAACGCCGCCTTGCCCGACGGTCACGCCAGTCGCGGCGCTCAGGCTGGCGGCCGAGGTGACGTCCCACGAAGCGTTGCCGCCGAATTGCAGCACCGCCGCGGTGCCGGCGCCGGTGATCGTGCCGCCGCCGTTCAGAAACTGCGCGGTGTCGGTCGCGTTGGGCGCGGACTGTGCCGGGTTCAGGCTGTCGGTCAGATCGTTCCAGTCCGTCGCGGTGGCGAAGCTGGCCCCCGAGGCGCCGATCCAGGACAGGGTGCGTGGCGTCAGGGTGACCGTGGCCTCCCGCAGACCGATCGCGCCGAGCACCATCGTATCGAGGTTGGAAATCGTTCCCGCGGTTCCGGTCGTGATGAAGGCGTCGAACGAGTCGGCCGGAACGTTGTGCGTCCCCGACGACGCCCAATCGCCGGCGTCGCCGCCGAGCGAGCCGATGTTGTTGAAATAGCCCAGAGCGGTCGTGCCGTTATTGAGGGAGAAATAATCCGCCGGACCGGCCACCAGCGCGGGCGTGTTGGCGGCCTTGAACCGATACAGGTCCAGAATGGAGTAGAGCGTCTGGCCACCCTGGACAGAACCCAGAAGCGCGGCGCGGCCGAAATTCTCGGCGATTTCATGCTCGATCGCGCCAACCGCGCCGATCTCTCCGACGATCGACTGGTTGGACAGGTTGTAGTCCAGGATCGCGCCATCCGCGACGGTGTTGATGTACACGGTGCCCGCCGCCGAAGGCCCGGCGACGCTGAGCCCCAGAACATCCGCCTGCGCGGAGGTCTCCAGGATCTGCCCACCGTTGGTCGGATCGGTCGCGGGCAAATTCAGCAGGCCGGATGTCGCGGACAGCAGTGACGCGTAGCTGCCCAGGCCGGTGAGGCTGTAGGAACTCGCCGCCGCGCCGCCGCCGATCCCTTGATAGTTGAAATCGAGCGTCACATCGACGGTGGTGATCGTCGTCCCGTTGATCACGTCGCCGACCGGAACGCTGCTGGTCCAATAGGTTTCGTAATAACCGATGGCGACGTTGACCGCGCCCTCGATCTCGGCCGCGGTGGTGGTGTCGATGCCCAGTCCGGTCAGACTCGTGATGCTGGTGCCAAATACCGGGGTGATTACCAGTGGCGCGTAAATCACCGAACTCGTGGTGATGGAGACGCCGGACAGCACGGCAGCCGACGTGCCGGCTTCCGACGTGTCCGAAACAATTCCGGCGGCGGACGTCATCGTGAACGAAGGGACCTCGGACGGCGCGGCCGCCGCGATCGCGGGGTTAGCAGTCTGTATCGGTACCGATACGACCGCCCGATCGAAAATCGTGTCATCCGGCGAAACCACACCGTCAGACTGAAAATCGCCAAACGAGCCAATTGTCCCGCCTTGCGCGAACAACGATTTCATCAACCCATCCCCGATTAAACCGGCCCCTGTTTACCGGCGCCTCGGCGAAAGGTAAACGCATTTTAATTTAAATTCGTGGAACTTTCAGGCCTGAAACCTCCAATGTCCATCCGCCGAAGCTGGAAATGAGGTTGTAACCCGGCTTGACCGAATGATCTGAAAACAGCCCCTGGTACGATCGCCGCCACGAGCCGTTCCCGTTCAGCCATTTCCCCATCGCATGCGGCCTGATGGCTCGGAGTCCCGGAATCGTTGGTCGAACGTCACTTTCATCCCGTTGTCCGCCTGGGTTTCGCGATCGCGACGATCCTGCTTTGCCTGGCCGCCATTGAGATGGCGATGCGGTGGCGCGACTGGCCACGGCCGGTGCTCAGCGGCTGGCGCGCGTCGATGAACCCAGTGGCCAATCAGCCAGGAATCAACCAAACGGGGCTCAACCAGACAGGGATCAGCCAGGCGGGTACGAATCCGGCGGGGACGAACCAGGCGGGACCGATCAACCAATACGGCTGGCGAGGGCAACCGAGCCAACAACGGCATTACGACGACTTCGTGGTCGTGCTGACCGGGGGCGCCGCGGTGGAATGCCTCGCCTGCGCGCCGGACGAAACCTCGGACGTGATCCTGGAACGCGCGCTGCGCCGCTATAATCCGAACGCGCGGGTGGTGACTCTGGGCAGCACCGGATATGGCCAGGATCAGCAATACCTCGCGCTCCACGAGTATTTCGCCCGCGAACACGCCGATCTCGTCATCGACTGGGCTTTTCCCGCGCCCGACGTGCCGGCGAACACCTTCCGTTCCGGGCCGGAGCAGCCCGGGAAGCTCGCGCTGAAACCGACCTTCGCTTACGTGAACAACGATATTCTCGGACCGACCGAGATGATCGGCTGGCCGATCTACTCCACGAAGCTTTCAACCCTGTTGCGTCCGCTGCTGATCGACGTCGATCGCAACTGGACGATATTACTGCCACAGCCCGATCCTGGCGCCAGCAGCCCTCCGGCGGGCGTCCAGCCGCGGGAGCACGTCGATGAGCCGCTCGAACAGCAACGCGGCGAATGGTCGATCTGGTTGACGCCGCGGCCGGCCCGCGTCAGCTACGGCATCGATCTGACCCGGGCCTTGTTCCGCCATATGCGGGAGTTATCGCAGTTGCGCGGCTCCCGCTTCGTCGTGCTGCTGACGCCGTCGCCCGCCGACGCGCAAACCGAAACGCCGGTCGCGCTGGAGCACGCGGGTCACTGGTTCGTAGCCGATCCCGCCGCGCGCGACGCCGCCATCGCCCAACTGACCGAAGGGTACAACCCGATCACGCTGCCTCCGGACGGGACCCGGGACGCCCCGCCCGAAGCGGAACGCCGGATCATGGCGCGGCTGGCTGAGGCGCTTCAGCGGCGCGATCTGTTGACGCCGCCGCCGATCGTTCGCCAGCGGCACTGACCCCGGGGGGGCTCGTCGCGGTGGGAGTGACCCCGGCGGGACCGGTGATCACGGCGCCGGCGGGCGGCCAGGCCGCGCCATCCGCATGGGCTTCCGTTGGCAGCCGCAAAGCGGAGAACGAGGTCGCCAACCCCACCATCTGAAAGCGCTGCTGCATCCGGCGATTGTACTCGCGGCTCACCGGCCAGCGGCCGAACGGCGTGCACATGATCCGGCATTTGATCTGCACCGCCGTGTCGGTAAACCGATCGACCCCCCAGACCTCCAACTCGTCGAGGATGACGTCGCTCCAGGCCTCTTCCTCGCGCATTTCGCGTACGATGGCGCGCATCGTCTCGATCACGCGATCGACATTCTCATTCGCGGCGATGTTGGCGGTGATCACGGCGCGGCTGTAATCGCGAGTCATGTTGACCACGGTCGTCACGGCGCTGAACGGCATGACCACAACCGAGCCATCCTCGGTGCGCAACCGGATGGTCCGCACGGACAGGCTTTCCACCACACCCACCTGATCGCCCACTTTCACGACGTCGCCGACCTGCATGGTGTTTTCCAGCAGCAGGAACACGCCGGTAATCACGTCCTGCACCAGCTTCTGGGAGCCAAAGCCGATCGCCACGCCGACGATGCCGGCGCCGGCCAGCAAAGGCGCGATATCGACGCCGATCTCGCTCAGCACCATCAGCCCGGCGACGACCGCGACGGTGATCGCCAGCGCGGCGCGGATCAGCGGCATCAGCGTCCGTAACCGCGCCGTGCGGGCAGCCTGGGCGTCCCTTCGAAGCGTGTCCAAATGCATCTGGATCGCGATGTTGACGCCTTCCCACACCGCGAACGCCAGCACGATCGTGACCGCCAGGGTGCAGAACCCGGACACGACGCGATGCCCGACCTCACTGGTCAGCAGCCAGTTCAGGCCGCCCAATCCATACAGCTGCAACAGCGCCAGCAGCGCGAGTACGTTGGTCACCAGCCGCACCAGACGGCGCAAAGCGGGATGGTAAGCGCTGAGCCGCAGCCGGACGGAATGCTCCGGAGAGGCGGCGCTGAGGGTGCCCACTGCGTCGGGGGCGATCGGTGCGAGCAACGCCATGATGGCCAGACGCGCGACCTCCGCCGCCACGATGACCGCCACCGTCGCGGTGAAATACCACAGCGTGCGAGCCATCGCGTCCGGAGCGCGCAGGGCCCAGGACAGCCAGCTCGCGGCCAGCAGGAACAGGGCAGCCCAGTACCAGTAGCGTGCGAGCCCGTTGCGGAAGCGGGACAGCAGGCTGGTGGTCTCGGGCGGCGTGCTGAGCCAGCGGCGCACCGAACGCCGCCGCTGCACGACGATGATGGCGAGGCAGACGGTCAGCGCCAGCCCGACCGCCTTCTGCAAAGCGTCGTGCGCCGACGCGGACAGGCCGAGCAGCAGCGCGACCTCGCCCAAAGCGTAACCTGGAACCGCGATCAGGATCAGGCGCCGGCCCCAGCGCAACAGGTACGCGCCGACCGAACCTCGCAGCGGCAGCACTTTGAGGCCGGGCGGCTCGGGCATGAACAGCAGCGTCAGGATCGCCAGCAGCGTCTGGCAGACGGCGATCGCTTCGAGCACCGCGATGATGATCAGCCGCGTGTCCGGCGACCCACCCAGACCCGAGGCGGCGACGGCGTGGCCAATGACCAGCAAGGCGAGTACCGGCACCATCTGTAACGCGAACCGGGCGATACCGAGGCCGGTCCGCCGCACGGAGGTGTGGGGACGGCGGCGTTGCGGGGCCTCGATGGCGCCCAGTTCGGCGCGGTCCTCCGGGTCGTCGTCCTCCTCGGCGTGGGAGGGGGATTGGAGGCGGCCGAGATACAGCACGCGCGCCAGCGGCCGGCGCAACAGATACCGCAGCGCGAGGGCCACGCCGCCGGCGAGGACCAGCGTGACCGCCAGACGCCACGCCGCGTCGGCCAATAGTTGCTGGCCGAGGGGGTTGGTGACCATCACGACCAGCCAGCCCCAGAGCAGCGGCACGCTCTGTACCGCCTTGAGCGCCCTTGGCACGCTATCCGCCGCCTCACTCATAAACGACGACGCGGTCAACAATACCTGGGCGCCCAGACTGTCAGGCTCCAACTGGATCGAGGGGCCAGCCGGGATGGCGGGCGCGGGAGTGGCCGGGGCGGCGGTGGGGGACGCGGGGGGTGGATCGACGGCGGGCTGACTTTTGACCAGAGCCTCCAGCGTCGCCGCGAACGCCGCGCGTTTCTTCGGGTCGTTCAGGGTGTCAAGAGCGGCGCGCGCCTGCTCTGGCGTCAGGGCAAGCGTGGCTTGCGTCGCCAGCTGCGGGGTGGGCTTCGGTTCCGCGTGCGCCGCCGTCGGCGGGAACCCGGCCAGGGAGACGGCGATCAGAAGCCAGAGACATCGGCGGAGCATGGGACGGGAGCGACCACGAACCGGCCGCGCCGGTCAATTGGAATGTGCCGAGAGGCAGGCGTTGGGGCTCCGCCTCGGCCCTCTCAAACGTCATCCTCCGGCTCGACCCGAGGATCGGCCCGTGCAGGCACGTTGTCCGGCTTCTGACTTCCTTGGCGCGTCGAGAGATCCTCGGGTCGAGCCCGAGGATGACGGGGGGAGGCGAACATGTTCCTCCCCGTCGCTTGCCTCCTGTCGCCCCCCGAACGGCCGGGGTTGTGTAACGGCCATCCAGCCTCCATCTGTGCCCGTCATGCAGAACATCTCATCCGCCGCCGCCGACCCGACCGGGTGGCACGGCACCACCATCCTGTGCGTCAGGCGGGATGGACACGTGACGATGGCCGGAGACGGCCAGGTTTCCATGGGCCAGACCATCGTTAAGGGCAACGCGCGCAAAGTCCGGCGCATCGGCAACGGAGGCTCCGTCATCGCGGGGTTCGCCGGGGCCACGGCCGACGCCTTCACACTACTGGAACGATTGGAATCGAAGTTGGAACGATTCCCCAGCCAGCTTGAACGCGCCTGCGTGGAACTGGCGAAGGATTGGCGCACCGACCGCTACCTCCGCCGGTTGGAGGCGATGATGGCGGTGGCCGACAAGGACCGCAGCTTCACGCTGACCGGGACGGGCGACGTGCTGGAGCCGGATGACGGCGTGATCGGTATTGGCTCCGGCGGCAATTACGCGTTGGCCGCCGCGCGCGCGCTGATGTCTGTCGATGGACTGAGCGCCGAGGAAATCGCCCGGCGGTCCATGAAGATCGCCGCGGAGATCTGCGTCTATACCAACGGCAACGTCATCGTGGAGTCGATCTGATGGAGGTGCCAACCTACTCCCCGCGGGAGATCGTCTCGGAACTCGATCGTTTCATCGTCGGTCAGAACGACGCCAAGCGCGCGGTGGCGATCGCGCTGCGCAACCGCTGGCGGCGGCAGCATTTGCCCGAGGCGATGCGCGAAGAGGTCGTGCCGAAGAACATCCTGATGATCGGTCCGACCGGCTGCGGCAAAACCGAAATCGCGCGCCGGCTGGCAAAGCTGGCGCAGGCGCCGTTCCTGAAGGTCGAGGCGACGAAATTCACCGAGGTCGGCTATG
>PLSZ01000173.1:8437-8642 GCA_003164305.1 Acetobacteraceae bacterium
TCGACATGCCCGGCATGCCGCCGGGTCAGGTGATCAACCTGAGCGAAATGATGAAAGGCATCATGGGCAATCGCCCGAAACAGAAGCGCCGCATGACGGTCGAGGCGGCGCGGAAGATCCTGGAAGCCGAGGAGGCCGACCAGTTGCTGGATAATGAGCAATTGACCAAGGACGCCGTGTCGCACGCCGAGAACAACGGCATCGT
>PLSZ01000173.1:8659-18852 GCA_003164305.1 Acetobacteraceae bacterium
GTTCATCGCCTCGGGCGCCTTCCATCAGGCGAAGCCGTCGGATTTGCTGCCCGAGTTGCAGGGACGCCTGCCAATTCGTGTCGAGTTGTCGGCCCTGACGCGAGACGACATGCGGCGGATTTTGGTGGAGCCGGAACACTCGTTGCTGAAGCAATACGCCGCGTTGCTGGGAACGGAGAACGTGACGTTGAACTTCACCGACGACGCGGTCGATGCGTTGTCGGATCTGGCGGCGGACATCAACGAGCGGATCGAGAACATCGGCGCGCGCCGGTTGCATACGGTGCTGGAACGGTTGCTGGAGGATATTTCGTTCACCGCGACGGATCGCGGCGGGGAAACGATCGCGGTCGACGCGGCGTACGTGAACGAGAAGGTGGCGCCGCTGGCGCAGAGGGGGGATCTAAGCCGGTTCATTTTGTAAGGCGGATGATCCAGGCTTGAAAGTTCCTCAGTGTAAGGCCCGGGACGTGTTCCTCTTTACGTCATGGCCCGGCTTGACCGGGACATTTGCGTCGGCACGTCGTTGCTGATGAGGGAACCTAGTGGGAATGTCCGGCATTCCTCCGCGAGGGGAGTGAGTGAGGCGCGCTATTTCCCCGCCATCGTCGAAAAATCGTCAGATGGATACGGCGTGTTCTTCCCCGGCCTGCCTGGATNNGGGAGGCAGCGTTGAAGGCCGAGGAAGCGTTGCAGGCGCATATCGAACTCGGCGTGGAACATGGCGAGGCCATCCCAGAGCCCTCCACGCTGGACCCCGAGGTTGTCGAGGCCGCCCGTATCCTCATGCGCGCCGATCCGCCGGGCCGTACGGCCCGGGTCAACATCACGATGACGGGGGACTTGTTGGCGGCAGTGGACCGCTTTGCCGTTCGCACGGGATATTCCCGGCCGGGCCTGTTGGCGCAGGCGGTGCTCGAGCGACCGTGGCGCGACCAAACGGCCGCCTGATGCCGTGAGGACGTGTTCCCCTCTGGGCGACACCCCCGTTCCACCCATAGAATGAGCCGCCGCGCGAGCGGCGAGGGTTATACGGAACGCCGCTGTCGGGGAGGCGCCTCAATGCTCACCGCCGAGAACAACCGACTGATCACCGAAACCGGGGCCGGCACCCCGTGTGGCGCGTTGATGCGGCGTTACTGGCAACCTGTGGCCCTGGCCGAGGAACTCGACCCCGCCCGCCCGGTCAAACGTGTCCGGCTGCTCGGCGAAGACCTCGTGCTGTTCCGCGATCCCGCCGGTCGTCATGGGTTGCTGCACCGCCATTGCGCGCATCGCGGAGCCGACCTCGCCTTCGCCCGCTGCGAGGACGGCGGGCTGCGCTGCCCCTTTCACGGCTGGCTGTTCGATGCCTCGGGCGCCTGCCTGGAACAACCCGCGGAGCCGGCGGGTAGCACGTTTCACCTGAAGGTCCGTCAACCATCGTATCCCTGTGTGGAACGTTCCGGGATCGTCTGGGCTTATCTGGGCCCCGGCGCGGCGCCGCCATTCCCGGAATTCGACTGCTTCGTCGCGCCGGACTCGCATGTATTCGCCTTCAAAGGGCTGTGGTCGTGCAACTGGTTGCAGGCGCTGGAAGTCGGAATCGATCCCGCGCACGCCAGTTTCCTGCACCGGTTCTTCGAGGACGAAGACCTGTCGGACGCCGCCTATGGCCGCCAGTTCCGCGCCGCCACCATCGGCGCCGACATTCCGATGACAAAGTTGATGCGAGAAGTCCCCAATCCCACACTTGAGTCCGAGGAAACCTCGTACGGCCTGCGCATCATCACATTGCGTTCCATCAACGAACATCTCGTGCATTTACGCATCACCAACATGGTGTTCCCGACGGCGTTCGTGATCCCGCTCAGCCGGGAGATGACGATCACCCAGTTTCATGTGCCCATCGACGACACGCATTGTTACTGGTACGCTCTGTTCACCAGCTTCGGCGCCCCGGTCGATCAAGCGACGATGCGGGCACAACGGCTGGAAACGCATACGCTGCCGGATTACGCGCCGCTCGCCGGCCGGGTTAATGACTGGGGATTTGATGCGCGGGAGCAGAATGAGGCGACCTATACCGGCATGGGCATGGACATCAACGTGCACGATCAATGGGCGGTGGAAAGCATGGGGCCGATCGCCGATCGCACCAAAGAGCATCTGGGTTATTCGGATCGCATCATTATCGCGGCACGGCGCATGATCTTCCGCGCCATCGACGACGTCGCCGAAGGCCGCGATCCGCCCGGCACATCCGGCGTCTGCCACGGTCCGCCCACGATCGATGCCGTCGGACCCGCCGATGACTGGGAACGTTACTGGAAAGCCCAGGAATCCGCGCGTCGCGCCGCGGCATCGTGGGCTTTGCGAAGCACGTGAGCGACTTTGTCATAAAGCACGGCTTATGGACGCCGGAGCAGACCGACGCCGCCGCCGACGTTGAGGAACGGATCAACGAAATCGACGTCGTGCGCTTCGCGTTTTCCGACGCGCATGGCGTGGTGCGCGGCAAAACCCTGGTCGCGGCCGAGGCGCTGAAAGCACTGCGCACCGGCGTCACCTGCACCGCGACGATGATGCTGAAAGATCTGTCCGGCCGCACCGCGTTCCCGATTTTCGCGCCGGACGGCGACGGTGCGGGCGACATGGTCATGGTCGCCGATCCCGCCACCTTCCACGTTCTGCCCTGGGCTCCGCACAGCGGCTGGATCCTGTGCGATCTGTACCGGACCGACGGCGCGCCGCATCCGTTCTCCACCCGCGCGCTCATGCGCCGCATGCTGGCACGCCTGGCGGAGCACGGATACGTCTGGCGCGCCGGCCTGGAAGCTGAATTCCATCTGTTCAAGTACGCCGATCGCCAGCCAGGACCTGACGAAATCGCGATGCCAGGCCCGTCGCCGAGCGTGACGCCCCTGAACCACGGCTATCAGTATCTGACGGAACTGCGTTACGACGCGATCGACCCGCTGATGGAAAAGCTCCGTCTGGGACTGCAAGGCCTGGGCTTGCCGCTGCGCTCACTTGAAGTCGAGTTCGGCCCTTCGCAGCTTGAGGTCACATTCGGCGCCACCACCGGCATGGCGCCCGCCGACACGATGTTGCTGTTCCGCAACGCCACCAAACAGATCCTCGCGCGGGAGGGCTATCTGGCCAGCTTCATGTGCCGCCCACAGTTCCCCCACGCCGCGGCGTCCGGCTGGCATCTGCACCATTCGATCGAGGAGGCGGCCAGCGGCGATGGGATATTCCCGCATCCGGATGGACTGTCCGCCATCGCGCGAGGCTGGCTCGGCGGTTTGCTACGTCACGCGCGCGCCGCGGCGGCGTTCAGCACGCCCACCATCAACGGCTACAAACGCTATCGCCCGAACTCGATGGCGCCGGATCATGCCGTGTGGGCCTATGACAATCGCGCGGCGATGGTGCGGGTGATCGGAGGCGGCGGCGATCCCTCGACGCACTTCGAAAACCGCGTCGGCGAACCGGCGGCCAATCCCTATCTTTACATGGCCTCCCAGATCGCCGCGGGGTTGGACGGCATCGCGGCGGGGCTCGATCCCGGTCCGCCGGCGGAGACGCCTTATTCGACCGCGGCGCCGGGCCTGCCGCGGACGTTGCTGGAGGCGGTCGCGGCGTTGCGGGACAGCGCTTGTTTCCGTCAGGCGTTCGGCAATCCGTTCATCGATTATTTCGTCGCGTTGAAGGAGTTCGAGATCGGCCGTTTCCTGTCGGACGTGACCGATTGGGAACAACGGGAGTATTTCGAACTGTTGTGAACGCCGGTCGCGCGCCACGCATCTGGACAAACTGCTTCCGGCCCCCACATTAACACTCGTTGCGGGCATAATTGTCGGTGGCCTTCAAACCGGTCAGGCTGGACCCCGTGTCCGGGCCTGTTCGCGCGAAACCGGCGACGGGCCTTGCCGTGACGGTTGGATGACACCCCAAAAGGAGTTCAGAAATGTTGAGGACGTCTCTACGCCCCGCCTTCGCGGCGACCGCGCTGACAGCAATGTTGCTGACTGGCGCTCATGCTTTCGCCGCGACGATGGACTTCACCGCCGACCTCAAGGGTTCGACCGAGGTGCCGCCGAACGATTCCAAAGGCACCGGAACCGTGACCGCGAGCCTGGATACGACCTCCAAGAAGTTCACATACACCGTCACCTACAAAGACCTGACCGGAACCGCCACGGCGGCGCATTTCCATGGTCCGGCCGCCGCGGGCGCCAACGCGCCGCCGGTGGTTCCGATCCCCGCCACCGCGCTCGCCAGTCCGATCAAAGGCGAGGCGACTTTGACCGACGCTCAGGAGGCGGATCTCGAGGGTGGGAAGTGGTATTTCAACGTGCACACCGCCGCGCACGGCCCAGGAGAAATCCGCGGCCAGGTGGTGAAGAAGTAAGTTTCGGAGAAGGCGCGGAACCTGGACGGGGCTTGTTCCGGAAGGGTTCCGACGCTGGATCAGTAATGCAGGCTTAGTCCGACCAGCCAGAGTTGCTCCCGCTTCGCGGTGTCTTCGCGGTTGCCGTTGGTGTAGCTCGCGGTGATAGCGACGTAGTCCTTGACGAGCGGATAGGACAGCGAGTTGGCGAAATATCCGATATCGACATTTCCCCTCGCGCCAAAGAGGCCGATATAGCTGGTTGTGAACGTGACCGGAAAATACGACGGTAGAATAATTGACAGGCCTGCCTGACCGCCCAGTCGGACGTAGTCGATATGGGTTTTGGCGACCGAGGCCAGGCCGCGGTTCGCGTAGGTTCCGGTATCGAGACGGAAATCCAACATCGGTTCGACCCAGATCGGATCCGGATCGCCGGGGATCAGCGGGGCGAAGGTGTTCAGCCAGATCGGCGCGAGGGTGATGTCCCGATCGATCTCCGGGATATACCGTAGTTGCAACGAGGCGATCTCGCTGTTGTCCTGCATGTCCTCGAGGAAGTCAGGCCGCACGACGATCCGGTTCCCCATCACCCTGCCGCCGCCATAGGTGTTGAAATACCCCGTCGCCGCGATGCCTGCGTCGGCCGTTTCCGCGCTGCTGGGTTTCGAAGTACTTCCGGCGTAAACGTTCACGATCTTCCGGTTGGTGGCGATGTAAGGTACCGCCTCGATCGTTGACGGATCGCCAAACGCGTATCCCATGACGATGGTCATCGCGTCGGTGCGCGTCTTCGCGACGCCGTCGCCATTGAAGTTGATCGTTGCCTTACTGGAACCTTTGAACGCTTGTTGCGCGCGATCGATGAACAGGTCGTCCGTGGTGCCGCGGATGCGCAGCGGATCGAGGATCGATTTCGCGGGGGGCTTGGTCGCGTCCGCCGTCGCGGTGGGCGCGGGGGTCGTTGGGGCAGCCCCACTGGGCGCTGTCCCCGCGGTTGTTGAAGGAGGCGCGCCGGTTGGCTTCCCAGTGGGCGGCGGGGTCGCCGATACCTCGGTTGTCGTGGGGGCGGGCCCGACGCAGGTGACCGCGGTTCGCTCCGTTTGGTCTTCGAAATACATCGATGGCTTGATCCGCGCCGGGCCGTTCCTTACCTCCGGCCCGCTGTCGAGCGGCGCCTGGTAATATGGCGCGCCGGCATACAGCAGTTGATTCACCTTTATCGCGATCAAGCCGATCGCCTTCGCGTCGCCGGCGCAGGGTGAAGCTGCGCCTCCGCAAATGTCCGGGTTGGTGGCGATGGTCGCGACGATCTGCATCGGCAGTCTAAGATTAGCGTAGGTGGGGTTTTGCAACTCGCTGAAGGCGGCGACCGAGAACGTGGCGCCTTTCAACAGCTGATCGACCAACTTCTGCTTATCGACAATCCTGCGTCCGGGCGTGGTCTTGGACGGTACGCAAATCAGGGGCTGCGAGGCGGACGTCTTCAGATCCAACGACGCGGCACCAGCGATCGTGGAGGCCAATACGCAGCCAACAATGGTGGCGCCAATACGCCTCCCGATCGATGTCATCGCAATGTTTCCCCGAGAGTCAGGTTGTCTTATGGTTGATGGATAAAACCAGGTCGCTCAATGCATCGTCGGCATCGACCGCCGCCGCGCCGTCGCCCTTGGCATAGGCGTAATGATACGCCGTCAGAAGGTCGATCTGCACGGCTTGCAACAAGCGTTCCATGTCGTCGTTGCCATAATGGAGATCGCTGGCGACTTTTTTATCAGGGTCGAAAACCCTACCGCTTTTCTCGACTTCCTGTGTCACAGCCAATTGAACCGCGAGCAACTTATCCGCCGCGTCAGCCACCTTCCCCTCCTCAGGCTCATTACGGTGAACTTGCGGAAAGGGTGGCTTTAGAGAATGAACTTGTCAAGTGATAAAAAGCGGCGTCCCGTTGCAGAACGAGACGCCGCCAGATCGTTTGCCTGTCACGGTCCCTCCCGCCATCAGGCGAGAGGAACCGGCCAGTCCCGGATCAGGTCGAGTAGTCGGAGAACGACGCTCCGGAGAAGCGCGCGCGATAATCGGTGCGCACGTTCACCAGCGCCACGCGCCCCTCATCCACCGCCTTTTGCGCGCGTTCCAGCGCCGGCGTGATGTCTTCCGGCTTCGTCACGTACTGGCCGTAACCGCCCAANNTCGCCGGTCCAGCCGCCGTTCAGGCTGATCACGATCAGTAACGGAATTTTGTGCCGGATCGCGGTGTCCATCTCCATCGCGTTCATGCCCATGGAGCCGTCGCCGTGCACCACGATCACCTGCTTATCCGGACAGGCGACTTTCGCGCCGACGCCGAACGGCAGGCCAACGCCCATGGTGCCGAACGGACCGGAGTTCAAACGATGACCCGGGAAGAACGTCGGCATCGTCTGACGTCCGAAGTTCAGCGTCTCCTGCCCATCGACGCACAGGATCGCGTCGCGGTTGGCGAAGTCGCGCACCGCTTCCAGCATGCGAACCGGATGGATATCGCCGTCCTCGGCCGGCCGGTTGGCGCCGGCGGCGGACCGCTTCTGCTGCTCCCCATCGTGCAGCTTCTGCCGCCATGCTTTGTAGTTGCCGGGCGTGATCTTGCCCTTGATGCCTTCCAGCAACTGACCCAGCACCGCTTTGCAATCGCCGACGATCGGAATATCGACGTAACGCGCGGCGGTGGCGATTTCCGCCGAGTCGATATCGATCCGGGCGATCGTCGCGTTCGGTCCAAAGCGCGGCGGGGAGGCATGGCCGATGATGTAATTCATCCGCGTGCCCAACACGATGATCAGGTCGGCGTCACGGAACGCCGAGGAGCGCATCGCGAGGTAAGAATACTCGTGATCGTCCGGCACCACACCGCGACCTTGCGGGGTGGTGTAGAACGGCACGCCGGACGCTTCGACGAATTGTTGCATTTCCGTCCACGCGCGCGACCAGATCACGCCGGAACCCGAAACGATCAACGGGCGCTCGGCTTTCTGCAACGCGGACACCAAGGCCGCGACCTGGCGCGGATCGCCGAGCGGACGGCTGTCCACCAACGGCCGTCCGGCATAGCTCCAATCGATCAAATTCTCGTCGATCTTTTGATAGAGCATGTCGCCTGGGCAATCGATGTACACAGGCCCCGGCTTGCCGGTCATCGCTTTTTGCAGGGCGAAGTTAATTTGTTGCGGAATCCGTTTCAGGTTGATCAGGCGGTCGACGTATTTGCAGCAGCCGCGCATCAGCTCGACCTGGTCGATTTCCTGGAACACCTGGCGGCCAAACTGGCTCAGCGGGCTCGATCCGCCGAACGCGACGACAGGGCAACAATCGACCAGAGCGTTGGCCATTCCGGTGACGAGGTTGGTCACGCCCGGACCGGAAGCCGCCATGCAGACACTGGGGATTTGCTTCAGGCGGCTATAGGCCTGGCACGCGAACGCCGCCGCCTGCTCATGGCGCACGTCGATCATGCGGATGCCTTCCTTGATGCAGGTGGCCTCGGCCAGCAGCATCGGTCCGCCCATGATGTAGAAGAGATCGGCGACGCCTTCCTTGGCGAGGCATTTGGCGATGATCTCCGAGCCGGTCAGTTCCGCCATCAGTCGTTTCTCCTGCGTTAGGGGGTTTTCGTCATGGCCGGGCCTGACCCGGCCATCTTTACCAGCACGGTGCCGCGAGAAATGGCCGGGTCAGGCCCGGCCATGACGCGGAACCATCACCCGATCACGCCGCCGGACTTAAGCGCGCCGACATCGCCGGAGCTCAGTCCAAGCCAACTGGTCAGGACGTCCTCGTTGTTGGCGCCGAGCAGCGGAGCCGGCTTCACCGGCGGCGGACTACCACCGAAACGAACCGGCCAGGCAACCATTTTGAACTTGCCGTTCACCGGATGATCGATCACCGGCATGATGCCGCGGGTCTCGAACGTCGGATCGGTGCTGAGTTCCATCGTGTCCAGAACGGCGCCCGCCGGAATGCCGGCCGCGCCGACGATTTCCATCGCCTCATGCTTGGTGTGCCGCATCGTCCACTCGGTGATCATGCCGTTCACCTCGTCCGGACGCTCGGCGCGTTTCCATGGCGTGTCGTAACGTTCGTCGCCGATCAGGTCCTCGCGACCGATGACCTTCAACAGCCGGGTCCAGTGTTCCGGATTGGCGCGGCTGGTGAAGATGTAGACGTAGTCGTTGGAGCCGCCGCCCTTGCATGGGAAGGTGCCCATCGGCGGAGTCGTCGCGGACACGGAACTATCGGCGGCGCGCAACGCGGCTTTGCCGGTACGGTACTGCGCGGCGAAGGCGATGCGAATGTAGTGCAGCATCGCGTCCTGCATGGCGACCTGCAGATGCTCGCCCTGACCGGTGTCCTTGCGCCGGTACAACGCGCCAAGGATGGAAATCGCCAGCAGCATGCCGGTGCCGGTATCGCCCAGAGACGGACCGGGCTTCAACGGCCGGCCGTCGCGTTCGCCGGTGATGCTCATCGTGCCGCCGCAGGCCTGCGCGATCATATCGAAAGCGAGGTTTTTTTCGTATTTGCTGCCTTCACCAAACCCCTTGACCTGGCAATAGATGATCGAGGGATTGATCGCCTTGATGACGTCGTAGCCAAGACCGAGACGCTCGATCGCGCCGGGGGCGAAATTTTCGCACATCACGTCGGCGTGTTTCACCAGATCCTTGATCAACGCCAGGCCTTTGGGGTCCTTAAGGTTGACCGTGATGGATTTCTTGTTGGCGTTGAACAGCAGGAAATACGGATCGTCCTTGCCAGCCGCGCCGCCGAGCGCCCGACCCGGATCGCCGCCGCCGGGATTTTCCACTTTCACCACCTCGGCGCCCAGCCAGGCGAGGGCTTCGGTGCAGGAGGGGCCTGCTTCGAACTGGGTGAAATCGAGAATCCGCACGCCGTTCAGACAGGTTTGTCCGCCCAAACTAGCGTCGCCGGTGTTGGCATCCATGCGCGTTTTCCTCCGTTCCAGGTCCACCGTTGGGACGGTGCTCGTGGCCGGTCCTTACGACCGCTTCCCGAAGCTACCCTGGATGAAGGTTCCGTGTAACCCCTGGGCCGACGCGCATGAAGAGCCGGATCCGGGAATAATGCCGAAATTGTAACGTTCTAAGGCGCGTCCCCAGGGTTACCGCGCCGGCACCGGTGCCACAGCCAACGCGCCGTCCGTCCGTGCCGCGTAGCGCCGCGCCATCGCCGCGCAGGCCATCAACTGGATCTGATGGAACAGCATCAGCGGCAGCACGATCAGCCCAGCGGATTGTCCCGCGAGCAAAACGGTCGCCATCGGCAAGCCGCTCGCGAGGCTCTTCTTGGAGCCGCAGAACACGACGGCGATCTCGTCCTTACGGGAAAAGCCCAGTACCCGGCTGGTCAATGTCGTCAGGCCGAGCACGGCGGCGAGCAACGCGGCGTCCACCGCCAGCAGGGTGCCGAGAGACGCGATGTCCACCTGATGCCAGATGCCTTGCGACACGCCCTCGCTGAACGCCACGTAAACCACCAGCAGGATGGAGCCGCGATCGACCATGCTGAGCAGCGTCTTGTTGCGCGCGGCCCATGCGCCGATCCAGGGGCGGGACGCCTGGCCGAGCACGAAGGGCAGCAGCAGTTGCAGCGCGATGTCGCCCACCGCGTGCGCCGAGAAGCCGCCATGGGTGTGCAGCAACAGGCCGGCCAGCAACGGAGTCAGCGCCATGCCCAGAAGATTGGACGCGGTGGCCGCGCATAACGCCGCCGGAACGTTGCCTCGGGCGATCGAGGTGAACGCGATCGAGGACTGCAC
>PLSZ01000157.1 GCA_003164305.1 Acetobacteraceae bacterium
CGCCCGTGCCGGAGGCCGACCGCGCGGCGATGGCGGCCCTGGAGGTCGAGGACCTGTCCGCGGAACTCACGGATTTCGGCGAAACGGCGGCGGTTCTCGCCAATTTGGACCTGTTGCTGACGGTGGACAGCGCGGTCGGGCATCTGGCGGGTGCGATGGGCGTACCGGCCTGGCTGCTGCTGTATCACCCGGCCGACTGGCGCTGGTTGCCTGGGCGCGATGACAGCCCGTGGTATNNTCGACGCGGCTGTTCCGCCAGCCGCGCGCCGGCGACTGGGACACACCCATTCAGCGACTGCTTGAGGCATGGGAACGATTCGTCCGGTAGCGCCGGGGAGTTCACGATCGATACAATCCATCGTTGCCCCCGCGTGAGGGCGGCGTTTGAATGCCATGCAGATGACGGCATTCCCGGTCACAGGCGGCAAGGTTTATCGTCCGGGTGGAAGGCCGCGGACAACAACTCGCCGGGGTTTCATCCCGGACCCCGATCAGGGCGAAGCCCCGGCGCCTGGCTCACTCGATCGACGTCAGGATCGCCTGGCGGACCGGTTCGGGCTGCGATTCGATCGCGCGCAGCACCGCGTGCAGGCCGGCGCGCAGATCGTAGACCTGATCCAGCAGCGACAGGATCATCGGGATGGTTTCGTCCTCGATGCGCATCGCGGTGCGCAGGTCGCGGATCAGCCGGACCCGGGCGATATCGATGTCATGGAACACCGGGCCGGTGTCGGCAGGCTCGGGGCGGATCCATCCGCGCTCGACCCAGGCGACCAACTCGGGCTCGGTCAGGGCGTTCGGCGGATCGGCGAACAGCGCCACGACGGCGGTCAGTTGCATCATGGTTCCTCCATCCCCTCGCGGGGGTTGAAGGGTTGGGCTGGCGTCCAGCCGCGCAGGAACTCGGCCAGAGCCGGTTCGTCACCAGGCGGCACGGCGACTTTCAGCTCGACGTACTGGTGTCCCTCGCGAATGCCGCGGCCGCGCAGCCGCAACCGCGTGCCGTCGCCGGAGCCGGCGGGAATGGTCAGTTTCACGTGACCCTTGATGGTCGGCACCGACACCGACGCGCCGAGCACCGCTTCCGTCAGCGTCACCGGCAGCGAGACGATCACGTCGTCGCCGGCGCGGCGCAGGAACGGATGCGGCGCCACCGCGACATCGATCAGCGCGTCGCCCGCCGGCCCGCCGCCAACGCCCGCACGGCCCTGACCCTTCAACCGGATCGTGTGACCGTCGTCGATGCCAGCGGGGATTTTCACGTCCAGCGCCCGCCCGTCCGGCATCAATACGCGGCGGGAGGTGCCGTTCGCGGCCTCCAGGAACCCCAATGTCAGCGAGTAGCGCAGATCGGCGCCAGGCGCGCGCATGTTGACCCCTTCGCCACGGGCGTTGAAGTGGCGAGAGAAGAACGCGGCGATGTCATCTTCGGAGAAGCCCGCCGAATCGCCGCCCGGCGCGGCACCGGCGTAACGTTCACCGCCCGGACCGCCGCGGAAGTCGCGGTAATAGCCGCCGCGCGGAGGCATCTCATGGCCCTCGGCGTCCAGTTCCCCGCGATCGAATCGGACGCGCTTTTCCGGGTCGGACAGCAGGTCGTTGGCATTGTTGAGCTCCGAGAATCGCTCGGCGGCTTTCTTGTCGCCGGGGTGCAGGTCGGGATGGTGGCGTTTGGCGAGCTTGCGATACGCGGCCTTGATCGCCGCCTCGTCGGCGTCTCGCTTCAGGCCGAGAACTTCGTAGGGATCTCTCATGATCGGGGTAGTTGAGGCCAAAACGCCATCGGATCAAGTGCCCGACCAGACCGGCGCGCGCTTTTCCAGGAACGCATCGATCCCTTCCTCCGCGTCATGCGCCAGCATGTTGCGGGTCATCGCCTCGGACGTCATGGCATACGCCGCGGCGAGCCCGAGCTCGGCCTGGCGGTAGAAGGCCTCCTTGCCAATGGCCAGCGTGAGCGGGCTTTTGGAGGCGATCTGGCGCGCCAGGGCGATGGTCGCTTCGGTCAGGGTCTCGTCCGGGACGACGCGGTTGACGAGGCCGATTTCGCGCGCCCGGTGCGCGTCGATCAGGTCGCCGGTCAACAGCATTTCCATCGCCGCCTTGCGGCAGACGGCGCGGGACAGCGCGACCATCGGCGTGGAGCAGAACAGACCAATGTTCACGCCGGGCGTGGCGAAGCGAGCGGACGCTCCGGCAACGGCGAGGTCGCAGGTGGCGACCAGTTGGCACCCGGCGGCGGAGGCGGCCCCATGCACGCGCGCGATCACTGGTTTCGGCAGCGCCACGATGCGTTGCATCAGGCGGGAGCAGAGGGTGAACACGTCCTGGTACGCTTCCCGGGTCGGCGTGGCGCGCATCTCGCGCATGTCGTGGCCGGCGCAAAAGGCGGGACCGTTGGCGGCGAGGACGACGACGTGGATCGCCGGGTCGGATGCGATCGCCCCCAGTTCGGCGTCCAGCGCTTCCATCAGGCCCATCGAAAGAGCGTTGCGGGTGGCGGGCCGGTTGAGGGTGAGCGTGGCGATGGCGCCGTCGTCGTGGCGGAGCAGGAGAGGGGAGGTGGTCATGGGCATGGGTCCTGTCCGCGGGCGGCGCTATCGACGCGAGAGCGGGCTCGCACGTCAAGCGGTGACGCGGGAGACTGGCGATTGGAGGCTGTTTGGACCGGATGATTTTGTCTGGCATCGCGCGCGTGGCTGGCGCGTATCCTGAACGCGAATAACGCAAAGAAACGCAAAGAACGCAAATGAAGGCGGACCAAAACATTGGCTCTCCAACACAGCTTTCGTCATGGCCCCGCTTGACCGGGCTATCGGCGTCAATGTGCTCGTCGCGCGAGATGGCCCGGTCGAGCCGGGCCAGGACGAAGCGCTGAGTAACGCACGGACCACCGGCCGATGCACGACAACGATCAACGATGGGTTTTCGGCACGACCATCGGCGCGCTTCCGGGTTCGCGGTTCAGCCTCGTTTCGCGATTGCGTGGCTCGCTACCGCCGCCCCTCGCGCCAGTTTCGCTCGCGCCGCTTCAAGCCGAGGTCCGGCCAGCACCAGCGGCGCGCAGCCGTCCATTTCCCAGGTGCGAGCGGCGAAGTCCGGGTAGAGCGTCGTCACCCGCCCGCCCGCGAACCGCGCGCGGTCGCCGGTATCCAGATAGGTCTCCGCCGGCAGTCCTTCCGCGAGCACAACGTCGTGGCACGCCAGTTCGATATGGTGATAGACCACGCGCGCGACTTCGATTTGGCGGATCGAGCGTCCGTTCACCAGACACTTCGCCGGGATCAACACGCCATCGACATAAAGCGCGTGATCGGGTGAGACGAACAGATCGCGCGACGGGGTCCCCGCGCCAAAGGCATCCGTTTCGATCAGGATCGGCCACACCGCTGCCGGCCGCGGATGACGGCGGCAATCGATCGCGCGCGTTCCGGTCCAAACGATCTGGCCGTCACCACCGAGTTGCGTCCGAACCTCGTCGCCCGCCGTCAGCGTTTCGACCGCGACATCCCCCCGCGCGGTCGCGATGCGGGTTCCCGCCGTGAAGCACGCCACCGCCTGCAAGGTATTGCCGTTGACGACGCCGAAGCCGCCGGCGCCGACCGCGGATCCGAAGATGATCGTATCGACCCCACCCGCTCCGGCGCCGGTGCCACTATCAGAGACCGTCAACGTGTTGCCGTTGCTGACGCCGACATTCGACAGCGTGCCGCCTGTGATGACGAACTGGTCGCCGGCGGACCAGGTGGCGATCGTGCCGCCGAAGCCCGCGATATCGTCCAGTTTCAGCACGCCCGTGCCGTCCTGGAACACCACGTCGATCACGCTGTTGTTCACCATGTAGGTGCCGGTCGGCGTCAGGTTGTCGGTGAACGTGGTGCTCGCCGCGTTCAGGACGGCGCCGGTCACCTCGATCGTGTCGTGCGCGGCCATCTGCAGAATGCCGGGACTGTTCACCGACACGCTGCCGTTGATCGTCGCGGTGCCGCCACCGACCACCGTGCCCTGCACGACCTCGGTTTGCTTGCCGGATTTGCTCCCGTTGGAGAGGATGGTGCCTTCCAGCAAGATGAACTGGGACGCGACGGTGCCGAAACCGCCGGTCGTGCTGCCGCCGTTTTCGATGAAGACGGTGGGGTCGAGGACGCCTCCTTCCAGCACCACGCCGCCTTGCAGGTTGACCACCGAGGCGTTGACCACCGCTCCGGGTCCGACGGTCAGATCGCCCGTGCCGAGCGCGGTGCCGATGTTGAGCGAACCGGAAATCGACAGTTTCGATCCGATCCCGGACACGACCAGCGCGCCGGAACTGTCCGTTTGCGATCCGATTGTCAGCGACTGCGCCACGAATGACGCGCCGTTCAGCACCGACAGCACGCCGGTGCCATCGTCGGCCACCGTCGCGGCGCCCGACACGATCAGATCGGAGCCGGCGCCGGACAGGGTGATCCCACCCACGGCGAACGCGCCGATCCCGGCGTCCAGCGATCCCGCCGTCACCGTGGCGCCGCCGCTGATGCCAAGAGTGCCGGAACCGGCGACGCCAATGTTCATCGCCCCGGTGATCCGCCAGGCCGATCCGGTCCCGGCCACATCGGCGCCGGAGGACGAACCGGCGGCGGTATTCGCGATGACCGCGCCGTCCTCGCTCACGACCGTCCCGCCGCCATCGATCCCGAGGCTGCCCGGCGCGGTGTCGCCGACGATGAAGACATTGGTGGTCGTGGTCAGCGCCGCGCCGCCGCCGGTTACCACGATCCCTCCCAAACCGCCCGGACTCGCGGCCAGTTGCGCGCCCGTCGCGCCGGTCACCGTCTCAGTCGAGTCCGGACCGATGACCGTCGTTCCCTCCGGACCCGTCACCTCGATGAACGCGTTGCCGCCGACGGTGTTCAGCGAGACCTCGAAGCCGGCGTAACTCTCGGATGGGTCCAGAGACAGATCGATCGTGGCGCTGGCGGATTGCTGGACCGCCAGCGTGTCGGCGTTGACGATCGCGGCGGACGTGGCGTCGGTCACGCCGGTCAACTCGATCTTGCCGCCGCCGCCCAGTCCGGCAATGACGCCGGTGAAGGTCGTGGGGGCGGCGATGGCGAGCGTGCCCTCGCCGGCGAAACCGATTGTCTGCGTGGCGGCGACGCTGCCGGTCGCCGTCAGCGTGTCTCCGCCGCCGATCGAGATCTCGCCCGTGCCGCTGACCGACGCCAGGATCATGGTTTGGGCGTTGTCCTCGATCAGGCCAGAGTTGATGAGACTGCCGGAGTTCCTCAGGCTGCCGTCGATGATGGTCGTCGCGGCGAGGTTGGTGAGTATCTCGCCGGCGCTGAGCGTGTTGTATCCGCCCAAAGTCCAAATGCCGCCGCTGCCGATCGTGACGTGGGAGAAACCGGTGAATTGCGAGCCCAGGCCGGAAAAGAAACCGGGGGTGGTGCCGGGCTCGAGGCCGGTGAGGCCTTCGGACAGCAGCTCGATCGAACTGATGCTGGTCGCCCCGGGGGCATTGTTTCCGTTCACGATGCCGGCGAACTGCGCGCCGGGAAGCACGAGCAACTGGTTGGTGAAGCCGGACGCGAACACCACCGGTCCCGTTATGGTGCCCGCGTTGGTGATGGTGCCGGCGCCTCCGGCGATGTAGATCGCGTCGAGCGGCCCCCCGATCGTGCCCGTGCTCAGGTTGACCACCTGCCCGCCAGATTTGAAGTCCACGCCTCGGGCCGTCGCGGAAATGATGCCCGCGTTCATGACGTAAGCGGTGGAATTGACGTAGATCCCGGTATTGCCGGAGTGGATCGCGCCTGTGCTCAGGTTGCTGACGCCGCCGCCGGCGGCGAGGTAGACGCCAATATTGCTGGACCCGGTGATGAGGCCCGCGTTGGTCACGGTCCCTGCCGCGGCCGCCAGTTCCAGGCCCGCGAACCCTCCGCTGATCGTGCCGCCGCTCTGATTGGTCACGACCCCGCCGCCGGCCAGCAAAGCACCGTCGGTGCTGGTCCCCAGGATCGTGCCGGCGTTCGTCAGGGCTGAGTTCGCTCCACCGAGGTCAACGCCATCCGTCCCGCCGCTGATCGAGGCGCCGCCTGTGTTGACGGCAACGCCGTTGCCCTTGACCCTGATCCCATACGTGCTGATGCCGAGGATACCGCCGGCATTGGTAACGAAACCGGTGGACCCAATGTAGAGTCCGCCTTTCGCGCCGCCGATCGTGGCGTTGCTTTGATTGGCGATGCTGCCGGCCTGGAGGATATTGATCCCGTAAGTGCCGGCTCCCGAGATGACGCCGGCGTTTGTCACGGTCCCGGCGGCGCCGAAGTATATCCCTCCCTTCCCGCCCGAGATCGAGCCGCCGCTTAAGTTACTTACGCTGCCGGAAAGGATGATCTTCACGCCATAGGTGCCGGCCCCCGAGACGACTCCCGCGTTGCTCACTGTTCCCGCGGCCCCGGTGACGTGTATCCCATCCCGCCCGCCGGAAATCGCGCCGAGGCTCTGATTGGTGACGCGGCCACCGTCATTGAGCCAGACGCCGTATTCGGACGTGCCCGAGACCTGGCCCGCGCTGATGATGGTCCCCCCGCCGCCGGTGATCTCAAGCCCGATATCCGCCGCGCCGATCGTGCCGATGCTCAGGTTGGTGACATTGCCTCCATCGGTGAATCTGAGGCCATAGGTGGTGTCGCCGACGTTGATGGTTCCGCCGACGAAACCTTCATTCCACAGGGACCCGGCGGCGCCGCCGATGAGAAGGCCGTGCACCTCCGCGACGATCGTGCCAGTGCTCGCATTGCTGATGACGCCGCCATCCGTCAGCCGGACGCCATAAAAGATGCCGTGGATCAGACCCGCGTTGGCGACGCTTACGACGGCGCCGTGAACGTCTATGCCGTAATTGCCCCCGAAGATGCGGCCGATCGCCAGATTGGTGATGGTTCCGGCGGACTTCAGCGAAATGGCGGTCTCGTCATCGCCCGCGATCAGGCCCGCGTTGGTGATGTACCACGTCGTGCCGGCGGGCCCGTAAATGGCGTTCACGGCATTGGCGTTGAGGTATCCCGTCGGTGTGACCGAGACCGGGTCATTGACGGCGGTCAGCGTGATACCGGTGATTGTCGTTCCTGAAATGATCAGACCCATGCGATCCCCCTGCCCGTTCCGCGATGCCGCCGCGCGCGGCGGGGGCGCCTTTGGGCCGCTCCGCTCGCCGTCGCTGGCAGCATAACGCCCGCTGATCGTTGGTCCAGGCAAATGAGACGCCCGTCATTCCGGGCGTCAGGTGAACCCGGCTTCCAGCCGTGATACGCCGATCGTGACGGTCGCCGGCGGGGCGATCGTCAGCACGCCTGGCGGCGCGGGCTCATTCCGCCGCGGACACCCCGCGGCGGCGTTGCCGTTCGCCCGCCTTTTCGCGCTTACCTGACTTGCGACCGCGGACCCCGTGACCACGGACGGGCTGAGGTGTCCATTCGCGGCGCCACCGCCTGGCGTGCCGCCGCGGGTTGCGCGCTCGCCAGCACCAGCGAAGCGGCGCCCCGGATTTCCCATGGCGGAGCGACACCGGGCGTGGGCATGATGGCGAAGTCGGGGAACAGATCGATGATCGCCGCGATGTGACGAGGCAGCCTTTTCAGAAGCCTGTTTCGGATCGTTGCTGTCCGGTCGGAACCGGCACGGCGTAGTCACGACTCCACCAGGCCTGCAGCGGGTCCCCCCGGGATCAGCGTGGACGGCCGATCACGATGACAGTTTTTCACAAGCCGCACGGCCGCGCAATATTCCTACCTTATGAAAACTTTGAGACGGGCCGATACGGAATGGCGCGGTTCCACCGAAAGCCCGGTCACTCGAACATCAGCACCGACCGTGCCACTTCCCCGGCCTTCATCGCGCGGAACGCGTCATTGATGTCCCCCAATACCCCCCGCCGCGAAATCATAGAGTCCAGGTCCAACCGCCCCTGCCGGTAAAACTCCAGATAATTCGGAATATCGGTGCGGAACTGGTTCGATCCCATCCGCGACGTCTGCACCTTGCATTCCGGCCTGATCGCCAGCCACGGGAACGCGATTTCGGCGTCCGGCGGCAGCACGCCGACAATGGTCGCGGTCCCCCGCACGGCGAGGCTCTCGATGGCCTGGCGACACAAAATCGCCAGTCCCACCGCCTCGAACGCGTGATCGACGCCCAGACCCTTGGTCAGCCCGCGCACGGCCTTCACCGCGTCGTCCTGGGTCGTGTTAACAAAATGGGTGGCGCCCACGGCCTTCGCCATGTCCAGTTTGGAGTCGAACTGATCGACCGCGATGATCTGCCGCGCCCCGCCGATGCGAGCGCCCTGAACGATCGACAATCCCACGCCGCCGCACCCAAACACCGCGACCGTTTGCCCAGCCTGCAACCCGCTGCTGCGCAGGGCCGCGCCGACGCCGGTCAGCACGCCGCAGCCGACCAGCGCCGCGCGATCCAGCGGCAAGTCGGGATCGATCCGCACCAGCGAGTTCTCGTGCAGCAGCATGTGCGAGGCATAACTGCCGATATTCGCGAACACCTGGAACGGCATGCCGTTTTGCGACACGCGCCCCTCGCGGCCGACGATGCCTCCGGTGCACACGTTGGGGTGGCCGCTGAGGCATTGCGGACAGGTGCCGCAAAAGCCGGACAGGCAGGCCACGACATGGTCGCCCGTGCGCACCGCGGTGACGTCGTCGCCGGTCGCCTCCACCACGCCGGCGCCCTCGTGCCCCAGCACGAACGGTCGGTCGAGGCTGAACCGGCCCAGACCGTCCACGACGTGCAGATCGCTGTGGCAGACGCCGGTGGCGACGGTGCGGACCAGCACCTCGCGGCCGCGCGGGCGGTCGAGATCCACGGTCTCGATCGTCAGCGGTTGATGCACTTCCCGAAATACGGCGGCGGTGACCTGCATGACCATTTCCTCCTTGGCTTTCATCCATCATTCGCCGATGCGGAGGCGGGGGGCAATCCCGCCGGGACAGTGCCAGGGGAAGCCCCATCAGCCCCAGCAGCGCGGCATCGTCGCCTTACTCTCATCCTTGGGCCGCCTTCCGCCGTCCTCGCCCGCCTTCCCGTCATCCTCGGCCTTGAGCCGAGGATCGCTCGCATCAGGCACCGTAGCCTCGTTTCGACGCACGGGCGCTTCCACGGATGCCCGGGTCGCGAGCCCGAGCATAATGACGAGTGGGGGTCACCGCGACTTCTCCCGGTGCTTATCCTGATGCCTAGGGGAGGATCTCCGGGCGCGCGCCCACCACGTTCCAACCGATTGCCGCCCAGAGAACGATCGCGGCCCTTGCTTCGGCGCGTCTCGCTCCATAGGTTGTGGCCGTTCCGTCGGGGTGTGGCGCAGCCTGGTAGCGCGCCTGTTTTGGGTACAGGAGGTCGTGGGTTCGAGTCCCGCCGCCCCGACCATTTGCTGTTGGAGAGAGTTTCCATGCGGGCCCGAATCTATCTGCCGCCCAAGTCCGCCATGCAATCCGGCCGCGCCGGCCGCGAGTGGGTCCTGCACACCGACTCCGACGCACCCGAGCGCGCCGATCGCCTGATGGGCTGGATCGGCGGCGGCGACACGCAATCGCAGGTCTTCCTGTATTTTCCGACCAAGGAAGAGGCCATCGCCTACGCCGAGCGCAACGCCATCCCCTACGACCTGGAAATCCCTCGGGAACGCCGGCTCAAGATCAAGGCCTACGCCGACAACTTCAGCTATCGCCGGAATGAAAACTGGACGCACTGAGCGTCCGCGCCGATGGCCGTTTACACCGAAGTCACCGATGAGGCGCTGGAACTCTTCCTGACCGAATATGACATCGGCTCGATCGTCGCGTTCCGCGGCATCGCCGAGGGTGTTGAGAACTCCAACTATTCGCTCAGGACGACGCGGGGCGATTTTATCCTGACGCTGTATGAGAAGCGCGTCGATCCCGCCGATCTGCCCTGGTTCCTCGGCCTGATGGAGCATCTGGCTCGCACCATAACCTGTCCGCGGCCCGTCCGCGCCCGTGACGGAGAGGCGTTGCGTGTGCTGTCCGGCCGCCACGCCGCGATCACCACCTTCCTGCCCGGCGTCTGGCCGCGCCGTGTGCGGGTCGAGCACTGCGGCCCGGTCGGCGGCGCGTTGGCGGCGCTGCACCTCGCCGGCGCCGATTACCTGCCGAAGCGGGAAAACACACTGGGCGCGCACGGCTGGCGGCCGCTGCTGGACCGATGCCGGGCGAGGGCCGACGAAGTGCAGCCGAACCTCGCCGCCGAACTGGATACCGCGCTGACCGAGATCCTGGCCGGCTGGCCCGTCGTCCTGCCCGAGGGCCACATCCACGCCGACCTCTTCCCCGACAACGTCTTCTTCCTCGACGATCATCTGTCCGGGCTGATCGACTTTTACTTCGCGGCCACCGATTTCCTGGCCTACGATGTCGCCGTCTGCCTCAATGCGTGGTGCTTCGAGGCCGACTTTTCCTTCAATGTCACGAAGGGTAGAGCGCTGCTGCGCGGCTATGAAACGATCCGGCCGCTGTCGTTGGCGGAGCGCGCCGCGCTGCCGGTCCTGTGCCGGGGCGCCGCGATCCGCTTCCTGCTGACCCGTCTGTTCGACTGGGTGAACACGCCGGATGGCGCCATGGTCACCCGCAAAGACCCCATGGAATACCTCCGGCGCTTACGTTTCCATCGCTGGGCGAGGGATGAGCACGCCTATGGACTCTGAGGAACGCGTCGAAATCTGGACCGACGGTGGCTGCAGGCCCAATCCAGGCCCAGGAGGGTGGGCCGCGATCCTGCGGTTCCGGGACGTGGAGAAGGAACTGACCGGCGGCGACCGCGCGACCACCAACAACCGAATGGAACTGACGGCCGCGGCCTCGGCGCTGGAAGCGTTGAAAAAGCCCAGTCAGGTGGTGGTGTATACTGACAGCGAGTACGTGAAGAACGGCATCACGCGGTGGATGACCGGCTGGGTCCGTAAGAACTGGCGGGGCGCGGCGGGCGATCCGGTAAAGAACATGGACCTGTGGCAACGCCTGCTCGCCGCGGAAAAGCCTCACAAAGTCGAGTGGAAATGGGTGCGCGGCCACAATGGCGACGTAATGAACGAGCGGGCCGACCGGTTGGCGACCGAAGCGCGGGAGCGGTTGGGGTAGGCCATCGGGACGCGAGCGCTATTTTCGCGGTCATGTCAGGCTGACGGGCCGGGGAGTTCGGAGAAGCCGACAATGAAGCGCCGTTTCGCCTTGCTGGTCGCCGTCCTCGCGTTCACCCCCGCCGTGCACGCCCAGAACACCGCCGCCTACACGCCGCTGACATTGACCGTCGCCTGCGGCGAGTTGTTCGACCCAACATGCGCCAAAGTGCTGCCAAAGATCGCGGCTCGCACCGGGCAGGCCGGGTTGAACCTGCAAGCCGTGCAAAGAGGCGGGGCGCTCGACACCGCTTCGGTCGTTTGCGCCGGTCAGGTCGCGGCCGCCATCGCGCCACGCGACGCGATCGCGCGACTTTCCCGCCAACCCGACTGTCAGGGCCGTTACGACATCGTCGGACCCGCTTTGTATCCACTTTACGCGCTGTTGGTGGTCAAAGCCGGCGCGCCGTTCCGTCAGTTCGACGACCTGACGCGCGACGGGCGGCTCGCGACGATCGCGGCCGGCGAGGATGCCTCCGCCGGCCAGGCGACGCTTGGATTTCTGTTGCGCGCCAATCCGCGGTGGGAGGAGGCCATGACCGTGACCGGCGATGAGTTGGCCAACGCGTCTGAACAGATCGACGATGGAACGATCGACGGGTTCTTCACCATGGCGCCGCTGACGGACGACCTGATCGACCGAGTGCGCCTGCGCGTCGATGCGCGCGGCAAGCCGCTTTACAATTTCATCGATGTCCGCCCGCCGCCGGAGTTGTTTCGTATAGGTGACGGAAACGGCCACTGCGTGTACCGGCTGACCGCGCTGGATTTCGGCGGGCCGGAGCCGGTGACGACGGTGTCCACCGACGCGGTGCTGATGCTTGGCCGGACGTTCCATGACTCTCACGCGCGAGGGGGGCCGCGCGCGGCGGACGCGTTGAACTCCGCCATCGAAGGGTCGCGGGCGGCGATTCTGGCCGACATGAAATCGCCCGGCGACTGGCGGCCCGCCGCGACTTCGTGCCAATGACGGGTGGCTGAGCAGGGAACGCGAGCCCATGAACCCCAACCAATTGCCCTTCGACGCCGAGGCGATGCTGGCCGGCCTGCGCGAATGGATCGAGTGCGAAAGCCCGACCTACGCCGCCGCCGCCGTCAACCGCATGATGGACATCGCCAGCCGCGCGCTGATCGTCGCCGGCGCGCGCGTCGAACGCATCGCCGGCCGCATGGGTTTTGGGGACTGCGTCCGCGCGACGTTCCCGCACGCGACCCCGCATGTGCCGGGCATTCTGGTGATGGGCCATCTGGACACGGTGCATCCGATCGGTACGATTCAAAAATTACCGTTTCGCCGCGAGGGCAACAAAGCCTGGGGACCCGGCATCCTGGATATGAAGGGCGGCGATTACCTGGCGCTGGAGGCGATTCGTCAGATGTCCCGTGCCGATGTCGGAACGAAACTGCCGGTCACCGTGTTGCTGACAAGCGATGAGGAAGTTGGCAGTCCCTCGACCCGCGATCTGATCGAGGCCGAAGCGTCACGTCATAAATACGTTCTGATCCCGGAACCGGCGCGCCCCGATGGCGGCGTGGTCACCGGCCGTTACGCCATCGCGCGATTTAACCTGGAAGCGACCGGCGTGCCGAGTCACGCGGGGGCTCGGCTGTCCGAGGGCCGCTCCGCGATCCGGGAAATGGCCCGCAAGGTCGTCGAGATCGAGGATATGACGACCGCCGACTGCACCTTCAGCGTCGGCGTCATTCACGGTGGTCAATGGGTGAATTGCGTAACGACCACGTGCACCGGTGAGGCATTGAGCATGGCCAAACGTCAGGAGGATCTCGATCGCGGTGTCGCGGCGATGCTGGCGTTGCGTGCGTCCTCGAACGAAGTGCAATTCAAGGCGACACGTGGCGTGACCCGTCCGGTGTGGGAGCCAAACCCTCAAGGCATGGCGCTTTACGACGTGGCGCGCGGCATCGCCGATGGGCTGGGATTTCAGATCAACCCGCAAAGTTCGGGTGGCGGCTCGGATGGAAATTTTACCGGCGCGATGGGGGTGCCGACGCTGGATGGTCTGGGCGTCGCCGGCGCGGGAGCCCATACTCTGGACGAGCACATTTTAATCGATAGCCTGGCGTATCGAGGCAGGTTGATGGCTGGCGTGCTGGCCGCGTTGAAATAGATCGTCAGACGTGAAAACTCTCGCCGCACCCGCAGCGGCCTTTTTCGTTCGGGTTGATAAACGTAAACCCGGACTC